>CAMASN010000021.1 GCA_945861025.1 Ferrithrix thermotolerans DSM 19514
AACTCCTCGACCGCGTCCGCGTCGCCCAATCAACCCTCATCGCCGACGCCACCACCAACAACGACTGGGCAGGCACCGGTGCACGCAACATCGCCGACTGGTTAGCCGGCACAACCAAAACGTCCTACAACGACGCGAAACGCAAAGAACAACACGGTAACGCACTCAACAAATCAAAAGACCTCGCCGACGCTGTCAACAGTGGTGCTGTGTCACCCGATGCTGCCGATGCGTTAGCCGACGCCGTCAACAACCCACCAGACACCGCCACCCAAGCCGACATCGCCGACTTGGTTTCGGCATCCGAAGGCGCGACACCACGCGAAGCCAAACAAGCCGCATCACGCTGGCGCGAAATCCTGTCCACAGAAACCGAAGAACAAGCCCACACCCGCCGCCACAACGCACGATCAGTAACCAACACCGTGGCATGCGACGGAATGATCACCACATCAATCACCCTTCCCGTACTTCAAGCACGCCAACTCCTCAACGCAATCAACCATGCAGCCGGCGAACCAGTCGAAGACGACACACGCACCAACACACAACGCCTCGCCGACGGTGCCATCGCACTCGCCCAGCTCTACAACTCCGGCCAACTCATACCCGGCCGCGCCAACCCCAACATTGTGATCGTCATCCCCGTCGACGGCTTCACCGGTGTAACCAACGAACCCGGCCACACACCCTGGGGAGACCGCATCCCAGCCCACGTCGTACGCGAACTCGCCAAAAACGCAACACTGCAACGCATCATCATGGCCGGCTCCAAAATCCTCGACCTCGGACGCCAAACCCGATACGCCACCCACGACCACTACCTCGCACTCGTCGCCCGAGACGGCCACTGCCGCTACAACGGCTGCACCACCCCCGCCGCATGGTGCGAAATCGACCACATCATCCAATGGCAACACGGCGGCACCACCAACATCAACAACGAATGGCTCCTGTGCCCATTCCACCACCAACAACGCCACAAACCCGGCACCACCATCACCGGCAACGCCAACAACACCCAAATCAACCTCCCCAACGGCACCACCATCAACTGCCCACCCCACGGCGCCAACAACCGAAAACCCGAACCAACACAACGATCCCAACCAGGCACACCACCCGCACCAACGGGCGCACCGCCACCCGGCTCACCACCCGAGCCAGCACCAGCGCACAGCCCTACCCAAAACTGGACCAACGTCGCCTAACCCATCGCGCGCGGTGCCCCGCCGTAGAACCAAAAACAGCAGCATCAAGCCCGTGCAGCAGCTCGAGGTTTAGAATCCATCTGTGAAAATAGCCCTACCTCGCCTCGAGCATCACGGCGCTGAGAGCCGAGTGGTCACCCAAGTCGAATTCGGCGGCGAATGCCATCAGTGGTGGGTGGGCGTCCCCCGAGCATATGAAGGTCTTCTTGATCTCGGCATGAGCCCATGGTTGCCAGTCGCAACATTGGTCGCCGCCGCGGTCGGAGAAGATCTCACGATCGAGGGAACCGTATCGCCCACTCAATTACGTGGCGCCACACATGCGGCGACGTTGTGTAACGACTGGTGGCGCTGGCGGTCGCCCAACATCGAGACCACCTCCGCTGCGCAACCGTTCGCAGCGGGTCACGGCACCGGGCTCTTGTTCACCCGAGGAATTGATTCCACCGCCACGTTGATCGAATCAATGCGAGGCATCGGGCCACGGGTCACCCACCTGTTGAGCGTCGCCGATCTCGAGCCGAACCATTCGCCGTCGGTTGCCGCGATGGTGTTGCTCGACACCCAACGAGCAGCTGCTTCAGTCGGCCTTCCATTGATTGCACTGACCACGAATCTTCGTGCCGAGGTCGAGCGGTTCATCAACTGGGAACGGTCCTTCGGAACTGTTCTGATCAGTACCGCTCTGGCCCTCGGACCATTGTTGGAAATGCTGCTCATCTCGTCGACGTTGAACGACAAATACCGCAAGCCGCACGGCAGCACCCCAGAACTCGACGAAGGTTGGAGCACCGACCGCACCAAGGTGCTGACTACGCAACGCACGCTGAGCCGCAATGACAAAGTGGCGCTGGTGGGCAGCGAACCCAACTTGGCTCGTCAGATCAAGATCTGTTGGGCGGGTAACCAGCGGCGCAACTGTGGGCGTTGCACGAAATGCCTCATGACGATGACCGCCCTGGTGGTAGATGGTGGCGACGCGGCGCTTGAGACGTTTGAGGCACGGCTGTCGGCCGAGGCGATTCGGCGGCTCGTGCCCGCCACGTTTGCTACAGATGATCTCGTCGCCGCTCTCCCGGGCGACCATCCTCACTACGAAGTCCTCTGGCCCTCGAATATGGAATCGATGCTCGACCGAATCGCGCCGCTGCGTCCCGACCTTGCTGAGGCCTGGTTCGACTGTCGGGCCCGCGGCCTCTACGGCCAACGCGCCGGTCTGGCCGACTCGGACGCGCTCAACATCACACGTAGCCGAGTCGACATCGGCATTGCACGCGGTTGGGGTGGCCATGCGCAGCCGCTACTTGTGCCTGCTGCGATGCGTCACCAGTTGTGCGACTCAAACGTCGGCACCGCACGCCCGTTGCGATGGAGCATTGCCCAACGAGTCGCGCACGGACCGGCGCACATTGCTTCGCTACTCAGCGAAGGTTGGGGTCGCGGCGCCGTGATGTTGCTCGATGCGATCACTCCCGGATTGCCGCCTCATGCCGTGCAGCGCTTGCTGAACTCCTCCGCCATGCGTTGCTGGTGGTCCGATGCCCCATATCTCGAAGGTGTGCCGTTGCTTGAGGCAATCACGCACGGTTGCGTACCCCTCCAGATCACGACAGACGCCCGCGCGGAGCAGCTTCGAAATGAGCTCGGGCCGATAGCGGGAGCACTCGTCATGGGGTTAGCCGAGACCGAACGCGGCTACCCGGGCGCCGAGCAACTGCAGCGGTGCCATCAAGCGGCCGTGCAATTGGTTGTTACGGGCAGCCGCGAACGCAACCAAGCGCTAGCAGCGCACTCATGAGCCGCCTCACCCGACTGCGAATCTGGTTGAGCCGCATCCGCCTTACGCCGGTACGTACCGAGTACATCAACGAGATCACCTCTTCGCTTCCAACCCACCTCGACGCCGTCGCCCATCAGGCGTTGTCCGAAAGCCAGAGCCTGCGAGTCGCCCTCGACAACGTTGCCGCGATGCTCAACGAGCAGATTGTGGAAACCAAGCATCGGCTGATCGATGCACAGCATCAGATCGTGGCGCTTCGCCACGAGCTCGCAAGCACTGCCGCAGAGTCTCGCTCGGCAGCGGCAAGCGTCAGCCAAGCGACCAAGATCGTTGGCGAGATTGCCTCGGCAGCGGCCCGCGACGCCGCATTCGAACGGCTGATGGCAACCATCGACCCGATCACATCACGCACCGATGGACTCAGCGTGATCATCATCACCTGGAACCACGCTGGCTGGCTCCCCGAAGCATTGGCATCTGCTCGAGCCTCGCTGTTGGCTGTGCCACATGAGCGTGCCGGACAGATCCTGATCTTCGACGATGGGTCCACCGACGAGACGGATCAGCTGCTGGCGTCGTTGAGCGGCGATCCGCAGATCAAGGTGATCCGGTCGGTATCGAACCTGAACTTGGCCCGTGCTCGAAATGTGCTGTTGGCGGCATGCCCCACACGTCATGCGTTGGTGCTCGATGCCGACAATCGCGCTCTACCCGATGGCGTCGCCGAGATGTACGCCGTTGCCGCTGCGCTCGGTTCAACCATCGCGTACGGTCAGGTCATTGCGGCTACTCCCGATGAGTCGCAGTGGATGGCTTTCTCCTATGCCCCATCGCGAGAAAGCCTGAGCCTCGGCCACTCCTTCGACTCGATGGCAGTGATCGATGTCGATGCTGTCATCGCCCTCGGCGGATACGCAACCGACCCGCAACTCGGTGGTTGGGTCGACGATCTTGAGTTGCTGCTGCGATGCCTGCGCCGCGGCGGCCTCTTGGCATACGTGCCCACAGTCTTAGGGCGCTATCGATTGTCCCCGCTGAGGCACAGCAGCCGGGTCACCGATCAGGGCGCGCTCGAGCGTCGCGTTGCGCGTAGCCACCTCTACGACGAGCCCGACTTCGACCAGTTCGCAATCGTGTCTGCGCACGCTGCGGTTGGCGTTCTTTGGGCATCACCCGGCGCCGCCAAGTTTGTCGAGCACGCCGACGCCGCGTGGCATGTCCCATGGCCGGATCACGTCGCGACCCAGGCCATCAGCGCGGCCGCCGCCGGGCCGCGAGTACTCATCGTGGTGCCGGGTGGTGTCGGCAACTTCGGCGATGACGCCATCAGCGAAGCAGTAATCTCACGCGTGCGAGCCGGATATCCGACCGCAGCGGTTGAAATCATTTCCGACGGGCAGATGCCGACGATCAACGGTCGAGCAACTCCGTGGTCGGGAACCGTCGTTGAGACATGGCATGAAACCAATGCACTCGACATCAGCGCCTTTGACCTTGCGGTATTCGCCGGCGGCGGCAACCTCGCGAGTTCGTTCGCCCCGACCCTGTTGACGCCTCGGTGCGGCATCGCTCGGCGACTCGCTGAGCACGGCGTACCGGTCATCTGGTCGGGACAGGGAGTTGGCCCATGCATCGACGACGAGCTCGATCTGGTCGTCGCCGCAGCGCACTCAGCACAAGCATTCGGGTGCCGCGACCACCTCTCGGTCGAACTGATTGAGCACAAATCAAGCGACGTACGCCAACTAGTCGAGCTTGTTGGCGACGACGCAATGGCGCTCGCGCGGGCCGACGAGAACGCTCTCGCTGAATGTCTACGAAACGCCGAAGTGACCACCGAGCGGTTCGTGGTGCTCCACGTGCGCCTCGCTCACTATGCCGGCACCTCGACTCCGTCAGACTTCGCGGCGCTTGCC
Source organism: Ferrithrix thermotolerans DSM 19514 (assembly GCA_945861025.1). GTDB lineage: Bacteria > Actinomycetota > Acidimicrobiia > Acidimicrobiales > Ilumatobacteraceae > WLMZ01. Next base: position 4,908 of record CAMASN010000021.1, read on the forward strand.
GATGCCGTCGACGCGTTGGCGTTCACCAGTGGAGCGACCGTGCTTGGGCTCGTGACAAACAACAACGAGCCGCACGAGGCGCTCGTGCTCGCAGCCCTCGCTCAGTTGACTCCAAGACGCAGCCCATGGCGCATCATTGACGTCGTCAGCGATCCAGCCCTGGCCCGCGCCGTATTGGCTGCGGCCGACTCGGTTGTCACCCACTCGTACCACGTCGCCCTGTGGTCGCTTGAGGCTGGCACCCCTGCATTGTTGGCAACAGGTTCGGCCTATTACGAAGCTAAAGCTGAGGGCTTGCGGGTACTCGCCGGACTCACCACATCGATCGCCCTCGGCCAAGCCCCGAGCGTCGGGGACCTCGACAAACACCTTCAGGTAGTGCGCAGCGAGCTTGACCCCGCCGTGTTGTCAAACGTGGCCGCGAGAGTGAACACATGGTGGGACGACGCCTTGGCTGGAGCCCTTCACGGGCGGCCCGCACGCACGCACTAGTAGCTAGCTAGCGCCAGCGGGTTGGCGCCAGCTCATCGGGTACGTAGCTGCAGTAGATCCCGGTGCGAACTCGTTGATCAAGATGCGCTGCCGCGAGTGGATGATGTTCGGCCAAACGGGTGAGCGCATACCGCATCGAGCGCGTAACGGCGGTGCGAGCTCGTTCGGCGCTGCCACCTGTTGAGCGCTGCGCTCCCCCGAGTCCCACGGCGCTGCGCAGTTCTGCGATCAGATACTCGCGGTCGCGTTCAGCCAACTCGCGCCGAGCGATGTCGTTCATCGCCGTTGCTTGCTCAATGTCGTCGTCGACCTCTGCCAGTCGGCGGCGATACGCCTCACGGGCGCGATCGTCGAGCACCGGAACACCGCGAGCGGCCAGTCGACCGTCGTCGTCGAGACCGCTGTTCGCTGCCACGTGGGTAGGAAGCCAGCCAGCCTCGACAGCGACCATGTCGAGCGCGTGGAATTCTCGGCCGGGCTCAGCAAGCAAGCGTTCGATATAACGAAGGCCCTTGAGATCGCGCACCACCGCAGTGACGCCACCGAGGCGAACGACCCGCGTGTCACCCTCGCCACGGAACACCGCTTCGTCAGCGATGTCAGCCACGGCAGCCACGGCAGCGGTGAGGGTCGGCGTGGGGGTCGCTGGCACAACTCGAGAACTATCAGTTGCGAGTGCTTCGTCGCAGCGACGCACCCAACCCATCGCGCCAAACGATTCGAAGGCTTCTCGCGCTGCATGCAACTCAAGCCGAGCGCTGTCGAGGTTGCCCTCAGTTCGGCGGATCTCGGCCAACACGGTGCGCGCAACTGCGGCATCGAACGGAGCCCCAAGGTCGACCCACGAAACCGTCGCCGCAGTTGCCGCAACCTTTGCGCCACTCAGATCGTTGGCTAACAGCTTGGCCCGTGCGTCGGCGAGCTGTGCGCCGGCCCGCAGCGACGGACTCGGAAAGTGATCGGCGATGTGCCCGAGCGAATCGGCCGCTCGACGCGCCGCCGCCGTGTCACCTGACGCGGAAGCAATCTCTGCTTGGGCCGCCAGCAACGGCGCGAGGCGGAGGTCGCCAAAGGGCGGACATTCTTTCCATGGCAGATCGTCGGGGTTGGTGAGCGCGTCATCGATCATTGTCGATGCGCCCGCAACATCGCCTTGCGCCAACCGCAACAGAGCCAAGCCAGGTTGAGCCGACCAAGCCCGGGCGTGCGCCGAGATAAAGGCCGACTCAGCACCCGCGAGGTCTCCCTTTCGCAGACGAATATTGCCAAGCTCCACCAACGGCCACCCGAACTCGCGACGCATCCACGGTCGCAGTTCTTCGCATGCCAGTAACGCTTCCTCCTCGGCACGATCGCATGGGCCAGACACCCTGAGCAGTTCGGCTCGGTGCACTCGACAGCGCCCATTGATCCCACCGAAGGCGGCGCCGTGGCGCCAGCGCTCCATCATGTCGGTCCACTCGACGGCCTGATCGTGCAACGCGAGGCCCTGCGCCGCGCAGATCAGCTCGCAGTACATCATCCCCGTGGTCAACGGATCGACTTCGCCCGACATCAGCAGCGCCGCAATGTCGTCGAGTAAGCGCAACCCCTCGTCGAATCGACCGTCAAGGATCACGAGTCGGGCGAGGGCCACCCTGCCGATAACGACTGCTGGAGCGACCCCAAGTCGGGTGCCGAGATCGACCGCGATTTCGGCCTGCTGGCGAGCTGATTGCATGTCGCCGCACATGAATCGCTCGTAGGTTCGAACCATCGCGATGAGCGCGTGCGGAGCCGTCTCGTGCGTGCCCTCTAGTAGGACTTCGGCTCGGCGGAGCCAACCCCGCACCGGCGCCATCAGACCGGTATCGATCATCAAAAACATCGCCAGAGTGGCTGCGGCCCGAGCTGCTTCTGGCTTGTCGCCTTCGGCGATGCGGAGGCTATACAAGTCTTCCCAAGCCGAGATCGCATTCTCGTAGTTGCCGTTGCCATAGGCCGCTTGAGCGCGCAGCTCGAGGCCAAGTGCCGACGCGCCGAGGTCGCCACTGCTGTGGAGCAGGTCGAGTGCTTGTTGCCACTCACCCCGCTCAACGGCGGCACGGGCCTGACGAAGGCCATTGTCATTACTCATCAACCGTGTCTCCCGCGCTCGACCGACCCGTGGTCTCGCAGATTTCTTGTCGCATTGTGACACAGATTGTCACGCCTTCCGTATGGCAATCAACCAAACAAACAACACAGAAAGCGGACAACACAATGCGTCTCTCGAAAGAACTCATCCCTACAAAGATCGACATCCCGGGCGCGAAGGCACGCCAACTCTCCGACTTCGGGGCCGCCTACGGTGTGCTGGGCGTCGAGTATTTCAGCATGGGCGCCGGGGTAGACCTCGCACCATTGCTTGAGGGCCTCAAGGGCGACGTCTGCCACTCCCCCCACTGGGGCTACATCATCTCGGGTGACCTCGTGGCGACCTACGCCGACGGGTCCACCGAAAACTGCGTGGGCGGCGATGTCTTCTACTGGCCAGCAGGCCACTCAATCCGAGTGAACGAAGACGCTGAGATCATTCTGTTCAGCCCCCAGCACGAGCACCTTGAAGTCATCGGGCACATCGCCAAGAAACTTGGCGTCGCCTGAGCGCCGCATCTCACGACTGACGAAGAAGCGACGGCCATCGAACAAGACGTTCGCTGGCCGCCGCTTCGCGTTGCAATGAAATCGGAGTAGTGCGTACTCGTTTAGAGCGAAGGGAACTGCAGGCGCAGGTCGCGCTTGAGGATCTTGCCCGACGCGTTGCGTGGAATCGAATCGACGAAGCGCACCGCAACCGGCGTCTTGAACCGAGCAAGCTTGCCGTCGCAAAAGGCGAGCACAGTCTTCTCGTCGAGTTCGGGGTCCTTGCGCACCGCGATCGCAATTGCGCTCTCGCCCCACTTCTCTGACGGCACACCAATGACGGCAGCGTCGGCGATGCCGGGGCACGACAACAACAGGTTCTCGATCTCGGCGGGGTACACGTTTTCGCCACCGGTGATGATCATGTCTTTGAGTCGGTCTTGGATGAAGATGAAGCCTTCGTCGTCGCGAATACCCATGTCGCCCGAATAGAACCATCCGTCGCGAATGCTCTCGGCGGTGGCCTCGGGACGATTCCAGTAGCCAGTCATGATGTGGTCGCCGCTGATGATGATCTCGCCCGACTCGTTGTCGTCGCACTCTGATCCGTCGGGGCGCACCACTTTGACTGCGGTGTGGAAGAAGCTCTTGCCGGTAGAGCCCGCTTTGCGAATCGCTATGTCGGGCGTAGTCACGCAGGCAGGTCCGCACGTTTCGGTGAGGCCGTATACCTGATGGATGTCGATGCCCATCTCGAGGTACTGATGGATGAGCGTGACCGGCACGGGCGCCGCACCGCTGAGGAACCAGCGCACCGATGACTTGTCGTGCTTGGCTGGGTCGTAGGTGACACGCATTGCCTGCAACATTGCGGGCACAAGCAGAGCGTTGTTGATGCGTTCTTCGGTCACCAGTTCCCACGCCTTCGTCGGATCGAACGAGCGCATCAGAACCTGAGCGAGACCGCGGTAGGTGGTGGCCATCGCTGGGCTCAGCGCACCCACATGGAACAGCGGCATCGGGTTGAGGTAGCGGTCGCCAACGCAGAAGTCGCTCGTGGCGTTGAGCGTGAACAACGCCGCCATCTGAGTGTTGTGCGTATGCATTACGCCCTTGGGCAGGCCGGTGGTTCCCGAGGTGTACATGATGTACAACAGGTCGTCGTTGAACGCCGAAACGGTTGGCTCAGTACCTGGCTGATGATCGACGAGGCTGTTGAACTCGCTCGCAAATGATGGAGTGGTCTCGGCCGATCCGACGTGAATCCACTGGGCTACATCGGTCTTGTCGCCGCGCGACTGAAGCTCGACAACCGACGCCAAGAACTCTTCACCATAGAACAACACCGTGGTGCCCGAATCTTTAAGAATGAACTCGAGTTCGTTTGGCACGAGGCGCCAGTTCAGCGGAACCACGACGCCACCGAGCTTGGCGATTGCAAAGAACGCTGTGAGGAACTCGTGCGAGTTCATCATCAACAGCGCAACTCGGTCGCCCTTGTTGACAGTGGACGAAATGGCGTGGGCCACCTGGTTCGAGCGCGCATTGAGTTGCTCATACGAAAACCGTCGGCCGGCGGCCACGTCGTAAAGCGCCTCGAGATCCGGGTTGATGTATGCACGCTGAGTGAGAATTTGACCGATGTTGATCTGCATGACGGGCATCTTGGCATAACTCGCTCATCACTGAGAACCTGTACAGTCGTTGCATGTCGCAGCTTGTTTCTGTCTCCAAAGATATTGCCGCTAGCCCCGAAACAGTGTGGGCACTTGTGTCCGATCTGCCCCGAATGGGCGAGTGGTCACCAGAAAACCAAGGTGGCACATGGGTCAAGGGCGCCACACACGCCGCAGTTGGAGCCCGCTTTGAGGGAAAGAACAAGAACGGCAAGAAGAAGTGGAAGACCGTTGTTGAAGTGAACGTCTGCGACGCGCCAAAGAAGTTGTCGTTTGGTCTGATGTTGCTCGGCAAAGACTGGTGCGACTGGATCTACGAAATCGAACCAACAGCCACTGGTTGTCGCGTGACCCATAGCTGGGCTGACCACCGCAAAACATGGCACGACCGCTTGGGCAAGGTCGTGAGCGGCGTTTCAGACCGAGCAACTCACAACCGAGCGAACATGGAAATCACGCTCACCCAGCTCGCTGCAGCAGCCGAGAAGTAGCCGCCATGAGCGACTCCCCCGGCAGCTACCTGTCGAACATCGATCTGTTGGCTAACACGTGGTCGCGCGAGGCACCCCACGATCAGTTCGATCTGCTCCGCAAATCCGCTCCGGTGTTCTGGCACGACGAACCAACTGGTTCAGGCTTTTGGGCCATCACCAAGCACGCCGACGTGAAGAAGATCAGCCGCGACCCGCGCACATTTTCGTCGGCCCTCGGCTCTACCTTCATCCCCGATCAAGACGAAGAGACGCTGATGATGTTGCGCCTCAGCGTGCTCAATATGGACGACCCACAGCACACGCGCTACCGCAACATCGTCGCCAAGGGTTTCACCCCACGCGTGATTGCCAAGCTTGTCGAAGACACCAACGCCCGAGCCGCGCGTGTCGTCGACGAAGTAGCGGGTCGCGGCGAGTGCGAGTTCGTGAACGACATTGCATCGAAGGTCCCTATTCAGACCATCTGCACGATGCTCGGCCTCGACGACGAGTTATGGCCGCGCATGGTTGAGCTCACCAACATGATGATCAGCGGGCTTGATGCCGAGGGACAAGGCGCCGGCCACATGGCCGCGATGGAGGTCTACGCGCTGTGCGACCAGATGGCCGCTGCCCGCCGCGCCGAGCCGCGCGACGACATCATGACCGCACTGGTACACGCCGAAGTCGACGGCGAGCGACTCGACGATGGCGAACTCAACATGTTCTTCATCACGCTTATCGTGGCCGGCAACGAGACCACGCGAAACCTGATCAACCACTCGATGTTGGCCCTCATCGACAACCCAGGTGAAGCCGATCGCTTGCGTGCCGACGAATCACTGTGGCCCACAGCTGTCGAAGAGATGTTGCGCTACGGCACCTCGATCGCCAACTTCCGTCGTACCGCCACAACAGATGTCGAACTTCGTGGCACGCAGATCAAAGCTGGCGACAAGGTCGTCATGTATTACGCATCGGCCAACCGCGACGAAGAAGTGTTCGCCGATCCACATCGCTTCGATGTCTCGCGTCGACCAAACGACCATGTCACTTTCGGCGGCGGCGGAGTGCACTTCTGCCTCGGCGCCAGTCTTGCGAAGGCACAAATTCGCGCAACGATGCACGAGGTCGTGCAACGTCTCGGCAACCCGCAACTGGCTGCCCCCATCACGCGACTCAAGAGCGACTTCGTGAACGGCGTGACCCACATGCCCATCACGTTCACGCAGCGCAACGGCTAACACTCAACTCGCACAACTCGCGCAACTCGCGCTACCGCTCACGGGTCGAGACGCGACGCCACCTCTACGCCAAGCGCGGCGAGTAACAACGAAGCAAACGCTGGCTCTTGCTCAGCGTCGATAGCGATGGGCATCAAGCTCATCGCTCCTCGTAGTCCGTCGAGCGTTGAGCCGTGTAACTGGCCGCGCTCAACCGAGATCTTCGAAACGTCGGCGTCGGCGAGATCGCAGTCCCACCACGCCACTCCCTTGAACGCAGCCGAATTGAACTCGGCGCCGACAAGGCGACACTGCTCAAAGCGGATGAACTCGCCTTGCGCGTGACGCATGTTCACACCATCCATTCGGCAGTCGATGAAACGCACATCGCGCATTCGCGCCTGCGAGAAGCGCGCCCCCGAAAGCTTGCACTCGCGAAACTCAACCCGCGTGAGCGCAACGCCATCGAGATCTGCGCCAGACATATCGCAGCCATGTATCACCGTGTCGACAAATCGAGAACTGGCAAGTGGCGCAGCCACGAACGATGCGCGCTCGATGCGGCCGTTCGACATCTGCAACACATCGTCGAACTCGTGATGCAGTTGGCCGACCAGCACCACACCTTCGCCAACTTCGCCGTGTAGCAGTGCGTCGAGTTCAACTCGCTCAAGTGCGTCGCGCACCCGAGGCGCTGCGGGTCGATCACTACGCGCCATGACACGACGGTAGTCAATGAGGCGCACAGATGATGAACCTGCTTGCCAACACGAGTGCTGGCAAACTGATCGGGTGAACAGCCGCACTCGCAGATTTGCGGCCTTCAACAACCGAAACTTCCGGCTGTACTTCATCGGCCAAACGATCTCGACAATCGGATCGTGGACCCAATCACTCGCTGTGATCTGGCTTGTTCTTGAGATCACCAACCGCAGCGATCGACTCGGCCTCGCCATGGCGCTGCAGTTCCTACCGATGCTCATCCTCGGCGCACCTGCAGGAGTGCTCGCCGACAAGTTCGATAACCGACGTCTCCTCCTCGCCACCTCTGCGTTGTCGGGCCTACTCGCCTTGGTATTCGGAATCGTTGTGGCAGCAGGGCACATCACCATTTGGTGGATCTATGCGCTCACCTTGATGCTTGGCCTCGTGCTGGCAGTAGAGCGCCCGGCGATGCAGGCCATCCTGTTCCAACTCGTGGGCGTCGAGTTGCTCCCCAGTGCTGTGGCGACCAACAGCACGATCAACTCAGTCTCGCGGCTCATCGGGCCAGCGTTGGCCGGCGGACTCATCGCCACTGTTGGCGTGAAAACCTGCTTCTACATCAACGCTGCGACATACCTTGTGGTGATTGCTGCCTTAATCGCGCTACGCGCGAGCGAACTGACCGTGCGACCACTCATCGGGCGAACGAAAGGACGACTGCGCGAGGGCTTCGCATATGTGCAGGCCAATCCAAACGTGGCCCGCCCATTACTCGTGATGACCATTATCGGTACAGCCGCCTACAACTTTCAGACCACATTCCCAGCGATGGTTCGCTTCGGATTCCACCGCGGCGCTGGGGCCGTGGGCATGGTCATGAGCGTGAGCGCCATTGGCTCAATCATCGGCGGGATCTACATCGCTGGGGTCAATCCGCATCCCCGCAAAACGTTGACTATCACACTGGTCGGGTTCGGTGCAGCGCTGCTTGCGTTGTCGATCACTCCAGGTTTCTGGCCGTTCGTTGCCATGACCATCGTGTTGGGATTCGCTTCAGCGTCGTTCCAATCGGTGAACACCGTGGTGCTGCAACAGGCCACAGAACCATCGATGCAGGGCCGAGTCATGGCGCTTCATCAGATGGCGTGGTTTGGCAGCACACCCATAGGTTCCGTGCTGATGGGTTGGGTCATTCAGATTTCGTCACCGCGCGTGCCGTTTGCTCTGGCTGGAGCTGCTGCGTTGATGTGCGCTGTGGCCGTTATCAGCGGCGACTGAGCGGCTCAGCGTCAGATGATTCCGTCCCATAATGCCAGTTCGTCGGCGCGAGGATTGGTAGCCACCGAACACGCCTCGTTGAACAACAGTGTCGACCGATCACTCGTGGTGTACCGCGGCCACGCAGGCAGACCGTCGTGCGCAGGATCTCCGTGCGTGATGAAGTTTGCCCACGCCGTATGCATTGCATCAGCAAGCGGCCGCGGCGCATTCGGACCCGCAAACATTGCGGCCAATTCGCTGTCGAGATTGTTGAACACGTACGCCAACTCAAGTGCATGACATGCACCGAAGGATCCATTCAACACGGGCGTCTGCCAATCGAAGCGATACATCCAAACATTGGGGTTGTGCGCCGACTGAGCATCGGCCATGCGCACCGCAGGCACGCGGAACATGCTGTCGGTTTGCGCTGCCGCCACAATTTCGTGCGGCGCAGCGTTGGCGCGGTTCGAGCGGTATCGATCGAGCGCAGCGGTGCCAGCAGCTTGGCTTCCGAACACTGCCGCCATGGTCATCTCGACGAGTTCATCGCTGAACATGTCTTTCATTGCCACCACAAACACCAAGCACTCTTCCATTGTGGTGCCGGTGAGCACGGCCACGTTGGCCGCCGAGCCAGCGGTGATTGCCTCAATGGGACGCAGCGGAAGCACAGCCGTGCCAAACGTGGGCTGGAACGCCATCGCCGATGCAGCGGCCTCGCCGAACTTGATGGGGTTACGGGTCATCTGCAACTCGAGGGTCAACGTATTCTGCGCCTCGAGCAACTGCTCAGAGGTGAGCTGACGCAACGCGTCGATGTCTCCCGGCGCGACCCCAACGAGTTCGAGAAGATGGCCAGCAATGGCCGAAGCAGTGGGCGCGCTGATTCCGTTGTGCCCGGCGCCGCTTTGCAGGATGGCCCGCTGGAACAGACCGTTCGTGGACTCAAGCGCGAGCAATGTGCCCACGCTCATACCGCCAGCAGACTCGCCCGCAACCGTGACCCGCCCTGGGTCGCCACCGAACGCAGCGATGTTTTGCTGCACCCATTGCAACGCCGCAACCTGATCGAGGATGCCAAGGTTGCCCGAGTCAGCAAGCTCGGGGAAATGCTCGCCGAGGTGCAGGAAGCCAAGTGCGCCGAGGCGATAGTTAATAGTGACGCACACCACGCCTTGGCGGGCGAATGAGGCGCCGTCGTAGGTGGGTTCAATGCTGCTGCCGCTCACAAATGCGCCGCCATGAATCCACACCAATACCGGCAGACCAGAGGCTGCGGGATCCGGCGTCCACACACTCAGGTTCAAACAGTCGTCGCCGGCGGGAGGTAGGTCGCCGCCAGCAAAAGGCGGCGGCATCAACGGCTGGGGCGCAATAAGCCCGTCGATCGAGGCGTCGCGTATGCCATCCCACGATACGGCGGGCTGCGGTGGCTGCCAGCGGTTCGCTCCGACGGGCGGCGCTGCGTATGGAATGCCCCTAAACGCATGCACTCCGTTGGACTGGGTTCCACGCAACATTCCTGTTGAGACCGTGACCGTGCTATTCAAAATGACCCCCAATGTCGTTACCCAACCCTAAGCGGTCGACGCACACTCTTGGCGATCGTAATGCGGCGAACGCGCACGGTTCTCGAGTCGCAGTTCCCGTCCACCATCCGCCACGTCCACCATCCGCCTCAGTTGCGTCCGCCACAGTTGCGTCCGCCTCAGTTGCATGGGCGCGATCTGGGACAGCAGTTGTCTCAGATCGCGCCCATGCAACAGGGTTTGGGATCAAACCACCGGGGTGAAGGTGTCCTTACCCCTGATGACGCCCTTGCCACTGTTCGGTAACTCAACAAAGGTGCGCCCGGGTGTGAGCAGAATTGGTGCTCCGTCGATGTCGGTGAGCACAAACGGATCGAGCCGAGTCGTGCGTGACCAGGTACCGCCGATCAGACGACCGCCCGTGAAGACCATCGCCGCGTTGGTTCCCGTGGAGTTGCCAGCGGGCGATCGACTGTCGATACGGCTGGGTTCATAGTCGAGCCACATCACAACAACATTCTCGGTCGACACCTGTTTGCCGTCGGCAAGCACGTGCGGCGCGCGATCTTGCGAACGCAGATAGGTACCGGTAGGGATGTCGTATCGCCACTGCGCGAACACCTGTTGGATCTGCATATTAAAGCCCGATATCGCAAGGCCGGCCGTAGACGGTTGCCCTTCGGCTCGATAACGAAACTGCTGCGATGGGCCCGAGCGATCGGGGCCCGCATTCGACCGCAGCAGCGCCGTGTTGGCATGCGTCTTGTGCGGCCGATTGCGCGTTGGGTCAAGTTGCCACCCGGGGCCCTGACCCTCTTTGATGAGCAACAGGTCCGAGGCCCGAAGCAGCGCTATGTTTCCGGGGTTCCCGCCGGAGCACGCAAACACGGCTCGGTTGAATCCGCCCACAAGGTTCACGTCTTGCTCGCGGCACGAGCGGATTGGCCCCACAAAATCGGCATCGGTGCTGTGCCAGACGGCGGCGAAACGTGTTGGCCCTGCCCCCCACGCCTCGAAGATGATGTCGGGATCATTGAGCCCAGTCTGCGGGCGAGCGCCTGGGTCGTTGCTTACCTTCACCACGAGTGCCACCCTCAACAACATCGCCGTATCGGTGACGGGCCGGCCGGTCAATGGTGCCACCGGCCCAACCGGCGCCGGCACCGTACTGGCCGAAGGCAACTGGGTAATCGACGTGTTCAGCGACGTCGCTACGTCGCTCGATGGAACACTGTCACCTGCGCCATTTGTCGTGGCCCCGGCGGAAGGCTTCTCAGCCGACCAATCGCTGCATGCCCCAAACAACACTGCCCCACCTGCAAGGGCAAGTGCCCTCCTCCGAGAAACTGACGTCCATAGGCCCTGAGGCGTTGTGTCGTCCGACGTGATTCTCGGCTGATCGTTGCTGCGCATGATGGGGCCTCTCGAGCCGTGCGGTCTCCTGAGTGGGCAGAGGCCGGAGTCGGTTATTGGGACTCTCAAGCAAGTGCCGACTTCGAACCGTATCGCTGATTTGGGGAGCCACTGACTCGCCGCGCTCGCAATCCCTCGCGAAGCCTGCGCCACAAACACGTGTGCATGGGCGTGATTTGGGACAACTGGTGTCTCAAACCGCGCCCATGCAGGTCAGGGGGCGAGGGGCCAGGCGGACGGGCGAGGCAACTGCAGTTGCGCGGGTCGTACGCCTTGAGTCGCTCCATAAGTGGACTTTTGGCCCAATCTCGTTCGGTGCAGTTGACATCTCCGCAGACCCATGCGACGTTACTCGTCTACAACAAGCGCGCTGTGGCGTAGCTCAATATCCGGGGGGACCCAGAATGTTGCCATCTACCTCGCGTAGGTACGCCGAGAAGAGCCTTCGCAGTCGCCTCGTTCGCGTCGGAGCCGCTTCGTTTTTCGCCCTTGCTCCGGCAATCGCATTTGTTGGCGTCAGCCAGGGAGGCGTTGCCTCTGCATCGTCGTCAAAACTCGACAACGACCGCGATGGCATTGCAAACAAGATCGACCCGGACGTAGACGGTGACGGCATTCGTAACGGCTCCGACTCAGACGTCGACGGCGATCGCATCCCCAACGTGAACGACCACGATGTCGACGGCGATGGCGACCTGAACGGTTCCACAAAAGAGAAGGACATCGACGGCGACAGCAGCCCCGACACCTCGGACAACGACATGGATGGCGACTCCTCGGCCAACGGTTCCGACCGCGACGTCGACGGTGACGGCCTCTCAAACAGCCAAGACTCAGACGTTGATGGCGACGGGGTTCGCAACGGCCGCGACTCAGACGTAGACGGCGACCGCCGCTCGAACGGCCTTGACGACGACGTCGACGGCGATGGATCCAGCAACGGCCGCGACTCAGACGTAGACGGCGATGGCCTTTCAAACAGCGCATCGAACGAGAAGGACATCGACGGCGACGGCAGCCGTGATGGCGTCGATAGCGACGTTGACGGCGACGGTTCAAGTAACGGCCGCGACTCAGACGTAGACGGCGACGGATCAAGCAACGGTTCCGACAACGATGTCGACGGCGACGAACTCTCCAACGGCGCAGTCGCTGAGAAGGACATCGACGGCGACGGCATCCTCGATTCGTCAGATAGCGATGCCGACGGCGACGGCAAGTCAAACTCATCCGACGACGACATCGATGGCGACGGCAGGTCAAACTCAGTCGATGACGACGTCGATGGCGACGGCAGGTCAAACTCAACTGATGACGACGTCGACGGCGATGGCAAGTCGAACAGCACCGACGATGACTCCGACGGCGACGGCACCGACGATCACGGCGGCGCATCTGGCAAGTCGGGCAAGAAGGGCCGCTAAGCCACGTCACTCGGCCACTACGGCCATCGACGATCACACCTGTAGGGTCACGTCGTGACACTTGAACTCGCTGCCGATGACATCCCCGTAGCCCACACTCCAGCGGGCGGATACGGCCCCAACTTTCCACCGCTGATCCTCGCTGGATGCAACGAACCGTTGGTGGCCGGAGCCCCCGATCTGCGTGGCACCTGGAAGGTGGTGCGTGCGCAGCGCGGCGGACAACCCGTACCCGAAGGCGACCGCCTACTGAGCTACAGCGAGCGCATTGAGCAGTGCGGCAATCGCATCGTCGACTGTGGCGGCGGCACCATCTCCGACGCTCGCGCCGATGGCACTGAAGCCAACGCCGTGCACGACGTTTCGGTGTTCGACTACACGACACCTATCCATGTAGTCGCGTCGTACGAAGACGGCGTGTTCGTGTTGCGGCCCATTGGGATGCCAGGCATCGAAGTCACGCGACGCCTTGATGCCGATGGCCACATGATCTGGACCCGCCCTGATATGGGCGGAGTCGTAGTGACGCTCGAACGGATCAGCGACCCGATCTAAGCGGCCCGCTTCTACTCTCCGGTGAGTTCTTTTTTGAGTTCGCGCTTGAGGAATTTGCCGCTGGCGTTGCGAGGAATCGGATCGTCGCGGAACCAGATCTTGGAAGGGATCTTATGCTTGGCCACGCTAGCGCCAAGGAACTCACGCAGTTCGTCGGCCGACAGTTCGTGGCCTGGGCGCAGCACGATCACGGCCGCAACTTCTTCACCCAAACGCTCTTCGGGGATGCCGAACACGCATGCTTCGGCAATGGCGTCGTGGTGATAGATGGCCGTCTCGACCTCGCTGCAGTACACGTTCTCGCCACCACGGATGACCATGTCTTTGGCGCGGTCGACAATGTAGATGAACCCGTCGTCGTCGATGCGGGCGATATCGCCTGTGTTCAGCCAACCATCGACAATGGTGTCGGCGGTGGCTTCAGGACGATTGAGATAGCCCTTGATAGTGACACAACCGCGCACGCACAGCACGCCAACAGTGCTGGGGTCGGCAGGCAAATCGTTGCCATCTTCGTCGACCAACTTGGTCTCAAGCGTTGGCACCGCAGGCCCACACGACTCGGGCTTGGCGACGAACCAACGCGCCGAGTTGGCGGTGATGATTCCGTGAGTCTCGGTCATGCCGTATCCGGTGGATGGCTGACCGTGCTTGAGCGCTCCGGCGATCTTGTGCACGAGGTCTGGCTGCAATGCGGCACCGCCGCCACCCAAGCCAGCCAACGATGACGTGTCACGTGTTGCCCAATCGGGGTGCATGAGCATCTCGCGGCTCATCGTGGGAACACCCGAGAAGTTGGTGACCTTTTCGCGCTCGATGAGCTCGAGGGCACGCGCTGGGTCCCACTTATACATGAGCACAACCTTGGCGCCAGACAGCGTGGCTGGGTGCACGATGCAGTTGCAAGCGGTCACGTGGAACAGCGGAGTTGGAGCCATCATTGATGGCGGCAATGCCGGTGGGCCAGGTGGCGGAGCGGGAACGTCGCCAGCGGCAATGGCCTTCTGCTCGGACATCGCTACGGCAGTGGTCATCGCAGCAATGTTCAAGATGTTTGCGACCGAGCCGCGGTTCGTGAGTTGTGCACCCTTAGGGAAACCAGTGGTGCCCGAGGTGTAGAAGATGGTGGCGTCATCGTCGGAATCAATATCGACTGCGGGCAGCGAGCCCGGATCGGTCTCGGCCATAATGTTGGCCCAACGTGAGCCACCGGCGGGGATGGCCCGATCGGAACGCACCGAAACGATGTGCATCTCACGCTGGCTTGGCATGTGCATCAAGCGCTCGAGGCGCTCGTCGTCGACAATCAATGCACGCGGCTCGCTGTCGTTGAGCGCGTATTCCATCTCTGGTGGAGTCCACCATGCGTTCATGCCCACTACCGCAGCGCCGATGGACACCGTGGCCCAGTAGCCCACGATCCACTCGGGGTAATTGCGCATTGCGATGGCAACGCGCATGCCTGGCGCTACGCCGTTGGCCAGCAAGTGTGCGGCCAACTTGCGCACCTGACTCTGAATCTCACCGTAGGTATAGCGCTCGTCTTCGTAGACGAGGTAGTCCTTGTCGGCAAAACCAGCGGTGGCTTCCCACAGCGCGCGCATGGTTGGCGGGGCAGAGACAAACGCCTTCGACGGCACCCCGCGAATATCGATGATGGTCGTAGCGAACGGAGAGCCGGCAGCATCGAGTTCGGCACGGGCGGCGAGGTAATGGTGGATCACTCCCACAGTCTTGCCGATAGCAGGCCGCCAACTTCCAGCCAGAGGTCGAACGGGCACTTTGCGAAGGCCGCTGGCTGCGCGGCCGAGAGCAGCTCAAGTAAGCAGGGATCGAGACAGCGCTATTGCTTCGGTCACCAACAACGGTCGGTCATAGATCAACATCCGCAAGATGTCGCCGCCGAAGTCGGGCGCCACGAGCAATTCAGAACCGCCGATCTCACCAAGTTCACGCGGATGGAACGCCCAACCTTGCGGATGGTCTCCCCCATCATCGAGCCGTTCGTCAACCACCACGCCGACCACCTTGGGGCCGCCATCAACAATGAAGCTCACGGTGTGGCCGCCGCCGTCCCAGATTCGCAAGGCCACTGCCACACGAGTGGCGTGGCGCAGCTGCGCGCCGAAGCCATCGGTGATGAACAACTCGATCTCGCCATCATCAGTAACCGACACCTGGTAACCCTTGGTGATCCGCTGGCTTGTGGGCTCCTCGCCCAACGCAGCGGTCACGTTCGAGAACGCCGACAGCAGCACCCGATGGTCGAGCGCCGAACGAAGGTCGCCGCTCACGTGGACGGTGATCGTGAATCCACCGCCACTGCGCAGATCGGGTAGCACCACGCTTCGCGGTGCAGCGTTACCAGCGTTATCAGCGGACCAGTCAACGACCTTGCCTTCGCTGGGAACGAGCGACAAGTCGTGCTGAGCGCGCAGGTACTGCAGCAACCGCGGTTCGACCACGTGGTAGCGCACGGCCAACTTGTTCGACTCGACATAGGCCAGCGTTCCGTCGGGCAACTCAATCCAGTCGGGATAACCAGGGCCATCAACGATGGCCCAATCCGCATTCCAATCGGGCCGCTCCTCGAAGCCTTGGCCGTCCCAATACAAAGCGATCTCGGGCTGGCTCCACGTGATGACCCCATCGTCGCCACCGCGCCCCACGGTGATCCAATAAACGCGGCGGCCCGTGTATCCGAGTCGTTCAGTGCGGCCGTTGTTATAGAAGAGCATCACGAACTCAGCGACTCCAGGATCGGAGCCCGTCGCAGCGCGCAACCGATACGGCGTGATCGAACCTCGCGGGTTCTTGATCATGTGCTGTCCGCCCTCGCCGAGTGGCAGCCCTTCGTAGGTGAGCCAAAACGGATCACCCCACGACCGTCCCGCATCGTTCGAGTACGCCGCCGCGAGTCGGCCTGTCTCTGCACGCCACATCGAAAACAGTCGTGCAGGTAACCGATCGTTCACGGCCAACACGTGCGGCTCTTCGCCAAGGCATAGTTCGCCACCCGGCGCCTGCAATCCAACATCGCCGACCGGCAACGTCTCCCACACCGCGTCGTTGAGGTCGCTCACATGCAACAGATTCGAACTGCGCAAGAAGAAGACCTCGGAGCCGGGGGTTTCACCGGCGCCTTCGCGCGTCTTTTGAAAAGCCATGTAGACAGCGCCGTCGATGACCGATGGCTTGTCGCACAAGAACATGCCCATCGTCTCGCCGCCCCACGGATTGTCGCGGTCGATGCGCGTGCGCCGCACCTGCACGAGGTAACGCCGCGACCCCCACGTGCGGCCGGCATCATTGGAAACCCGAAACCAGTAGCCCTCATCGAGTTGCATATCGGTGCGTCGTAACGAGGTCAGGGCGTCGTTGGCGTTGCCGTTGGCGCCCGGCGGATAGTGCGAGCCGTGGTTCCACCCGTAGAACACGAAGAGGCGCTCGCTGCCATCGGCCATGCGGTGCAGCAATTGGTATCCATCGTGCGATTGCCGGTCGGGCGAATCAATCGGCACCAGCGGCGACCATGTCTTTCCACTGTCCACGCTGCGCGTTCCGAACAGCTGCAGCCCGGGTCCACCCTCGCGATTTTCGGAGTGATGCAACACCACCGACAACACGACTACATCAAGTTCTGCGTCGTATACCGCAACAATGTTTTGGCTGTCGTAGTAGCCGTTGCGATCCGACACCACGCTGCCAGCCTTCACATCGCGCGGGTCCACCCGCGACGCGAACGGAGCAAATCCGACTGGCGCGTCGGCCCTACGAGATGAATCGCTATCCATGCGCACGATCATTACCCAGAGTTAGACAACGCGGAGTGTCTTGCCAAGCCACTCGCCGTCGGTAAGTGTTTGCACCTCATGACTGCGCCCACGATCACATACGACATCTACTCCGACGAATCGCTGTCAAATCCGTATCCGATCCATGAAGAACTGCGCTCGCTTGGGTCGGCAGTGTGGATGGAGCCGCACAACGCGTTCGTGCTCGCCCGCTACACCGCGTGTCGCGATGCGCTTCGTAATTGGCGGGTCTTCGGCTCGGGCAACGGCGTGATGATGAACGATCCAATGAACGCGGCGGCGGGCAACCAGCTGATGTTATGCACCGACGGCGAACGCCACAGCAAGCTCCGCTCGGTGGTGGGCGCTCCGCTGATGACCAAGGCGCTCGACAACGTGCGGCCGCTCATCGAAACCGAAGCCACTGCGCTGGTTGATCGGCTCGTAGCTCAAGGCACGTTCGACGCCGTGAGGGAGTTCGCTCAGCACCTTCCGGTGACCATCGTGTCCGAACTCGTTGGCCTGCCCGAGGCCGGACGCGAGCGCATGCTGCCGTGGGCGTCGGCGGTGTTCAACTCGATCGGGCCCTTGAACCAGCGTGGACTCGACTCGATTGGCAAGATCATCGAGATGAACGAGTTTGTCTCCACGAAGTGCACCCGTGATGCCGTGAAGCCAGGCGGTTGGGCCGAAGCGTTGTGGGACGCTGTCGACCGCGGCGACATGGATCCAAGCGAACCAGCGATGCAACTGCATAACTACACCGGCCCGTCGCTCGACACCACGATCAACGCCACGTCGAACATGATTTGGCTGTTCTCGCAAAACCCAGATCAGTGGGACCTACTGCGTCGACAACCAGAACTCATCCCCAACGCAATCGATGAAGTGCTGCGGCTCGAGTCGCCCGTGCAGGGATTCTCACGGTGCACCACCGAAAGCGTCGACGTCGATGGCATCACTCTGCCCGCAGGCGCTCGAGTGCTGATGCTCTACGCCGCAGCGAACCGCGACGAGCGCCAGTTCGCCGACCCAACGGTGTTCGACATTCAGCGCGTCAACGCAGGCGACCACCTCGGCCTTGGCCATGGTCGACACGTGTGCCCAGGAGCGCACCTCGCTCGCCTGGAAATGCGCTCGCTGCTGAACTCGTTGCTTTCAAAGGTGGCACGCTTCGATCTCGTCGAGAGCTCGATGGCGCTCAACAACACCATGCGCGGTCTCGCCACCTGCACCGTCAACGTGATTCCCGCGTAAGCGATATGACACTCACCTACGCTCGCAGTATGGATCAACCGGTGCGAGAACCAATGAAGGCCCGTAAGCGCGTTGTGATGATTGCTCATGACCACCGCAAGAAAGACATGCTCAATTGGGCGACGTTCAATGTGGGCACGCTCTCGCGTCACGACCTCTCGGCCACAGGATCCACCGGCAAGCTGCTTGCCGACAATCTCGGGCTGCCCATCCACCGCTATCTCAGCGGACCACTTGGCGGAGATCAGCAAATCGGCGCGGCGATCGCCACTGGCCAGCTTGATCTTGTGATCTTCTTCTGGGATCCGCTTGAACCCCAGCCGCACGATGTCGACGTGAAGGCACTGCTGCGCATCGCCGTTGTGTACAACACCCCAATGGCGTGCAACCGCTCGACCGCCGATTTCTTGCTGTCGAGTCCGCTCATGGGCGAGACGTATTCGCCCTTCGCACACATCGACTGACCACCCTCCGCCCCCGTTTTTGTCAAGCTTGGCGGGGCCCACACCAGCCCAATCGACTCGTAAAGGAGACATCGTTTTGAGCGACATGCCCGTTGAGTGGTCGGTGACCGCGCAGAACCTGCCCGAACACGCACGCAACCCCATCCACACCGACGAAGGCGCTCAGGCCGCCGGCTTCGCACGTGCTCTCGTTGCGGGGGTCACCACCTACGCATACCTCACTCATCCGGTGGTTGCTGCGTGGGGACTGCCCTGGGTTCGCAATGGTGGCGGGGAGGTTCGATTTCGGCGTCCGGTGTTTGCACATGATCACCTGCGTTGCGCGCCCATCGTCGACGACAACGAATTGTCGATTCACGCGCTCACCAACGAACCGGAGCAACCGCGCGCCGTGTTTCAGGTTGCACGGAACAGCGCCGACCCAGTTGCGATGCGACCCGGCGAAGCGTTGGCCGATAAGCACATTCCCCTTGCTGGCGAATGGGGCTCCGACTACGGCTCACGCGCTGGCGACGACTTCGCGCTGTTTGCTCAACACGGCATCGTGCATCCGGCCGTGTGGCCGGCGCTCGCCAATCATGTGGTGCACACCTCAGTGGCGCGTGGCAGTTGGATTCATACGCGCAGCATCGTGCGGCACCACGCGCTTGCCCGCGCCGGCGCAATCGCCCATGTACGCGCCGTGGTGGTGCGTCGTTTCGAGTCGCACGGCGAGCGCGCAGTGCTCGATGTTCAAATCAGCGTCGAAGGCGTGCTTGTCGCCACGCTCGAGCATGAGGCGATTGTCGCTCTGCCAGAGTGAACCTGGCAGAGCGCCCAGAGCGCCCAGAGCGATCAGTCGATGTGGAAAACGTGCTTCCATGTGCCGTCGGAGTTATGAACTGACTCAACCCAACCAGTGGCACCTGCGTACTTGCCGGAACCGCCAACAATCGAGCGAAGTGTCGACGATGACACCTTCAATGTGGTGCCCGCACCTGGGTACAGGCCCATGCCCACAAGAATCAACTGGTCGTCGGATGTGTCGAAAGTGAACACTCCGGTCGTCATACGGGCCTGCACATCTTTGGCAGTCACGTCAATGCCGGTGGTGGTCATAATCCAGTCAGTGCGCACAACGGCACCGTCGGCGGTCTTGCCATCGAAATGCCAGATGCGCTGATCGCCTGCCGAGGCTCCGGTGTCGCCATGGTCCAACGCAGTTGGAGTTGGCACCTCAGGATGGGTCACGGTGACAACGGTGCCGCTGCTTGAGCAGCCAACAAGGGTGCCAACGAGCACGACTGCGGCGATCGCCGAAACTGCCCGTTGCTGGAACGTAGAGAAAACTAAAAACTTGGTCATTGCATGGCCCCTTAAGAAACGCTGCTGAAGTGCGCCCGACCCTAACGCACCCCGAGCAACCGACTCCTCATCGCTGATCGTGAAGCGGTTGCAGCCAAAGCTTGGTGCGCCTACCATGCGTGTCTACAACAGATGCGAGATGCCATGTCAGAGCCAATCGTCCTCACGCCAGATCAACGGCCACGCGCACTCAATGTCGCGGGCTTCGATATCACCGTGCTCGCATCTGACGCACAGACCAGCGGGTACGAAGTGTTTCTGCAAGCTGGCGTCGACGGCAAGGGACCCGGCCCGCATCAACACCCTTGGGACGAGTCGTTCTATGTCGTCAGCGGCGAGATCACGTGCGCCATCGACGGCATCGAAACCGTTGCGTCGGCTGGCACCTTCGTGCATGTTCCAGGCGGCTCAACGCACTGGTACAAGTTCGGCGCCGGCGGAGCCGAGTTGCTGTCGATGACATCGAAGGGCAACGCGTCGCGAATGTATACCGACTTCGATAACGAGTCCTCGCGCGAGAATCCCGATCGCTCGCTTTACGGAGAACTCGCTGCGAAGCACGGCCAACAGATGGCCACACCCCAGTCGTAATTCTCAATCAGTCGACGGCGGCATCAAGCAGTCGGTCGAGAAATCGAAGCGCCGCGCTCGACGCCTCGGCTCGCCACAGGACAACCACGTCGTCGCTCACTGCACCGTTGGCCGACTCTGTGAGCGCAGTGGCCATGCGCTCAATGTGATCGCGCTGCAGCAGCAACATCGGTCGGATGTCGATGGCACAGATGTCGGCGATGATGATCTTGAGCAAGAGCTCGCTGCGCAAGTCGCGCAGATGCGACACTGGCGCGTTCAACCATTTGCGGACTTGCGCCCGACCAGTTCGCGTCGCCGCGAGAATCGTACGGTTGCCACCGGCAATCCCTGGCTCTTCACCAACCTCGAGCGCGTATCCGCGCTCGAACAACTGGGCCAACGATCGATAAGTCAGCGCCCTCGAGAGTGACCACACTCGGCCAACATCGCCATCGGGCTTCAGCCGCGCCGCAATGGCGAAACCGTGGGTTGGAGCCGCGTACAAGATGCCGAGGCACGCCCATTCTCCGAGCAAGAGATCGTGCTCAGCCCTCGGGTTCATCGGCCACGAGATCGAGCGCCAAACTGTTCATGCAATAGCGCTGGCCGGTGGGCTGCGGACCATCGGGGAACAAATGCCCAAGGTGCGAGCCGCAACGCCGACACCGAACCTCAGTGCGCACCATGCCATGGCTACTGTCGTCGATGAGCACTACTGCATCGTCGTTCTTGGCGGTGTAGAAACTCGGCCAGCCACTACCCGACTCATACTTCGTCGCCGAGTCGAAGAGCTCGGCAGCGCAGCCGGCGCAGCGATAGGTGCCATCGGTGTGTTCGTCTACGTACTTGCCAGTCCACGCCCGTTCGGTGCCAGCGTTACGCAGCACCTGATACTGATCGGGGGTCAGCGTTGCCCGCCACTCGGCGTCGGTTCGTTCGATCTCAGGCATGGTGATTCCTTGCTGTAGTTGCAGTAGTTGCTGTGCGGTTCATGGGTCGGCTCATGCCGGATACACCTCGATGTCAGTGGCTTTCACCGTTGCATACAGGTCGTCGCCCGATCGTAGTTGCATTGACTCGAGCGCTGCCACGGTGATCTCAGCAGTCAATGGCAACTTTCCTTCGATACTCACGCGCGCACGCGCGCCGAGTCGATCGATCTCTACGACCGTTCCGGGCCATACGTTGCGGGCGCTTGAGCCCTCGGGGTGATCCCGAACGAGCGAGATCGAGTGCGGACGGATAATCGCCAGCGACGGCCCGGCTGGCGCATCGGCGATCACCACTCGTGCTCCGCTGCTCGTTGCAAGCACGCCTTCCGACACGTCGCCAGAAACTAGGTTCACACCGACGAGATCGGCTACGTAACGAGACCTTGGACGGGCGGTCACCTCGGCGAGTGTGCCAATTTGCACAATGCGGCCCGCATCGAGAATGGCGACACGATCGGCAAGCGCGTACGCATCGACAGGATCGTGAGTGACAACGATGGCCATACCCTCAAACGACTCAAGGTGTCGATGAAGATCGCGGCGCACCTGTGCCCGCGTGCCCACGTCGAGCGCGGCAAGCGGTTCGTCGAGCAGGAGCAAGCGCGGCGAGGTCGCCAGCGCGCGAACTAGGGCAACACGTTGCGCTTGGCCGCCGGACAACGCGTTGGGACGAGCAGCCGCTAGCTCGGCCAGACCCACCCGCTTCAGCCAGTCGTGGGCAATGGCGAGCGCCTGCGCTTTCGGCGTGCCGCCAGCGCGCAAACCGAACGCGACGTTCTCAACAACTGTCATGTGCTCAAACAACACGTAGTTCTGAAACACGAACCCAACCGAGCGATCTTCGGGCTCAACGAACGCTGCAAGCGCGGGATCGTCTAGCGCCTTCGAGTCGATAGTGATTCGCCCAGCGTCGACTGCGGCGAGACCCGCAAGGCAACGCAACAGCGTGCTTTTACCCGCACCGTTCGGACCAAGCAGCGCCAGCACCTCACCGGGCCGCACCTCGATGTCGACGCTCAGGTCGAGCGTTCCGCGGCGGAGTTGCACACCGGCGCGCAGGCTCATCGTTGCACTCTCGTCGACTCACTACCGGCTCGGATGAACCAGCGATCTCGAAGCGCTACAAGCACCGCGAACGAGATCGCGATCATCACCAACGCCAACACGATTGCCTGTTCGGGATTGGTCTCAAGAGCGAGGTACACCGCCAACGGCATCGTCTGTGTGGTGCCGGGAAAGTTGCCAGCAAAGGTAATGGTGGCACCAAATTCACCGAGCGCACGCGCCCACGCCAACGCTGAACCAGCGGCCAGAGCTGGCCCGATTGCGGGCAGGGTCACTCGCCGAAACGTGTACCAACGCGAGGCACCGAGCGTGCGCGCAGCATCTTCGAATGAGGTGTCGAGTTGACGCAAGGCGGC
The DNA here is from genome assembly GCA_945861025.1 of Ferrithrix thermotolerans DSM 19514. Lineage (GTDB taxonomy): Bacteria > Actinomycetota > Acidimicrobiia > Acidimicrobiales > Ilumatobacteraceae > WLMZ01. The sequence goes on from CAMASN010000021.1 coordinate 28,110, forward strand.
CTCAACGGTGACCACCAAAAATGGCATGGCAACAAACGTTTGCGCGATGACCACGCCTGCTGTTGTGAACGGCAGGCGCAGGTCGAACCAGCGATCGAGATACTGCCCAACAATGCCGCGTCGACCAAGCGCGAAGAACAGAGCAACGCCACCAACAACCGGCGGCAGCACCATCGACATCATGCACAGCGCGCGTACGGCGCTGCGGCCAACGAACTGAACCCGGGCCAGCAGCCACGCCAGCGGGACACCAAAGATGATCGAGAGCAACGTGGCCCACAACGAACAGACCATCGAGAGCCTCAGCGCAGTGAGTGCGCTGTCTTCGGTGAGGTATGCCCACGCATGCGACCACGGTGCCCGCCACAGCAAACCAATCACAGGCAGGGCGAAGAACAGCACAGCAACGGCGGCGAGGGCCGTGACCCACACCGGCACACCGGCACGCCTCTTCGGTCGCCGCCTCCAAATCATGGCGCCAAGAACCCATACTTCGCCAGAATCGCCTGACCCTGCGAGGCGCTCACGAAGTCGATAAAGACCTGAGCCAGCGCAGCGTTTGGAGCTTCCTTCGTAACTGCCATCGGATAGTTGGTGACCACGTTGACATCGGTCGGAATCTCTACGCCAACAGCCTTGTCGCCAGCAGCCTGCACGTCGGTGGCGAACACGATGCCTGCATCGGCTTCGCCGGCTGTCACCTTGGCAACGACCCCCTTGACCCTGTCTTCAAGACTCTTCGGGGTCATGGTCACGTTCGAGTTCTTCAGGATCTTCGCTGCACCTTGGCCGCATGGCACGGTCTCTGCACACAACACGACCACAAGGCCGGGCTTGGCCAGATCGGCCAGGCCAGTGATGCCCTGCGGATTGCCGTTTTCGACGATGATCTGAAAGGTGTTCTTCGCAATCGCCACTGGGTCACCAGCAACTTCACCTGCAGCGGCGAGCTTCTTCATGTTCGTATCGTCGGCCGAGACAAACACATCAGCAGGTGCCCCCTGACTGATCTGGGTGACCAGTTCGCTTGAGCCGGAAAAGTTGAACGTAACCTTCGCATCGGGGTTGACCACGTTGAATGCGGCCGCTAGGTCAGTAAACGCGTCGGTCAATGACGACGCCGCGAACACCACGATGTCACCCGAGCCCGCTGCCTCACCACCCGATGCGGCGCCGCACGAAGCAACAAGCGGTACAAGAATCGCTACGAATGAAACGAGGAATAGCCGTTTGGTTCGCACGTGCTGACAATAGTCAACTAGTAACTAAAGGAGCGAACTGTCCGACGCCGACAAGCTGCCGCCACCAAGACGCGGATCAGCCCACATCGCCGACATATCGACCAGGGTCACTTTGAGATCTCGAAAGCCGAATCCCATCGTGTTCAGAAAGCCTTCTGTCTCAACGAGACCGTGCACATGGGCCGCCGTCTCCGGGTCGTCGCCACCAACGCGAACCTCGTAGCGAAAGTTGAAGAAGTCAATGCGCTTGTCATAGGTAAACGTGCCTTCGCCGGTGTAGCCCGACTTCATGATGTCGTGCTCGTCGACGCCGCCCACGAGATAGCTGCGCGCCTTTGCGGTGAGGTCAAGAAACCGACCTCTCACCGTGACCCGAAACACTCGTTCATTCGAGCCGTCATGCACGCCCTCAGCGTAATCTAATTGGGCGATGACTGACCGAGACCCCACGCCCGACACTCAGTTAGATGCGGGAGATTTCGCTTCGTGGCTGGTCGAAATTCGCGGCGCGATCCGCGGCGACAACCCATCAGATGTTCCGTGCGGCGACTGCACGGCGTGTTGCACAGCATCGCAGTTCATCCACATCGCACCCGATGAAACCGATGCGTTGGCGCACATCCCTTCGGCGCTGCTGTTTCCCGCTCCGCGCCTGCCAAGCGGACACGTACTCATGGGCTACAACGAACGCGGTCAATGCCCGATGCTCATCGACAACCGCTGCTCGATCTACGAGCATCGCCCGCGCGCATGCCGCACGTACGACTGCCGCGTGTTTGCGGCCACGGGTCTTGAGCCCGACGACGACAAGATTCTGGTTGCGCAGCAGGTGCGACGTTGGCGCTTCAGCTTCGCCACGCAATCCGACCACGATGCCTACGACGCGCTATGCACCGCAGCCAACCAGCTACGCCTAGATCCAAGCGAACTACCGCAAGGCATCAGCCCATCGAACACCACCCACATCGCGATTCACGCGATCGAGATCGCCGACACGCACTGATCTCGGCCGAGTACATCTAGTCGGCCGCAATCAGTCCGGGCACCTCATGGCGGTACACGCCAACATCGAGATAGCGACGCAACTTGGTCACCGTGTTTGCGAGATACCGCGGAAGCATGTCGCGAAACTCGGCGTTGATCGTGGCGATCACATCGTTGAGTAACACCAAGTTACGCGCCGCCAGCATCGCTTCGTATTGATTGGCCGTGAATGGCGGCAAATCGCGAACCTGTTGATAGCCCTCGAGGAACGCCGCCTCAAGTTCGTCGTCGTCGCGCAGGTAGTACGCCGCAATCGCCAGGTCTAAGGCCGGCACGCCAAAACCGCAGTCGTCGAAGTCGAACACTGCGAGGCGGCCCCGATTCCATTTGAGGTTGGCCGAATGCAGATCAGCGTGAAGAACATGGCGCCGCGCATTGTGCACGAGTGACTCGAATTGCGACTGCGTATGAGCGAGCGCTGCATCGATGACGCTGCGCTCACCAGCGCCAATCAGCGGATGCTCGCTACTGAGATTGTTCGCCGTGCTCATCAGTACCGAATCGACATCAGGCAACTCTGCGTGATCGGGCAGCACCCACTGCTCGCCGTGGGCGTGCAACGCGGCGGCAGCGCGACCAACCGCAATCATCCGCGGCACCGTGGTGGAGTCCTCGAGATCGGGACCCGGCAGCCAACTGAACAACACCGCTGGCAACTCGCGGCCGAGGTCGGCTGCGAACACGCTTGTACAGAGATCACCATTCACGGCGGCTTGCGGAACCGGCAGAATCAGGTCGGTGTCGCGCGACAACGCAGTGAGCCACGAAATCTCACCAGTCACATTGGCAAACGAACGATTCCCGCTGACATTGAGCCGAAGTGCATACCGACGACCATCGCTGGTATCGACTCGAAACGTGGTGTTGTAGCCGTGGTAGATCAGGCGAAGGCACGCAACATCAATGGGATAGCTACGAAGTGCGTTGAGAGCAACGGCGCGAAGCCGTCGGACCTGAGATTGCGCCGAGCGTTCGTTGAACCGGCGAACCATCGGGACTCCGTCTAAAAACGACGGTCGTTGGTCTTCTTCTTTGGTGGAGCCTTGAACGGGGCCTCAATGAGCGCTTCGAACGCAGCATCGTCGGGCTGCTTTGGCTCGTTGAGCTTCTGCAAGTAGACCTTGAGAGCGGCACGGGCTGGGGCGACCTGGTCGCCCTTGGTGCCCACCGAGCGGGCAAGCGCATCTTTGGCCTTGACCACGCGGTCTTTACGCGTGGTTTTCTCCTCTTCGGAGATCGCACGCTTGGGCTTGTCAGCAGCGGGTGCGTTGCGACGAGCTTCCATTTCCTGCAGCGGTGTGAGCTTCGGGGCGATAGCCATAGCACTAATCCTTCAGATCGGGTCGTAGCAAAGATACCTGCTCAGTACGCCAATCCCCCATCGGCAATTTGCCGCACACCATTTTGGGCAGGTACCAGCACGGTCGCAGCACAAATCGCAGGGACACCGAAGCATTGACCAGCGGGCGTACGACCTCAGCTCGATGAATGGCATCCGCAAAGCCGCACTGGGCAGGGGCTAGCGCGAACCGAGCCGCACCGACCAGCCGCCTAGCGGTACGCGTCGTATACATCCGAGATCAAAAAGACCTACGACGATCGGCCTCTTGTCAATACCCGTGGCCGCTGCGCTTAATAGTCGAGGCACGCGAAGTCCCGACAAAAGCCCCCGGACTTCGCGTGTCGATAGCTGCCAGGCAGCCGAAATCGGAAATCCGAAGGCCAGTTCCCACACCGGAGTCGGCGGCACCGAACCGCGTCCGGCCAACCGGGTCGCGAATGGCGACATCATCGTGGGCGATGCGTTGATTGAAAACGGTGCCGAACTGGTCCAACTACCGGCGCAGGCTCGGTATTCTGCTGCCCACTCAGCGACGTCGCATCACGAGCATGAAGTGATCACCCATGTCACGAAAGAGCGGCCACCTCGCTGTGACGGCATCGAGCGAAACCAATCGCCCGAACATTTTGGGAAACTTCTCGGCCACCTTGTCGAGATACGGCGGCGGCACAAACAGTGACAGAGATTCGTAGTACTCGACCTGCCACTGATCGGCATCGCCAATCCACTCCCGAGCAAACTCGCGTGGCGTGAAGTAGCGAGTCCAGATGATGTGGCCGTTCATGCCGACCGGCGTGGACTCACGCTCGAAACGCACCTTGGCCCGCGTGAAGCGACGCTTTCGAACGTAGTGAGCCACTTCCCACGGGCAGTATCGGCCGATGACGGTGAACACTGCATAGCCGCCCGGACGGGTGATAGCGGCAAGCGAGGACGCCGTGTGGCCAAGGTCGGGAACACAGTTGAGCGGGCCAAAGTTTGAGTACGAAAGATCGATCGTGTCAGGGCCGAGGTTGAACTCAGACCCGAGGCGATCGAACTCTTGAGCGCCAACACGCAGAGCCGTGATCTGGCCAGGCTCGCAGTTGGCGCGAGCGCCAGCGCGCTCGACCATCTCGGGTGACCAATCGGTAGCAAACACATGATGACCGAGTTGCGCGAAATGTTGAGCGTCGATGCCCGTGCCGCATCCGATATCGATGAGCGTTGAAGGGTCCTTAAGGAAACCTTCGACCCGCTGCCACACGATGTCGCGCATGCGTTGGATGAGCGGGTTATTGCCCTGCGGACCGTCGTAGGTTGGCGCCACACTGTCGAAGGCGGCAGCCGTCTCGGCCAACTGATCGGAGATTGGAGGGGTCATGCGTGATTGCCGTTCATCGTGACTTCGACTGATGCTGCGGTGATTGAGACCGTCTCGGCGGCCACTGGAATACGCAACCGAGTTGGGTTCGGGTTACGTTCGCTTGGCTCTCGCTCGCGCAGCGCAGCCCAAGCAGTAGCGACTCGCTCGCGGTGCTCATCCAACCCAAGTTCGCTGAGCTGTGGGTGAGGCGCCCGGCTGAGACCGAGATCGCGACGGCGGAGGTCGAGATCGTCGTGCAGGCAGTGGTGGAGCGCTCGATAAAAGCCGGTGGCGTAGGTGCCCGCGAAGATCATTGCGAGGTCGCCTGAGTCTTGCCAGTTGGCGTGATCGGTGAGATCAGATTTCACCATCTCGTAAAACTTTGTGCCGGGCAACGGGTAGCTCACGCTGACCCCAATGTCATCAGGCATCAAATCGGCCACGAGATCGATAGTGGCGCAGATGTCTTCCCATGTCTCGCCCGGGTAGCCGAACTGGATGAAGAAACACGCCCGAACTCCGTGTTCGCCAAGGCGGCGGCGCGCCTCGCGAATCTCATCGACGGTGATTTCCTTGTCCATCGCATCGAGGACGCGCTGGCTGCCGCTTTCGGCGCCAAGCCACACCTCTTTGCACTTTGACCGGGCCAAGGCATCGACGGCAACGTCGTTCATCAAATCGCACCGCGACTGAATGGTGAACGGCACTGCGCCACCAGTGGATTCGATGTGGTCGGCAAACTCGGCGAGCCAGTCGCTGCGCAGACCAAAGATGTCGTCGGCGAACCACACATGATCGGGCGCATGTTGAAACTTGAGTTGCGTCATCTCATCGGCAACAGCCACGGGACTGCGCATCGAGTAGCGCTGGCCCCAGATTGGCTTGGCGCACCAGTTGCATGAATACGGGCAACCACGCGTAGACACCATGTTGAGCGAGAACTCGCCATGATGCGAGAGCCATGCGTCGCGGTAGGCACCGATGTCGATGAGGTCTCGCGCTGGCAACCCGAACACGTCGGGGTGCCGCTCGATTGAGCGGTGACCCGTGCTGGCGATTTCGCCATCGACCAAGATTGCCGAACCGGCCACCTGTTCTAGGGCCATAGAGCGCCCAAGCCAACGATCGACAATTTCGGCCACGGCATGTTCGCCCTCACCAAGCAGACAGACCTCGGCGCCGGCGCCGAGGTACACCTCGGGATGATCGGTGACATCGGCACCCGACATCGCGACCTTGCAACCCCGCGCCAGCGCCATGCCCAGCATGGTGATCGCGGCCTCGCGCATGCGGGCCAAACACATCTTCGACAAGAAGTTGAAGTTGTCTTCGAACAGCACCACCACGCGAGGCTGATGTTGCTCAAGCGCAGCCTCGAAATCGGATTCGTCGGCGGCGAGCATGGCGTCGAAAACGGCTACGTCGTATCCCCGCTCGCGGAGCACCGATGCGGCATACAGCGTGGCCAGAGGCGGATACGGCCGCATCTTTGCCTTCTGTTTCGCGTCGAGGTTGAGGTAGTACGAATGGGCCAGCAACACGTCGCGCATAAAACGAGACACTAACCGACTGAGGCTCTAGCCGCGTGAGTAGACGACCGATTGATACGCCTGCTCGAGCTGCTGAGCGACCGCCTGCCACGTGAGCGTTTGGTTGGCGTGCTTGGCGACGAGCTCGCTTCTCGTTCGTGAGGCAATCCCGATGAGGCGTGCTGCCGCCGTGGCATCACCGGGGGCAAACGTGCCGATCAATTCGCCGACGATTGAGCGATGCGATGGGATGCCCGTAACCACCGGTACGCAACCCTCGGTGATCGCTTCAATGAGCGAGTAACCGGATCCTTCGCGCCAACTCGTAGACAGCACGATGTCGGCAGCCTGATACCAACTCGCCATCTCGCTAGCGCTCACCGGATCATGGATGTGTACATGCGCACCGAGATCTCCTAGGGCAGAGATGGCGGCACGCACCTGTGGTTCGAGTGATCGATCGGTGGCCAGCAGATGCAGATGCGCATTGGGAACTTCGCTCGCAACCGCCTGCGCGAAAGCAGCGACGGCCGCAAGCGGATCCTTCGAATCGATGAGACGGCCAACCCACAACACAGCGGGGCTGCCCGCAAGGTGAACCGGCGCCAAGGAACTGACACGGCCGCTTGGCAACGTGCTAGCAGCCTCGAGCACCTCGAAGCATGTAGCGGTTTCGGAAATCATGCGGCGATCAATGAACGGCTGGGCCTGGCCGAATAAGGCACCGGTGAAGAGGTAGCCGTCGACAGAGCGACGCACAATGCGATGCGCCAACACCGTGCGCCGATGGCCCGGCGTCTCGCCATGATGTTGCAGCACAATCGCGGCCGTGCGATGAACCGCCCTGCCCAGACGAAGGTTGAGCCGCGTGAATCCGAACCCATGCACGTGCACGACATCGGGGCTCCACTGCGCAACCTCGCGAACCAAAGCAGAGTCGGTCCTCGTGAAGCGATACGTCACACCATCTCGCTGAACAACAGCTGGTGCGAGCGTGGTTCGACACGCCACCATCACGTCGAGATCGGCGTGCTCGCTCAGCGCTTTTGCTTGCAAGACCACCGACGGCCAACCATCGAGCGTTTGCTCGGGATCAGCGCTGGTTGCTGGGGGCATCACGATGGCGACGCGCATTGTCACCGTCGTCCGATGAGGCGGCGCACCGCTGCCGAGACACTGCGCGAGCCATGGGGCCACACCATCTGGTCAACTACTGCGACGCGTTCGCGCACCGACTGTGTAAAGGCCAGACGCCAGCGGAACGACGTGCGCGTGTTGGGGTCGCGCAACACGTCTGCAGGCGATGCGTTGCCAAGCATGCGACGCGCAGCGCGTGGCAGCCGCTCGATCTCGCGTGACACCACTGCATCGGGCAACAGGCCAGGCATCAGTTGCTGCACCAACCACAGGCCCGGCGCGGTAAGGCGCGGATCGGTGAGCGCGATGAGTTGATTCGCGCGCTGCCAATCGATGGGTCGCCGTGCGCACCACCACACATCGACCACGTTCACGGATCGAACCTCGGCACGCACCACAGTTGAGGCGAGGTGACCCAACACGTGAACCGTGAGCGCCTCGTGGTCGAACGGCATCGACTCAACAGCGAATCCGCGCACTGTGTAGCCATGCAGAAACTCGATCCACCCCGGGTGCACCTCGACGCGACCGTTGTGATCGGCCGACTCGCCGTCGGTGCGGCCCACGCCACCGTTGCCCCACGAAAGAAACGTGTCTTCGTAGTCGGTTGAATCGATTGCCCGAAGCCCACCTGCGATGAGCGCAGCGGCGGCTTGTGATCGCTGTGCGGCGGGCACGATGAGATCGATGTCAGCCATGGGCCTCGTACCCTCCATGCCCCACACGCCCTGCAGCAGCGCTGCGCCTTTCACAGCAACCGCCGGCACTGCGTGCTGCTTGAGCGCTGCCATCACCGTGGGTAGTAACTCACCAAAACGGCGCACGCGCTCACTCACTTGTTCACGTTGCTCGGCGACGAATACCACGACATCGGGCGAAGCGTCGCCAAACAAGTCGAGCGAGCCAGCAAGCGCTGTGAGTCCAGTGGCGAGTCCCGTGAGTTGCACCTGCTCGAGCGACCATGGCTCAAGGCGTGCCGGTTCACCCTCGAGTCGTGCGAGTACCGCCTGCAATAACTCAAGTTGTCGGAGGCGAAGGTCACTAGTGATGGGCGAACACTAGTCACCTCACGGGGCAAGCGTCTCCGCTCTGCCAGACTGTGTCGTGCGCGTAGTGCTGGTGGTGCCGGGAGGTGTGGATCAACCCGGATCTGATCGGGTGATTCCGTTCATTCACGATCTGATTCAGCGCCTCGCTGTCGAGAACACGGTCACCATCATCGCCATCGGACACAATCCAGAGCCAGGCGAATGGACGCTGTACGACTGCGACGTCATCAACGTGTCCATCGGCAATCACAGCCGCAGCGATGTGTTACGAGCCGTGCGCGAAGCAGTTCGCATAGCGGGCCGCGGTGGTCGAGCCTGTCGGCCCGATGTGGTGCATGGATTGTGGGCCGGAGTTACAGGCCTCGCTGCCGCAGCTATCGGCCGCCGATATCGGGTGCCATCGGTGGTCACGTTGTGCGGCGGCGAACTCGCCGCGATTCCCGAAATTGGCTACGGCGGAGGCCTCACGGGCGGGGGCAAGCTGCTGGCTCGAACAGCACTGCGCCTACCCACCGCAACTACGGCAGCAACCGAGTGGATGCGAGCGCACGCTGCTGCAACGGGCGCACCTATTGACGAGCTCATCCCGCTCGGCGCAGATCGCGCGCGGTTTCTCCCGGCGGCAGCACCAGCCACGGGCGCGCACATTGTTCAGGTCGCCAGCCTCAACGCAGTGAAAGATCAATACCTCGCGCTGAACGCCTTCGCGATCGTGCTCGCAGCGCGACCCGATGCCACGCTCACGCTGGCCGGAGTAGACACGATGCATGGCAAACACTCCTCCCTCGCTGAGGCCCTTGGCATTGCGAACGCAGTCAGATTTGTTGGTTTCGTGCAGCCCGACGATCTGTGCGAGCTCTACCAATCAGCCGCAGTTCATCTCAACACGTCATGGCACGATGCCGGTCCATTGGCGGTTGTCGAGGCTGCGTTGTGCGGGGTGTGCACCGTGGGCACCCGCGTGGGGCACGTGTCAGATTTTGCGTCGTTGCCGGAGCCTGCAGCAGTTGCGGTCGATCACAACGCCCAAGCGGTTGCTGCAGGCGTGCTGCGACTCTTGAACGACTCCACCGCACGCGCCGCCATCGCCGAACGAGCGCACGCGTGGGCGTCGCTGCACAACGCCGACGCAACTGCAGCAGCCTTCGAGACGCTCTACCGCAGGCTTGCAGCCAGATCGTCGAGAGCCTCGGCCGCGGCCAACGGCGAGAGCCCCCGCCGCAACACATAGGTGGGTCGGTCCAACAACCCGTCGGCCCATTGTGACGAGATGTGCTCGCGCTCGGTGGGTAGCGACGCCGCCCAGAACCGCTCGGTCGCTTCGGACTGGCTGACCGGCAGGAGCGAAAACTCGGTGTCGGGATCGAGCAACACAACTGCGTGCACTTCTTGCAACGCCACCTGCTGCGACTCGGGCGGATAGATGGCAATCTTGCAACCCTCTTCAGAGGTGTGCGGCACCGGTTCGATGTCGCGAATCTCATCGAAACGAGCCGCAGCGTCTTGGGTCATCAACATTCGCCATGGGTAGCCGGCGAAGACCCCCGCCGGCTGTTGTACAGCGGCGTACAACCAATCGTCGCTGGTGATTCCCATGCCGCGACGCAGACATGAATACGTCAACGTGCTTTTGCCAGCACCCGATGGACCGCGCAGCATCAACCCGATTCCGTCACGCGAAACCAGCGCGCTATGCACCGCTACGAGCCGCTCGTGATGAACGTGCATCGCTGTGAACGCCGACTCGACAAACAAACGCACACCGTCGTCAATAGGCAACAACGATTGGGCCAGCGAGATCTCGCCAATGCCCGCAGCAAAGTTCACGACCGCGTGGGATGTGCCGCAGCGCACCGTGATTTGCTCGGCATTGATGTCGGCGGCCACCGATGGCCACCCCGGATCGCTGGCACCCGCATCGTGCACGCTCACATTGAGATGCAACGAGCCGCCGATTGCGAGACCCTCGGGATAGCGACCAAGGCCGCGCTGAACGGCCGCAATCACTTCTTGCGATTGGGTTTGCACCACCAGTTCGCTACCGAACGGGTAAATGCGAAGGATCGGCAAAGACATCGCCCGAACGGTACCCAACACTTTGCACTCTCATACGGTCGAGCAAGACACCTATCATCACGAACAGCGAAGGGAAGCCATGACCACGATCGATCTCAGCACGTATGACCCGATGAATCGCGAGATTCAACAGTGCCCCTTTCCGCACTACGCAGCTCTTCGCGAACATGGCCCCTTGTTCCGCCACGAGCCCACCGGGATGTACTTCGTGTCTCGTTTAGAGACGATGCGCGTTGTCCTGCGAGACACCGAAACATTCTCATCGAAATCCTCGAATGCGGGCACCGCTCCCCCGCCCGAACTCATGGCCGAGCTGGTTGCCTTGTCACGTCAGGGCGTACCACGAGTAGACACCATGCTCACCCTTGACCCACCCGCTCACACCCGCTACCGCAAGACCGTGGCTGGCGCTTTCAACGTGCGGCGCATTCAGGGACTTGCGCCGCGAATTCGCGAGCTCGCCGACGAACTCATCAATGCGTTCCCCAACCACGGCAACGTCGACTTCATGAATGCGTTTGCGATTCCGCTGCCCGTGCGGGTGATCTCGCACATGCTCAACGTGCCCGCCGAGCGAGAGGCCGACATCAAGCGTTGGTCCGACGATGCAGTGGCTTCGCTGGGCACCCGCCTCACACCCGAGCGCGTTGTCGAAGCAGCGCGCGGTGTGCTCGAGTCGCAGTTGTTCTTCATCGCCCAATTTGCCGACCGACGCCAGAATCCGCAAGACGACTTCACCTCCGATCTCGTGAACGCCACGTTCGAAGACGCCGACGGAACCACCCGAAATCTCACCGATGCCGAGATGTTTTCGATTGTGCAACAACTGATGGTGGCCGGCAACGAAACCACAACAAAGTTGTTTAGCGAAGGCATGAAACTGCTGCTCGAGAATGCTCAGTGGTGGCAGCGAATCGTGAGTGAACCAGCGTTGATCCCTTCGGTCATCGAAGAAGTGCTCCGCATGGCCAGCCCCAACCAGGGCCTGTTTCGCGTGGTCACCCGAGACACCGAACTCGAGGGAGTGCCACTAAAAAAAGGCGCTCGACTGTGGGTGATGTTCGGTGCGGCCAATCGCGACGAGCGAACGTTCGCCGAGGCCGAAACGTTCAACCCCGAGCGCGACAACCTGTCGCAACACATTGCATTCGGTTTCGGGGCGCACTTCTGCATTGGCGCACCGTTGTCCAGGCTTGAGGCGCGCATCGGATTCGAAGCACTCTCCGAACGGCTCGCGCATGTCGAGTTTGCGCCCGGCAACACGTTCGAATACGAGCCCAGCTACATCCTGCGTGGCCTCAAGAATCTCGATCTCATCGTGCAGCGACCTGCCGCCGAGTTGGTCGAGCCCGGCAGCGCAGCGCCGTCCGCAACTCAATAGCGCGCCGCCAACTCACCCACCCCCAGCCCACCCACCCCCAGCCCTCAACATTGCTGCATGGGCGCGCTTTGGGACAGCAGTTGATTCCGCCTCCCAAACCGCGCCCATGCAAAAGGGATTGCGGCGGATAGTGAGGGTGACGGCCGCGGAGGGTGAGTGCGGATAGTGAGGGCGGCGGAGGGTGACGGCCGGGGCGGATGGATCAGCCGGGGTTGCCGATGGTCGACGCTTCGGCGACCGCCTTCAGCTGCTTGGCATCGGCAGCGAGCAGTGCACCCGACGCAACGGCGCTATCGACTGCGGCATTCCACTTGCTCACGAACGTGGCGTGATCGGGATAGGCCGCGGCAAGCTGCGCCGCATCGAACGGAACCGTGGTGCCGAACAATCCGCAAAAGCTAGTGCCGGTCTGACCGAAGCCTGAGAGCTTGGCGAGCGGCACATCTACATGCGGTGTACGAATACCACCCGTTGCGTTACCTGCCGGGTCGAGCACAACGCCGGTCTTGTCGGCGTTGAGCGGGATGCGCGGCATGATTGGCGGCAACGTGCCTTGCGAAACCCACGCGTTCAACGCAGCGATTGCACTGCGCAGCACATACGTGTGCGGGCCGGCATTGATTCCGAGATCGCACGTGATGACCCCGCCGTAGATCGAGTTGTTCGGCGTGAGCAGCGCAGCGAACAGTGCTGCATCGCCAGCACCTGAGCCATCGTCGGAGTCACCAATACCCAGGCTGTACAGATCGGCGTGCGCAGTGCCAGGGACTTCCCATGCGCGAACAAAATCGGTGTCGGGCTGCTCGGCGCGGCCATAGCCAAGACGGTCACCCAGCATGTCGGTCTCTGACAAGAAGTTGAGCACCGGCACGCGAAGATCGGAGCGGATGAGCGTTGGGTCTGGTGCAGCGATATCTGGCAGAGGTGTCTGCGACAGCGCAGCGCCAACAGCCCCGCGGCTGTGGATGAGGAATCCGTCGTACACGTTCGCAATCGAGGCAATGGCGTTGACATAGGTGTTCAAGCGGAATGCCGACTGCGACTCTCCGAATGCAATCACGTGCTTGGGTTCGAGACCGCCGAGCACTTGCGCTGCTTGGGTACGCACTACGGCTCCGGCTTGGCTGAACATGTCGTACGAATAGCTGTCGCCAGGGTGGCTGAGCGCTGCGTAGCGATCAGGATCTGCAGCCTTCAACGCCAGCGCTGCGCCAAGCGCGTTGCCGCCCCCAACGATGCCCACTGACTGCGCCGACACGCCGACCCATGTCCAACCAGATCGGATGAGCTCGGTGTGAGCGAAGCTCCAGTCGGGGGCGTTGTCGAATCCGGCGGTCACGTTGAACCACTCGACCGCAACGCTGCCGTTGAACTTCGCGCCGTCGATGGGGCGACGAACAACGATGCGTGTTGTGAACGGCGCTGGTGTGCCTTCGTTAATCGTCCAGTTGCCATCGCTGCTCAGAGGCGTGGCCGACGAGTACGACGCAGCGTTGCCCGACAAGAAAAACTCTTCTTGGGTGTAGCCAACAGTCGCGAGATCAAGTCCGCCAATTCCCATGACGATGCCACCCTTGCCGCCAGTGATGGGACCCGTGACAGTGGCTGCGCCGACAGCATCGGGCACGAAGGCGGGCCGCGCCACGGTTGTGGTGGGTGCGTCAGTAGCAGCCGAGGTTGATGCAACCGTGGCGGACGCCGCGGTGTCGCCACCGCTCGAGCCCGACGATGAACACGATGAGACGCCCAAAAGCGTTACAGCGAAAAAGAATGCGAGTGCGGGCCGCGTTACGTGGCTCATGGATCCCCCTGATGATCGATTGGATCGCGACATCAACGAGGCGAACCGGCTCTGAGCCTTACATATGCAAGAGACCAGATCGCTAGCTCGGCGCCAATTACCAGGTCGCTGACTTCTCGAGACGGTTGACCGATGGGCGCAGGATGAGCGCGTAGGTGTCGGCAATTGCGGGCTCGCGATGATCCTTCTGAGCAGCCAATCGCGCCGGATCGGCAACCACTGCCATAAATGCAGCCTTGCTTGGGAATGCGTTGAACCGCACCTGATCCCATTGGCGGCCATCGCCCATGATGGTTCCCTGCACCTGATACCAACCGTTCACGCGCGCACCGTGCGGCACCGCAACGGCGCCCGCAGCGTTTTGGTACGCCACCATGTCGACCAATCCGCCATCGACATATTTGATGACATGCATGACCACGACAGGACCATCGTCTTCGGTGGCTGGGTGCGGCACATCGGCCCATGACGGCTGCTCGATGGGCTTTGGCACATCGATTGGGGTGCAGCCCATCACAATGGTTTCGGCCATGCCGGCTTCCTTGTGAACGTGCTTCTCTTTGAAGTCGGTGCGTGACTGCATGTCGATGAACGAGCGACCTGTTGGATAGCGCACTACGGCAATGCGATCCCACATCGGGGCATCGCCGAGCAATTGCGTATCGACTTCGGCGAGGAACACCATCGACGCGCCAATGGCTGCCAGCGGACCGACCGGGGCATAGAGGTCGTCGGCTTCGCGACCGCTGATGTTGAGCTCGGTACCATCGGTGTAGTCGGCCTTCTCGCGGTACTTCATTAAGTTGACCATGTAGACCGGACCGTCTTCGTCGGCAGGTGTGGTGGCCAAACGAATCGCGTATTCGGTATCGACTTGGCCGTAGCGAACGGCGGCGTGGCGCTGTGATGAACCGGCGTCGGGAGTGTTCGTCATGGTGTCCTCTGAAGTCGTTGAGTCGATGGCTTGCGGCTCATCGAAGTTGGTAGCCCAAACCTAGTATTTGTCATCGGCGATGACAATTAATACGCGGCGCTCGATCGATGGCGGCCATAATGCGTCATGCGTTATCGACGACTCGGCAGGACAGCACTACAGGTCAGCGAACTGTGCCTTGGCACGATGAACTTCGGACCCCAAACCTCGGAGGCCGACTCGCACACCATCATGGATCGTGCGCTCGAGTTAGGCATCAACTTCCTCGACACCGCCAATCGTTACGGCGGACACCTCGGCGTTGGCGCCACCGAAGAAATCGTTGGCAACTGGTTCGCGCTCGGTGGCGCTCGGCGCGAGAAGGTTGTGCTGGCCACCAAGTTGTACGGACCAATGACCGATTGGCCAAACGATGGTCGCCTCTCGGCTCGTCACATTCGCGCCGCGTGCGACGCCAGCCTGCGTCGCCTGCAAACCGATCACATCGATCTCTTCCAGATGCATCACGTGGATCGCACAGCGCCGTGGGACGAAATCTGGCAGGCGATGGAAACCCTCACCCAACAGGGCAAGATCATCTACGTAGGCAGTAGCAACTTCGCTGGTTGGCACATCGCCAGAGCAAACGAAGCTGCGAGTCGCCGCGGATTCCTCGGCCTCATCAGCGAGCAGAGTCACTACAACTTGTTGGTTCGCACGATCGAACTCGAAGTGCTGCCGGCATGTATCGAATACGGCGTCGGGGTCATCCCATGGAGTCCATTGTCGGGTGGCCTATTGGGCGGCGTGTTGGGCAACGAAGACACCGCCCGACGCCAATCGCCGCAAGCACTCAAGCGCATCGCCAAGATTGGCCCGCAGCTCGAGAAGTGGGAAGCGCTGTGCGGACAACTCGGCGAGCAGCCGGCCGCCGTTGCATTGGCGTGGTTGTTGCATCAGCCTGGTGTCACGTGTCCGATTATCGGGCCACGCACCAGCGAGCAGCTCGACGGCGCTTCGCTTCGTGCGCTCGACATCTCACTCGATGCCGATGCACTCGCTGCCATCAACGCAATCTTCCCTGGCCCAGGAGGCTCAGCGCCCGAGGCGTATTCGTGGTGAGCGCGAACTAGATGCGTTCGTAGTGGTCCATCTTCGGGGCCGCCATCTCTTGGCGGAAGCGATCGAAGGTCCATGGCCAGGTGGCGGGAATGCCATCGGCGTCGAGATACCAACTGCGACAACCGGTGGCCCACACCGTGGTCTTGGCGGCTTCTTTACGCGCAGCATCGAACGCGGCCGTGGCTTCGCGGCCTGCGCTGATCTGCGTGCAATGACCGGCGCTGATCTCTTCGACGAGTTCGAGCACGTAGGCAATCTGCAGTTCGGCCACTTCGATCAGCGAGAAGTTACCCACCGGACCGTTGGGGCCGTTGAGCATGAACAGATTCGGAAAGTCGGGCACTGAGATCGACAGCATTGCCACCGGACCCGCAGCCCACGCGTCGTCGAGCAAGAGCCCGTCGCGACCAACCACATTCATCGGGCGCATAAAGCGATCGACGCGAAAACCCGTTGCCAACACAAGTACATCGAGCTCATGTAGCTGCCCGTCGACTGTACGCACGCCGCCTGGTTCGATGCACTGAATGCCGGCGGTGACCAGTTCGGCGTTGGGCTTTTGGATCGCCGAATAAAAGTCACCAGAAATGACAAGGCGCTTACACGCAGCGCGATAATCGGGACGCAGCTTTTCGCGCAGCACCGGGTCGTGCACGCTGTCTTCGAGGTGCGCCTTGCATACGGCCTCAATGAGTTGCATCTCAGGCGAATCGGCATTGATAACGGCATTCGAAAACCGGTCGGCAAAGCCGCGCGAGATTTCGTCGCGCATCATCGTGATGATCTCGGGATGCTCCTTAAATTGCTCGATCTGTGCCTCGGAGAAGGCCGGGTTTTCTTGTGGGCCAATCCACTGCGGCGTGCGCTGAAACATCGTGATCGCGCCGCACTGATCGACCAGTGCTGAGACGATCTGCACCGCCGTAGAACCAGTGCCGATAACGCCAACGCGGCGGCCATCAAGCGGCACGCTATGGTCCCAGCGCGCGCTGTGAAACGAAGCCCCCGCGAACGACTCGATGCCATCGAGATGCGGAATGTTGGGATGGTGCAACACGCCCGTGGCCGCAATGATCACATCGACGGTGTCGGTGCGTCCGTCGGTGGTGGTGAGGTTCCATCGGCCGTTCACGAACTCGGCCTGATCTATTGCGGTACCAAACACGATGCGCTCATTCACTGCGTGCCGCTGCGCGACACCCTCGAAGTAGGCCTGGATTTCGGCACCCGGCGCAAAGCGATGGCTCCACTCGGGGTTGGGCTCAAACGAGTAGCTATAGAGGTGCGACGGCACATCGCAGGCGATGCCCGGATAGGTGTTCTCGCGCCACGTTCCGCCGAGGCGCTCGGCCTTTTCGTAGACGATGTAGTCGTCGAAGCCAGCTTCGGACAGCTTGATAGCGCTGAGAATGCCCGACATACCGGCGCCAATGATCGCGAATCGAAGCGGGCGTTGCGCCACCGCGCCGTTGGTCACGTTGGCTCCAGGTTCGCAGTGTTGAATTCGACGGGGGCTACTTCGTTGTAGCGCTGCGCCTCGTGCCTCGAGTACGCCCAACCGGGGCCTCGGAATACGAATGACAGGCGGTCTTTCCAGTTCGTTGAGTTGGCGACGTCGCGCACGATGTCGCGATATTCGTGTGTTGCGATTGTGGACACGTTGTAGGTGTCGATGTTCTTGGTTAAGCCGTACACCACAGGATCGTCGGCGCGCTCGCGAGCGAACGTGCCAAACAACCGATCCCAAATGATGAGGATGCCACCGTGGTTGCGATCGAGATAACGCTTGTTGACGCCGTGGTGCGCACGATGGTGCGACGGCGTGTTGAGCACTTCTTCGGCGGGCCCCAATGAGCGCACGAGATCGGTGTGAATCCAAAATTGGTAGATCAAGTTGAGCGCGCGAGACGTCTCGATAAGCGTCGGCCGCACGCCGAGTCGGGCAAGCCAACCCGCTGGCAGCCACACGCCAAACGAGTTGGCCACGGGTTGGCGAAGCGCAGTGGACAAGTTGTAATGCTCGCTGGAGTGGTGCACTACGTGAATCGCCCACATGATGCGAATCTGATGCATGAAGCGATGGTTCCAGTAGTAGATGAAATCCCAACCGATCATTGCGGTAAGCCACGCAAGCGGGCCATTGCCGAGGTCGCGATGCTTGCCCTTGCTCCATTGCCGCTGGGCGTTGGCCAGGTATGCCGTGCCAGTGGTGAGGGCGAGCCCGCCCGCCGCAATCGCAGTAACGCCGCCGACGCTCGCTACCTTGCGAGCTCGCCGCCGCATGCGGTGACCCTGCTCGGTATCGGGCGCTTGCTTCACGATGCGATCGGCGACCGAGGTAACGACAACTGCTGACACAGCGGTACCGATGAGCAGACGGGCAAAACGCCCCTTGCCGGGAATCAATGGTCGCAGCAGGTATTCGGTGATCGGAACGATCACGCTGCCGAAGCCCATCGCGAGGCTCGCCCGCGTGTCGGCTTTGAGATAGTCGGCAGCCGAAGGGCCTTCAACCGCAGCCCGCTTCTTGAGGGCGCGATCTTCAACAACCATTGACCCGAGATAGAAAGGTGTGACCGTTACCGAGAGATCCATACACGTCCTTTCTACTCTGCCAACGCGGTTCGGCTCACTTCGTCGACGAAGTCGGCACATCCGGGTGTGTCGATCAGATTGATCTGAGAGCTAAGTCCATCGGGGGCCTGCCGCTCGATCGCTCCTGCCTTCACCAAGAGAGCCTCTGCCAACATGGTCGTGAGGGACCCACTATGGCCGACCAGCACAACATTGCGGATCCTGTTGGTTGGGTAACTCATCACGGCCATAGACCCCATATCTCGACCGGGCGGTCGCTCGTCGGATGAGATCGAGCGATTCGAATCTGATGTGGACGGTACGCCCGCTGGGCGCGCCGCTACTAGGGCCAGAAGTCCCAAGAGATCCTCGATACGACGCAATATCGAGCCTGATACTTTGACAGCCATGCTGCTCTCTCGTCTCCGGCTCCGACCCTGTGCCCCATCCCCAGCCACCACCCATCCCGCATGGGCGCGGTTTGGCACAGCAGTTGTCCCAAACCGCGCCCATGCAAACAAAATGCGGGTGGTATTCGTGTCTATGGCCGCGCTCACCGTGGCTGCATGCAGTTCCTCGAACACCACCAACTCGTCAGTTGCACCGTCGACACCGGCGTCGGTCACCATCGATACCGCTACCTCCGACACTTCAGGGGCTTCGGCCGACTGTGCGGTGAAGGCTGCTGGCGCACCGGCAGCGGCCGCCGTTGCCGACGCGGCCAGCGACTTCGACATCACGTCGTTCGATGGCACCATCATCCGCGCCCATTGGTTCCCACTGCCGTCACTCGCAGCTGGCGAGGTGGCACCAACCGTGTTGATGGGGCCCGGCTGGGGTTCGGGCGGCGACACCGATCCAGATGTCGTGGGCATCCTCGGCCAAGTGAACATCGCCACGTTGCGCGCCGCCGGCTACAACGTGCTCACGTGGGATCCTCGCGGATTCGGAAAGTCCACCGGCACTATCACCATCGACGACGTCGACCACGAGGCGCTCGATGTTGGCCGGCTCATCGATTGGGTTGCCGAACAACCTCAGGTCGAACTCGATCAAGCGGGCGACCCACGCATGGGGATGATCGGCGCTTCGTACGGCGGCGGTATTCAGTTGGTGACTGCAGCGATCGACTGCCGAGTCGACGCAATCGTGCCGGTGATTGCTTGGCACTCGTTGGTCACCAGTTTGTTCAAGTCCGACACGGCCAAGACAGGATGGTCGGGCATCTTGACGCTTGCGTCCAACGGTCGCCAGGTTGATCCGCACATCACCGACGCCAACGCATCGAGCAAGGACACT
>CAMASN010000022.1 GCA_945861025.1 Ferrithrix thermotolerans DSM 19514
TCGAACAACACGCGGTTCACCATCGCCCGGCACAACAGATCGAGGTTCGACCGGTTGAGCGCCGGATACAAATAGGCACGAGCGGCACTGAGCCGGCGGCCCTTTTTGATGTTGCGATCGAACTTGGCGAAGCCCTCTTGTTGATAGCCGTTCACATCGCTGGTGATGGGGTAGCCGGCCTGCTGCACTGAGTCGAAGAACGCATCGAACAGCGGCGAGGCGGCAGCACCACGCTCAAGTACAAGCGGACCCTTGGCGCCGCGAAACTCGTCGCCTCCGGCCATGCACGACTCCATGCGCTTGAAGTAGGGCAGGCAGTGCGCATAGTCCCACGAACCCATGCCTGGGTCGGCGGCCCAGCGCTCGTAGTCGAGCGGGTTGCCGCGCTGAAAGATCATGCCGTTGATGCTGCTGGATCCGCCAAGCACCTTGCCGCGGGCGTGATACACGCGCCGACCATTCATAAACGGCTCGGGCTCAGATTCGTATTTCCAGTCGTAGAACTTGCTGCCGATCGGAAAGGCGAGAGCCGCTGGCATGTGGATGAAAACATCCCACTTGTAGTCGCGGCGACCGGCCTCGAGCACCAGCACCGATTTCGTTGGGTCGGCGCTGAGTCGGTTGGCCAAAGCGCAACCTGCTGAGCCACCACCAACGATCACGTAGTCGTATGTCTTGCCTGTGAGGTTTCGAGTCATAACGCTGCTTGCCGAGTTCTACGAGACGCGGCCGGCGCGAGCGCGAACTGCGGCCTCTACGTGGGTGATGGTCAATCCGCAGCAGCCGCCAATGAGCTGCACACCCTGCTGCATCCAGTCTGTGAAGAACTCTTGCAGACGGTTGGGCTCGATGGTGTCGACGAAACGCCAATCGGGCATCTCGAAATAGCCAGAGTCGGGGTACGCCATCAGCGGGCCGGCAAAGTACGGGCGAGCGGCCGTAAGGGCCTCACTAACAACTTCGGCCCCAGTGTGCATGAAGCCTGTAACATCGACACCCTGCGCTGGGATGAGGCCCGCGATTGTTGCAATTGCAACTTCTTCAAGCGCGTCGAACGTAATGACCCCGCCATCGGAGGCGCGCCGAGCGCTCATGCCGAACCACACCGGCAGGCCAGTGCTGAGGGCAGCCTCAAGCGCAAGCTTGGCCCGCACCGGGTTGTACATCATCTCGAGCATGATGTGATCGACGCCAGCGTCTCGAAGAATGTTGGCCAACTCGTAGAACGCGTCGGAGACCTCAGCGTTTGAGGGAACTTTCGTTGCGTCGACTGTGGCACTGCCCGCTGCAACCGGAACCATGTGCGACAAGGACCCAGCAACGGCGACGCGATCGGTGGTGCCTGTTTGCTCACGAGCGCGAAGCGCCGCCTCAACTGCACGCAGGTTGATCTCGCCGACACGGTCGGCGTATCCAGCGGGCCCGAGCATCAGGCGCGACGACGCAAACGTATTGGCGGTGATGACATCTGAACCGGCGCGGATGTAATCGCTATGAATTTCGGTGAGCAGATCGTCGTTGTGCAGTGTGGCTGGCCCACACCACGCAGCTTGGTCCATTGGTGCACCGCGGCGCTGCAGTTCGGTGCCCGTGGCACCATCGAGAACCAGAATCTCACCAGCGTCGAGACGCTGCTTCAGTTGCGTGTACGCGTTGCTCATGCGTGGCTCCTTAGGTTGGCAGTGTTGACGGCGACGACGATGATGTCAGTAGGGCGCATCGACATCGCCCATCTCTACGTACACGCTCTTCAGTTGGGTGTAGTGGTTGATTGCAGCGAGGCTGTTCTCACGGCCGATGCCACTTTGCTTGTACCCGCCAAAGGGAACTTCGATCGGCGTGATGTTGTAGTTGTTGATCCAGATTGTTCCGGCCTCGAGCGCTGCGACCACCCGATGAGCCCGCTGGATATCGAGTGTGAACACGCCAGCTGCAAGACCGAACTCAGTGTCGTTCGCGCGGGCGACCACCTCGGCCTCGTCATCGAACGTAAGCACCGCCATCACGGGGCCAAAGATCTCTTCGCGAACGATGCTCATGTTGTCAGTGCATTCCGCAAACACCGCTGGCACCACAAAGTTGCCGCTGGCCAATGACCCATCGGCAGGGCGGGTACCTCCGCACAGGAGCCGAGCGCCTTCGGCTACGCCTGCCGCCACGTAGCCCAACACCTTGTTCATATGGTCGGCAGAAATGAGCGCGCCAACGTGAACCGAAGGGTCTGTGGGATCGCCGATCTTCATTGCTTGAACGCGAGCAACAAGCTTCTCGAGGAACACGTTGATGATCGAACGATGCACGAAAACGCGCGTGCCGTTCGAACAGATCTCGCCCTGTGTGTAGAAGTTGGCCATCATCGCCGCGGACACTGCGTTGTCGATGTTGGCGTCGTCGAACACGATGAGTGGGCTCTTGCCACCAAGCTCAAGCGTCACATGCTTCAGCGTGCGCGCGGCATCGGCCATCACGCTGCGACCAGTACCCACCTCGCCGGTCAGCGACACCTTGGCCACGCCGGGATGAGCCGTAAGCGCCCGGCCAACCCGAGCGTCGCCCTGAACCACGTTGAATACTCCGTCGGGAAGTCCGGCTTCGCTATAGATCTCGGCGAGGACCATCGCTGTAAGCGGCGTGAGTTCGGCCGGTTTGAACACCATCGAGTTGCCGCAAGCCAGCGCTGGCGCCGACTTCCAGCAAGCGATCTGCACTGGGTAATTCCATGCGCCAATACCCACACAAACGCCGAGCGGCTCGCGGCGCGTGTAGGCCCATGAAGCTCCGAGGTCGAAATGATCGCCATGAATTGTTGCCGCAGCGCCCGCGAAGTATTCGATGCAATCGGCCCCAGATGCCACATCGACGTCGATGGCTTCGCTGATGGGCTTGCCGGTGTCGGCCACCTCAAGCGCAGCGATTTCGTCGTTACGTAGGCGCAGCAACTGCACTGCCCGGTTGAGCACGCGGCCGCGTTGCGCGCCCGACATCGCCCGCCACTCGTGGAAGCCATCGGTGGCAGATCGCACAGCTCGATCGACATCGGCCACAGACGCTTGCTGCACCGTAGAGACCACGGCGCCAGTGGCCGGGTTCAGCGTGGGAAATGTCTCGTCAGATGTGGCGTCGACATGGCGCCCATGAATGAATAATTTGGTCAACGATTCGGACAACCCTGGCCCTCCGGCAGCTACGCAATAAGCGCCGCAGCAAGCGGCACGCAAGTGTACCGCTGGGGCGAGTTGTGGCGAATGGCTGCGAGGCCCGACTGTTATGGTTCGCTTCACCAGCCCAAACGCGACTCGGTTCGGGGCGCGCTGAATCGGGGGAACAGATAGTGACAGAGTCGGCGATCTCCGTCCACGGATTGTGGAAGGTGTTCGGTCCAAAGGCAGAACGCATTGTGAAGTCTCCCGATGCCGATCTGCCGCGTGGCGAACTCGAAGCCAAAACGGGTTGCGTCGTGGCTATGCGCGACATCAACCTCGAGGTCGCTCCGGGTGAAGTGTTTGTGGTGATGGGGCTGTCGGGCAGCGGCAAGTCAACGCTGGTGCGCTGCCTCACCCGGCTCATCGAACCCACTGCTGGTTCGGTCACGATCAGCGGTGTCGATGTCACCGGTGCCGACCGTGAGCAACTGCTGCAACTTCGCCGCAACACGGTGAGCATGGTGTTTCAGCACTTTGGTCTGCTGCCCCATCGCACGCTCATAGACAACGTGGCGTTTGGGCTCGAAGTGCAAAAGGTCGACAAGGCGGCCCGACGCGCCAAGGCCGAAGAAATCCTCGAGCTCGTTGGACTCGGGGGCCTCGGTCAGCGCAAACCCGATCAACTCAGCGGCGGCATGCAACAACGCGTCGGGCTCGGCCGAGCATTGGCCACCGACCCAGAGATCTTGTTGTTCGATGAGCCGTTCTCGGCGCTTGACCCACTGATCCGACGCGACATGCAAGACGAGGTCATCCGCCTGCGCAGCGAGGTCAACAAGACCATGGTGTTCATCACCCACGATCTGTCCGAGGCACTGCGACTCGGCGACCGCATCGCGATCATGCGCGATGGCAAGTTCGTGCAAGTGGGCACGCCCGAGGAGGTAGTTGGTTCGCCCGCCGATGACTACGTTCGAAACTTCGTTCGCGATGTGCCGCGCTCCCACGTGATTGCCGTTGGTTCAGTGATGTCGGCACCAAGCGATGGCGATGATGCGGGCACAGTAAACAGCACCACCAAGGTGCGCGACGTGGTTCCACTCGTGGCACACAGCGACCTACCCGTGCGGGTTGTCAACGACGCCGGCGCCACCGTTGGATCCATCGATCGTGTCGCCGTGCTGTCCGTTATTGCTGGCGAAGACCTTCATCCTGAAGGCTCCCAAGGTCGCTGACCATGACCGCCACGATGCCAACCCGCGCATTGGGTGAAACTCCGAGCCGCGACACCATCACGAGCGGTCACTCCAAATCTCGAACACCGTTGATTGCAGCAGTCGTGGCACTCGCTGCGCTGGCAATTGTTGGTTTCACCCTTGGGCACACCGCGCCAACGTGGCTCGACGCGCACGTGCGGCCATGGTTCGACAGTGTCTATAAATGGAGCCAACTCAACAACGGCACCAACTGGGCCTTCCGGTTCGTTTTTCATCCCATCGCCGACGCCATCACATGGTCGAACGACAAGGTCCTGGCACTGTTACGCGCGCTTCGCTGGCCCGGCATGCTCGCTCTCACAGGCGTCATCGGTCTACGCACCGGTGGCCGACGAGCAGCAATCACCGCCGTCCTCGCGTTGGCGGGCTGCGGCGTGCTCGGATTCTGGGATGACACGCTCATCACCGTTGCGCTGATGTTGGTCGCCGTGGGCATCTCGTTGCTCGTGGGAATTCCGCTCGGCATTTGGGCTGGCCTGTCGCTGCGCGCCGATCGGGTGATGCGCACCATCCTCGACACAGCCCAAGTGATGCCAGCGTTTTGCTACCTGTTGCCATTGGTCGTTGCGTTCGGCATCGGCATTCCGCCAGCGGTGATGGCCACCGTCATCTACGCCATCCCGCCCGCCGTGCGCCTCACCAGTTTGGGCATTCGTGGCGTCGCCGTCACCAGCACTGAAGTCGGCACCTCGTTCGGATGCACCGGCCCCCAACTACTCACCAAGGTTCGGCTGCCATTGGCTCGGCGCGCCATTCTGCTGGGCATCAACCAAGTGATCATGATGGCCTTCGGTGTCGTCGTCATCAGCGCCTTGGTTGGCACCGGCGGACTCGGCCAAGACGTATCCGACGGCTTGGCAAAGGTGAACGTCGGCCTGGCATTCGCCCCTGGCCTCGCCATCGTTTTTGCCGCCGTCGCAATCGATCGCATCACCACAGGCGAGCGACCATCCCGCCGCAAGAACGCCATTGCCAATCAGGCAATTCGCGCAGTGCTCGACAACCCTCGTTACGTCGGAGCTGCTGCCATGACGGCCATCGTCGGCATCGCCGCGGTTGCCAAAATGACTGGCCTTGACGACTTTCCTCAGTCGCTCAGGTTCGACGTCGTCAAGCCTGTGAACTCACTTGCAACGTGGGCGAACGACCACTTACGCAATGGAGTCCCCATTGTTGGCGGCACCGGATCATTCAGCGACTTCTTCGTCACCCATCTGCTCACGCCGATGCGCGATCTCTTTCAGGCTGCCGCATGGTGGCTCATCATCGTCGTCTTCGCAGCCATCGGTTGGGTCAGCGGCGGGTGGAAACTCGCCACATTGTGTTCGGTATGTCTCGTGGGCATTGCTTCGCTTCGCGTCTGGGACCTTGCAATGGACACGCTCAGTCAAGTGTTCGTCGCTGTTCTGCTCAGCGTCGCATTGGCCATACCCATCGGCATTTGGTCAGGTCGCTCCGATCGACTCGAGCGACTGCTGCGGCCCTTGCTCGACGCGGCGCAGGTGATGCCAGCATTCGTCTATCTGGTGCCCGTGATCTTCTTGTTCAACGTCGGCCGTGTGCCCGGGGTCATTGCATCGGTGATCTACGCGATACCGCCAGGCATTCGCCTCACCAGCCTAGGTCTGCGACAGGTTCCGTATGCGCCGCGTGAGGCTGCCCTGTCATTCGGCGCCACTGGACGACAAGAGCTTTTCAAGGTGCAGTTACCGCTGGCATTGCGATCGATCATGCTGGCGTTGAACCAGACCATCATCATGGTGTTGTCGATGGTCGTCATCGCCGCCTTGATCGGCGGCGGCGGTCTGGGCCTCGAAACTGTCTACGGACTCCGCAAGGGAGAAACTGGGCGCGGCATGGCCGGAGGCCTGGCAATCGTGTTGCTGGCCATCGTGCTCGACCGCATCACGCAGGCTTGGGGAAAGCGCTCGTCAGGTGGACTACGGTAGATAACAATTCACACAAAGTACAACAAGGGGATATATGAGAAACCGATTCACACGATCAGCCTCCGTGCTGACCCTCGGAGCACTACTCGTGGTTGCAACAGCATGTGGCAGCGACACGAAGGCGCCTGCCTCAACCGGCAGCGTTGCTCCATCCGATACGTCGGCCACCACCGATACGTCGGCCACCACCGAGGCTGGCGCCGACATCAGCTTGGCTGTGAACCCATGGACCGGCGCGGCTGTAAACGCCAACGTCGCCAAGATCGTGCTTGAGGCAAGCCTCAGCACCAAGACCACCCTCGTCGACATCGACGAAAAGGCAACGTGGCCGGGCCTCGACGACGGCTCGCTTGATGCCGTTCTCGAAGTGTGGCCATCGGGCCACGGCGCCGACTTCGACACCTACATCACCGGCAAGAAGACCGTGGTCGACATTGGCAAGCTTGGCCCCAGCGCCAAGATTGGCTGGTACATCCCCACCTCAATGCTCGCCGATCACCCAGACCTCGCAACTTGGGAAGGCTTCAAAGATCCGGCCAACGCCAAGTTGTTCGCCACTGCCGAATCAGGCGACCTCGGTCAGTTCTTGATGGGCGATCCCAGCTATGTGAGCTACGACGAGCAGATCATTAAGAACCTCGACCTCCCACTCAAGTTCGTGGTGGCCGGTTCTGAGGCTGCGTTGATCACCGCCGTTCAGCAGGCCGAGAAAGACGGAACTCCATTGTTGCTGCAGTTCTGGCAGCCACATTGGTTGCAGTCGAAGGTGAAGCTCACCGAGGTCAAGCTCCCCGACGTGACCGATGCATGTACTGCTGCGGCAACGGCGAACGATGGCAGCTATGCCTGCGACTACCCGGTCGACATTCTCTACAAGGCAGCATCAGCCAAGCTTGAGGCGAAGAACCCGAAGGCGTTTGCGTTCCTCTCGAAGATGCAGCTCACCACCGACCAGCAAAACGAGATTGCTGCAATGGTCGACAGCGACGGCAAGACCGCAGCTGAGGCAGCCCAGACTTGGGTTGACGCCAACCCCGACGTAGTCGCCGAGTGGTTGAAGTAACCCACAACAACTCGTAATCGTCACGATGCCCGCCTGCCACGTCGGAAGGCGGGCATCGTCGCGTCGGGGGTCGATTGTCAGAGCCAGCTGAAGCATGCGGCACTATGGCGGTACTACCTGGAACCACCTCAAACAATGACTATCCCATCTACGCCGAAGTTTCGTGGACCACGCCGTAAACGGCCACATCGGCGCCCTTCGACAGAGATTTCGTCAAACTTGCAAGGCCGTATCGCCCTCACCGTGTGCCGTAAGGCAGAATGGCACAACTCAACGGGCTGACCGCTCGTGGAAGACCTCGCCCAACCATCGAAGGGGAATGCATCGTGCAGATCAGCGTCACAGTGAACGACACCACTCACGACAGCGATGTCGAGCCGCGGACCCTATTGGTCCATTACGTACGCGAGCAGCTCGGACTCACCGGCACCAACGTTGGTTGCGACACGTCATCGTGTGGCGCCTGTACCTTGCATCTCAACGGCGAAGCCGTGAAGAGCTGCACGGTGTTGGCCGTGCAGGCCGATGGCCAGCAGGTCGCCACCATCGAGAGTCTCGAAGTCGATGGCGTGATGCACCCAATGCAGACCGCGTTCATGGAGAACCACGGGCTGCAGTGCGGCTATTGCACCCCCGGCATGGTGATGGCATCGATCAGCTTGCTGAACGAAAACCCCAACCCAACCGAAGAGCAAGTTCGTCTCGGTCTCGAGGGCAACCTGTGCCGCTGCACCGGTTACCACAACATCGTCAAGTCAGTGCTTGCTTGCGCCAGCGCAGCAGCTGTTTCTGGGAGCAAGTGATGATTCCTGCAGCATTCGATTACAAGCGTGCCAGCTCGGCTGCCGAGGCAATTGCTCTCGTCAGCGAATACGGCGACGACGCCAAGTTCTTGGCCGGAGGCCATTCGTTGCTTCCACTGATGAAGCTCCGCTTGGCTCAGCCAACGATGCTCATCGACATTGGCCGCATCACCGACCTGTCGTACATCCGCGATGCCGGCAGCCACATCGCCATCGGTGCCCTCACACGTCACATGGATGTTGAGACATCGGCCATGCTCGCCGAGCACGCTCCGTTGTTGGCTCATGCGGCTTCGCATGTAGGCGATGCTCAGGTGCGCCACCGTGGCACCATCGGCGGCAGCATTGCTCACGCCGATCCGGCATCAGATCTCCCTGCCACCACGCTGGCCCTCGGCGCCACCTACGTGGTGCAGGGACCCAACGGCACACGCGAGATCGCTGCCGCCGACTTTTACCTCGGCTTCCTCGAGTCAGCGCTGGCCGCCGACGAGATCATCACCGAAATCCGCGTGCCCAAGATGAATGGCGCCGGATGGAACTTCCAGAAGTTCAACCGTCGCGCTCAAGACTGGGCCATTGTTGGCGTCGCCGCATGGCGCCGCGGTAGCGAGTCGGGCGTCGCGTTGGTGAACATGGGCTCCACGCCTATTCTGGCCACCAGCGTGTCGGCTGCCATCGCCCAGGGCGCCAGCGTCGCCGATGCGGCCAAGCTTGCCTCGGCCGACGCAGACCCTCAGGCCGACAACAACGCCAGCGTTGAGTACCGCACGCACCTCGCCGAGGTTCTGGTACGCCGCGCCCTCGACGCATCGTCCTGATCCCAAGCCTCACCGCACACGCGTCTGGCGGCGCAGCAATAGCTAGGGTTAGCGGCCGTGCCTGAGACCAACGCTGATAGCGCCGCGCTTGCGGCCGAATCGTTGTCGGCGCCAGCACGCCTCGCAGTCACATCGGTAGTTCCGTCAGATCGTTGGCGTTTCGCACGCCGTATTAGCATCGGCCTCTACGTTGTTGGCTACGTCTGGTGGTTCGTTGCCAATGGCCTCATCATCGACCGCATTTCCGTGGCGATTTCTGTGGGCCTCTTCATCGCGATTGGCCACCTTGGCCGACCGCTACGGCGATGGGCATGGCTCATATTCGACGTGTTGTGCTACTGCGTGATGTGGTTGGCCTACGAGCAAACGCGTGGCGGCGCCGACCGCGCTGGCTTCCCGCTACAAGTAGAAGCACCGCGCAACATCGACCGGTTTCTGTTCTTTGGCGCCGATCCAAGCGTGTGGATGCAGCGTCACTTTTACGAGGCACAAAGCATTCACTGGTACGACAACGTTGCATCTGCAACATATTTCTCACACTTCATTTTTCCGGTCATCGCCCTCGCTGCGCTGTGGGTCATCAGCCACCGCCAGTGGGCCCGGTTCATGAAACGCTTTGCCACATTGTTATTCGTGGCATGCACAATGTTCGTGCTGCTACCTACCGTGCCGCCGTGGATGGCAGCCGACCCAAAGCACGACTACGACATCCTTCCCCACCTCGCTCGCCACACCGGGCGCGGATTCAGCTCGATGGGCCTCAAGGGTTTCGTGAACAAATGGAACACGGCACTTGATTGGGGTAACGCCATTGCGGCCATGCCATCGCTTCACGCGAGCTTCGCTCTCTTTGTGCCTGCGTTCTTCCTGCCACTTATCAAGCCCAAATGGCTCAAAGCTCTCGTGCTCACCTTCCCGCTCATCATGGCGGCGTCGCTGGTGTACTTCGGTGAGCACTACGTCATCGATGCCCTCGTGGGTTGGGCCATCGTCGGCGCATCGTTTCTATTCTGGGGCTGGTTCGAACGCCGTCAACGTCGCGTTCGCGCGGCTCGCGCACTTGCCACACTTTCACTCGGGTCCTCGGCATGAGCGTGCGCAAGGTACTCCTCAGCCGCGACCTGATCGATGCGATTGCCGGTCCACACAGTGCCAGTCACCGGCAAGCCGCTGCGTTGTACGCCACGCTGCTAGAGACGTACGCGACGGGCAGCGACCTGCTGTTTGCTCTCTCCACCGACCTCGACCACTTCGACAAGGCAACTCGACGTGCCCTGTTCGCTTCAGTCGTCATCGCACACGTCTCGCGCCAACATCGGTCTAACGCCCGCAAGGTCGATGCGGCCTACGCCCCCGAAACAGCGCTGGCGCTTGTGATCATCGCCGCCGAGAAGATCACAGCGGTCGCCGCACTGGGCGATCAGTTCGATGCGTTCGATCTTGAGATCATCAAGCCGCTGCAATCTCAATAACCAGTTGCGGCGGGTTCTGCTCAATCGACACCCGAAACTCCGGCGTGCCCTGCACCCCAATGACCCAGTTCATGACGGCCTCAAAATCACCGATCTGAACGAGTTCACGCACCGCGCCGCTGCCCACCACAATCCGCTGCGACCCCGCATAGGTCTGCACCGGAGGGTTTTGTGACTGGTCGAGGCCGGTAGCGCCAATGCTGATCTGGATGGCGTTGTCGCCCTGCAGTTCGACCACCTGATCTGAAGGATCTTGACGCACCGGCAGCGGCACGTATCTCACGTGATAGTTGGTCACAGGCGCCGAGAACTCGAAGGCGATGCGGTAGTAATCGCCGCGGCGCTCGCTGCTTTGAGTGCGCAGCAGCACTGCGGGGCCGGCTGCACAGCACCCCGAAGCAGGCACCAACACCGGCTCTATGGATCCACCAACGAACGCAAGCAGCGTGGTCGATGCATCCGACACCGTCGATGCATCCGGCAGGCTTGATGTGGCCGACGCAGCGACCGAACTCACCGGCGTGGACGACGAACCGCATCCAGCGGCAGCCCACCCAAACGCCAACAGCACCATCGACGACAGCAACGATTGTCGTGCGCTTCGAGAAATTCGGCCATTGCTCACAACAACCTCCACACTGCCGATCGCAAGATCAGCTTCTGCTTTCAGTATGAACCCAAAGTGCGCGCCGAACAACTACCAATTAGCTCTGAAACTGAACCGCTGCGCGCTCGGCGATCCATGGTCGCACGGTTTCTGACCGCACCCGATCGTGCTCGGGATGGGCGTCGTAGTTGCGCCATCCGTCGATGTTCTCGAACGTGGCCACGATTGCAAAGTCGAAGTTGGCGAGACCGTGAGCCCCAACATCGGGGCCGCACTGGTACGACACGATGTCGGCGATGGCTGCTGGCAGCGTGTCGAGGGCCTGCTTGATACGCGCTATCTGCGCGGCGGTGGTCTCTGGTTTCCAACGGAATGAAACGACATGGGTGATCACAGCAGACCACCATACGCGCCGCCGTCAACGTGCATCTGCACGCCAGTGACAAACTTCGCGTGGTCGCTGCACAAAAACGTGACCACATGACCGAAGTCGTCGGGATCTCCCATCACGCCAGCGGGAATGCCCATTGCCGAAGCATCGGGGACACCTCCGTAGAGCTGGGTGATGCGGCCGGTGAGGTGCATGCCCGGTTGCACCGTGTTCACGGTGACGCCATCGTGAGCAACTTCACGCGCGACTGTCTTCAAGAATCCGGTGACACCTGACCGCGCTGTGTTCGACAGGATCAGATTGGCCATGGGTTGACGAACCGCTACCGAAGTAATGGCGATGACCCGACCCCACTTGCGTTCTTGCATCGCGGGTATCGCCGCTTTACACATGCCGACAACGCTGAGCAGATTCAGGTCAAGGCCGACCTGGTAGAGGTCGACCGGAGTAGACGCGAATGTTCCTGGCGGCGGGCCACCTGCGTTGGCAACCAAAATGTCGACTCCTCCGAGTGCGTTCATCGCCGCGTCCACGAACGCTGCGCCACCCTGGGCAGAACCAACATCGCAGACCACAGAAATACAGCCATGGCCTACCACAATCGCCGCGGCATCGAGGCGGGCTGCATCGCGCCCACAAATCACTACCTGTGCGCCCTCGGCAGCCAATGCCTTGGCGGTAGCCAAACCCAGTCCGGATGATCCACCGGCCACGGCCGCTCGTTTACCCGAAATACCCATGTCCATAGGGACGACCGTAGTCGGCGACCTACTAAGGTGACATCCACAAGGTGGTGTAACCATGGACGACGATGCGATCGACGAGTTCCATCTCGACGCAATTGCCGACGCTGACCCGTATCCCTATTGGTACGAAGACGTCGATGAACCCGACTCAAATGTCACCCTTGTGCGTACGGTCAGCTGCGACCTATGCGTCGTCGGCGGAGGCTACGCGGGCCTCTGGACAGCGATCATCGCCAAAGAGCGAGACCCATCGCGCAACGTGATCCTGATTGATGCGCACGAGATCGGCTCAGCGGCCAGCGGACGCAACGGCGGTTTCATGGAGAGCAGCCTCACCCACGGCATCGCCAATGGCCAGGCTCGCTTTCCCGACGAACTCGATGTGCTCGAAGAACTCGGACTACAAAACCTCAACGAAATCGAAGCCGCCATCAAGCGGTACAACATCGACTGCGACTACGAGCGCACCGGCGTCATCGACGTCGCCACAACGTCGCACAGCGAGTCATACTTCGATGAACTCCGCGACGATTACCAACAGCTTCGCTCGCTAGGTCAAAAAGTAGAGTTGCTCGACGGCGAGGCAATGCGTGGCGAGGTCAACTCCCCTACCTACACGGGTGGTCTGTGGCGCAAGGACCGCGCGGCGATCATCGACCCAGCCCGACTTGTGTGGGGCCTCAAGGCCGCAGCCGAGTCGCTTGGTGTCACCATCTACGAGGACACCAAAGCGATCTCTATCGACAAAGACGGCGTGGGTGTCATCGTGCGCACGCCGCTCGGCGCAGTACGCGCTGGCAAAGTTGCACTGGCAACAAACGCCTTCAAGCCCCTGCTCAAGCGGCTGAACCATTACATGGTTCCGGTCTACGACTATTGCATGGTTACCGAGCCGCTCACACCCGCGCAGTTGGCCGACATTGGCTGGACCAATCGTCAAGGACTCAGCGACATCTCGAACCAGTTCCACTACTACCGACTCACCGAAGACAACCGCATTTTGTGGGGCGGCTACGACGTGATCTATTACTGGCGCGGCAAGATCGACTCTGAGCTCGAGAGCCGTCCCGAAACATGGGCCAAGCTGTCGAAGCATTTCTTCACGACATTCCCGCAACTCGAGGGCGTGAAGTTCAGCCATGCATGGGGTGGCGTCATCGACACGTGCAGTCGTTTTTGTGTGTTCTTCGGTGGCGCGATGGGCGGCAGAGTTGTCTACGCACTCGGCTACACCGGTCTCGGTGTTGCTGCTACTCGCTTTGGTGCCGAAGTCACGCTCGACCTGCTCGACGGAAAACGCAGCAAGGCCACGCAAACAGCGTTCGTCAAAGACAAACCATTGCCGTTTCCGCCCGAGCCATTTCGATTTGCAGGCATTCAGGCCACGCGCTGGTCGCTCAATCGCGAAGACGCCACCGGCAAACGCAACCTGTGGCTACGAACGCTCGACCGCTCAGGCCTGGGCTTCGACAGCTAGCAACACAACCGTGCACCGAGCTGGCAGCGTCACGCAACCGGCGGCGATGCTCACCGGTTCGCCACAGCTCGCCAACGCCACCTCGTAATCACCGGTTGCCTGCACCGCAAACGTGAGCGGCTCCCACCACGCGTTGCTCATCACATACAGCGATCCCCACTGCCATGCGATTGAGTGCGACTCGTACGAGAAATCGGGCGCGCCATCTACGCCGAAACAGGTAACTTCGCTGTCGCCACCATGAGACCTGAGTGCGATGAGCGCACGCACGAAGTCGGCGATATCTCCGTGCGTCGCGGCGCGTTGCCAGTCGAGCCACGACACTGAGTTGTCTTGGTTGTACGCGTTGTTATTGCCGTGCTGCGTGTGAGCAAACTCATCGCCCGCAAGCAGCATCGGAACGCCCCGCGACAACATCAGCAGGCTCAGCAAATTGCGCATCTGCTGAGCACGCAATGTTTGCACGTGTTCGAAAGACATCGCACTGACATCATCGCCTTCATGCCCGCAGTTCCATGATCGATTGTCGTCGGTGCCATCGGTGTTGTCGTGGCCGTTGGCGTCGTTGTTTTTACTGTCGTAGCTCACGAGGTCGTACAGCGTGAAGCCATCGTGTGCTGTTACAAAGTTGATACTGCGGTGCGCGTCGGCACCGAACAGATCGGGGCTGCCCCGCAACCGCTGGGCGATACGGCCCACGAAGCCTTCTTCGCCGCGGACGTACGAGCGCACGTCGTCGCGAAACTGACCATTCCACTGCGACCAGGTCTGTCCAGGAAAGCCGTCGCCAAGTTGATACGCGCCGAGGTCCCATGGCTCAGTAATCAGGCGTAGCCCGCGCATCGCGGCAAACGTGGTGATCTCATCGATGAGCGAACTGCGTCGTTGCGTGATGCCTTCGAAGTCGCGACCTAACAACGAGCCGAGGTCGAAACGAAAGCCATCGACCCCAAGGTCGGCATAGCGACGAAGCGAGGCCATGATGAGCCCGGCAGCCGCTGAATGCGCGGCTCGCACAACGTTTCCGCAGCCGGCGGCGTCGTAGTAGCTCGCACTCGAATCGACCACGTAATACGCGGCGTCGTCGATGCCGCGCAGATGATACGTGGGGCCGAACTCATCCTCTTCAGTGGTGTGGTTGTAGACCACGTCGAGCAGAACCTCGATGCCCACATCGTGAAAGGTCTGGATCATTTCTACGAACTCGCCTTCGGGGTCGTCTCCCGCAACGTATTCGTGATGCAGCGCGCTCCAGGCCAACGGCATGTAGCCCCAATAACTGCCCTCAAGTGGGTCGCATTGGTGCACCGGCAGCAGCTCAATAGCTGTCACGCCCAACAGCGCAAGATAGGTAGCGTGATGCCGCAACCCGGCGAACGTGCCTCGCAGTTCATGGGGTACGTGCTGCGCCAATTGCGTCGCGCCACGCACGTGTAACTCGCAAACAACAAGGTCGCTCCACGTATGGCGCGGCCCTGGAGCCAACGCTACGCGCGGCACCTCGCGGCGCAACACCGCCAACGGGCTTCGACCCAACGTGTCAGCACCGTGTACGGCGGCGATGTCGCGATCATGCTCGGGCGGAAACCATACTTGGGTCGCCTCGGGATCGAGCAAAACCTTCGATGCGTCGAAGCGATGACCGAAGCCCTCGACGCGAAAGCCGTAGAGATCGGCGGTGCCGATGTCGGCGGGCGCCACGATGGTGCTCCACACATCGCCGTCGCGAACCATCATTTCGTCGCACACGACACCGAATGGATCGTCTCGATCGACCACCAATAGGCGCACAGAAACCGCACTCGCGCTCCACAACGTGATGGTCCAACTCTGTGTTGCAGCCCGCCACGTTGCGCTCACCCAATGATCTTCGCCGATCCGAGTGCGGTTCGTGTACTCCCAGCCAATTAGCCTTGCCCCCGATGCTGCCACCAAATCTCAACGTCAACGATGTGTCAGCCGCGCTGGCCTCGCATGATTACCTCGCTGACGAGGGTCTCACCACCGCCATCTTCCTCGCGCTTGCACTGCGCCGGCCATTGCTCCTCGAAGGCGAAGCAGGTGTCGGCAAGACCGAAGTGGCCAAGGTGCTCAGCCGCTGGACCGGCGGCGAACTGATTCGGCTACAGTGTTACGAAGGTATCGATGCCAGTCAGGCCGTCTACGACTGGGACTACAGCCGTCAGTTGTTGCACCTGCGTGCAGCCGAGGCAAGCGGCGAAGCCCGTGGTGCGGGCACCGCAGCGCTCGAGGGCCAGCTCTATAACGAACGCTTTTTACTGAAGCGCGCGCTGCTGCGGGCAATCAGCCCCGTTGCTGGCCCACCGCCCGTGTTGCTCATCGACGAAGTCGATCGCGCCGACGACGAGTTCGAGGCGTACCTGCTCGAAGTGCTCAGCGACTTTCAGATCACCGTGCCCGAGCTTGGCGTCTTTCGCGCCGAGCGCCCGCCGATCGTGATTCTTACCAGCAACCGCACGCGCGATGTGCACGACGCACTCAAGCGTCGCTGCCTCTACCACTGGATCGAGCATCCCGGTTTTGAGCGCGAGGTTGAGATCGTTCGACTCCGCGTTCCCGCTGTCAGCCAGATGCTTGCGCGTCAGGTAGCCGCCGCTGTCGAGACTATGCGCGGCCTCAACCTGTTCAAGCCGCCGGGTGTCGCCGAAACCATCGACTGGGCCACAGCGCTTGGACGACTCGGTGTCAGCGAACTCTCCGAGTCGTCGGTGAAGAGCACTCTTGGCGCCGTGCTCAAGTATCGAGAAGACGTCGAGCGAGTCCAACTGCACGGCATCGCCGACATGGTGAAGCACGCCTTCGAGCGAGGCTCGCAACCCGGCTAATGGCCGCGTTCGCACCTCCCGTAGCGCATAACGGTCCGGCACCCAGCGAGGGTGCTGCGCAGCGTATGGCTACCGCTTTCGCGAGGCTGCTGCGCGGCCTCGGGCTCAGCGTGCCCATTGGCTGCGTGCTCACCTTCACCGAGGCACTCGGCGCGCTCGGCATCGACGAACGCAATTCGGTCTATTGGGCAGCACGGGCAACCCTGGTTCGCCGCCCCGAGGATCTGGCGTTGTTCGATCGTGCGTTTGCGGTGTTCTGGGAAGCGCGTGACGGCGAATTCACCGAAGAGGCCGAAAGCGAACCAGAGCACATCAGCATCGAGATGGACGATGACGACCCGCCCGACGACGACGATCAAGCAACGGCTACCGACGCCAACGACGACCCCACCATTCACCTCCGCTTCAGCGCCATTGAGGTACTGCGCCGTAAGGACTTTGGCGCGTACAGCAACGACGAATTGGAGATGGCCCAGCAGTTGATGAGTCGCCTGCGCTTTGTGGGCCCACCACGCAAATCGCTTCGGCTGTCTGCCTCGAAGCGGCAACGCCACCGACCCGACCTGCGTCGTACGGTTCGCGCTTCGCTTCGCTCTGGTGGCGAGCCTGTTCGCCGGTACTATCGCGAGCCCGGCGAACGAATGCGCCGACTCGTGCTGTTGCTCGACGTCAGCGGCTCAATGGAGCCGTACGCGCGAGCACTCCTGCGTTTCGTGCAAGCCGCAGTCGCCGGCCGGCAACGCGTTGAGGCATTTGCGTTAGGCACACGCCTGACCCGCGTCACCAAAGAACTCAGCAGCCGCGATCCCGACAAGGCCCTCATGATGGCCAGCTACCGCGTCACCGACTGGAGCGGCGGCACGCGCCTTGGTGAATGTCTGCGCCTCTTCAACGACGAATGGGGCGTGCGAGGTATGGCCCGCGGCGCGATTGTGGTTGTGCTCAGCGATGGCTGGGACCGTGGCGAGCCGCTGTTGCTCGCCGAGCAAATGCAACGACTTCAACGCATTACTCACAGCCTGGTGTGGGTCAATCCGCTCAAAGTGACACCCGGCTACGCGCCCCTAGCGCGAGGTATGGCTGCAGCTCTGCCCTATGTTGATCACTTCGTGGAGGGCCACTCATTGGTCGCTATGGAAGAACTCGCTCGGGTCATCTCGGGCACAACCGAAAGGGCCAACCATGCGTGAGATTCTCGACGACATCGAGCGCTGGCGGCACAACAATCGACGCATCGCCGTGGCGCGGGTCGTGAACATCGAAGGCTCCGGACCACGCGATCCCGGCGCCAGCATGGCGGTGAACGAAGACGGCGAAGTCGCTGGCTCAGTCAGCGGTGGCTGCGTCGAAGGTGCTGTCGTCGGCGAAGCGCTAGCGATCTTGCATGGCGACATGCAGCCGCGCATGGTCACGTTTGGTTATAGCGACGACGAAGCCTTTGCCGTGGGGCTCACCTGTGGCGGCATCATTCATCTCTTCATCGAACCGCTCAACTGGTAGCCCCATGGCCGACACACCATCCCTCTACGAAGAACTGCGCGACCGCATCCGCTCCGATCAGCCCACTGGCTTGTGCACGATCATCGACGGCCCGAACATCGGCGCGAAGCTACTGATTGCCCCCGACCGCACTGCACAAGGAACGCTCGGTCACCCCGAACTCGATCGCATCGTCACCCGCGACTCGCTCGCCGAACTCGAGGCCGGGCGCAGCGGAGTTCGCCACTACGGACCTCATGGGCAAACGACCCCCGAAGATCTCATCGATACCGACACGGTCAGTGTCTTCGTCGAGAGTTTTGCTGCACCACCACAAATGTGGATTTTCGGAGCCGTCGATTTCACCGCCGCGCTGGCCAAGGTTGCCAAAGTGCTTGGCTACCGAGTGCTCGTCTGCGACGCACGAGAGGTCTTCGCTACGCGTCGCCGATTCCCGATGGCAGACGAAGTAATCGTGTCGTGGCCCATGCCGGTGTTCGTCGAGCGGGGCACTGTGCTCGGCCCACGCGATGCCGTATGTGTGCTCACCCACGACCCAAAGTTCGATGTGCCAGCGGTGATGGGCGCACTCACCACTCGCGTTGGATACATCGGCGTGATGGGCAGCCGCACCACCCATGCAAAGCGCATGGAGCGACTCACCGAGGCGGGGCTCACCGACCCCAACGAAATCGATCGGTTGATGTCGCCGATTGGGCTTGACATCGGCGCTCGCACGCCAGAAGAAACTGCGATCTCGATCTGCGCCGAAATTATCGCTCGGCGTACCGGGAGAAAGACTCCGTCATTACGTGACGGGTCGGGAGCGATTCACACCGCTGAATGAACGCTCAGCCAGTTGGGTCGGCAAAGCGGGGTGAACGACGCTTGCCAATGACAGAAACCTCAACCGTGCGGCCCGTGAAGGGCGAGTGAACGATGGCCTTGTCGACCCCGAGGTACATGCTGATGTGGCCCGGGTAGAACACGAGGTCGCCCGCCTGGGCGGCGTCGAAGGTTCGGGGCGAAGCGTTACGAATCTGCGTCCGCGACTGATGCGCAATCTCGGTGCCAGCAACGCTCCATGCATACGCAGTGAGGCCAGAACAATCGAACCCGACACCAGGGGCGCTGGCGTTGCGACGGTAGCGCACGCCAAGTTGCGACATCGCTGCCATCAAGGCTGTCTGATGCGCAACGTCAGCGTTGGCCCAAGCTTCGACCATACGTGAAGGCTCGATACCGAGACGGCCGGCGACCTCGGTGGCGATTGCATCTCGAGCTCTGACGTAACGGTCACGAGTGGCCGCTTCGGCCCTTGGGGCCACGGTGTCTGCTGTTGTGTTCCACGGGCTCGCTGCCGCAATTGCTTGAATGTCTGAGAGCGCCTGAGCGGCAATCGGGGCGAGCGCATCGTTACGAACAACTGGCTTCGAAATCTTTGCAGCACCGGCTGCTGTGGAGGTGGCCGCAACGCTGCCGAACATCGTTGCGAGGGCGAGGGCTACAAAGCCGACGCGCTTCAGGACTGGGCGACCCGTAGTTGCATTGCTGTGCTTCATGACAATCTCGCTTCGTTAGCGCATCCGGCCGAAATGGCCGAATGTCGTGGCATGGACGCTTGTGGCGTTCAGGTCACGTGGCGCCTCACGAGAGCGCCACGCTTGCGTGCTGAACTGCCGTAGATGACGGCCGTTCGTTACGGACGCAAGACTATCGACATCAAACTGCAATAATCAACTCGTTCGTAACCTTTTCGTCATATTTCATTCTCCCTCATTTTGAGCTGGCTCACAGCCGTTCAAGCTGGCAGGCTTGCGAGGTTATGAATACCCTCCCTGCTCAGCGTCTTGATGACCACGCTCCACCGAGCGAAACATGCGCTGTGTTGTTGGCCGCCGGACGGGGCAGTCGCTTCATCGGTTCGTCACACAAACTGATGACACACCTGCACGGGCGGGCCCTCTACACGTGGGCGCTCGACTCGATCGAAGCATCAGGTTTTGCTCATGTGGTTGTGGTGACCGGCTGCGTCGAACTCGGCCTACCGCAGTGGGTGGTCCGCGCCCATAACCCTCATTGGGACGAAGGCCAAGCCAGTTCGCTGCAGTGCGGCATCGCCGCTGCCGACTCACTCGGCGCAACCGCTGTAGTTGTGGGACTCGCCGATCAACCCTTCGTAACCGCCCAAGCATGGCGTGCGGTGGCGATGGCGGCCGCGCCAATCGCCGTCGCTACATACGGCGGCGCTCGCGGTAATCCGGTGCGCCTCGAGCGATCGATTTGGTCCCTGTTGGCGACCGAAGGCGACCACGGCGCCCGTAGCCTGATAAACCAACGTCCGGACCTCGTCGGCGAGGTTGCCTGCACCGGCAGCTCGGTCGACATCGACACGATGGAGGAACTCCAGCAATGGAACTCATCAATGAATTCACCGTAAACCGGCCGATCCACGAAGCATGGGCCGTCATCACCGATGTCGAGCGCATCGCACCCTGCCTACCAGGCGCCCAATTACAAGAGATCGAAGGCGACTCGTACCGCGGTGTCGTCAAGGTCAAGGTCGGCCCAATCAGCGCCGCCCTCAAAGGCGAAGCGCACTTTCTCGAGCGCGACGATGCCAACTATCGTGCCGTGCTCAAGGGCGATGGCCGCGACACCAAGGGCAACGGCAACGCGTCGGCCATTATCACCGCGTCGTTACAACAAATCACTCCAACGAGCGCCAAGTGCACCGTGCATACCAAGCTCGACATGACCGGCAAGGTCGCCCAGTTTGGCCGCGGCGCCCTCGCCGACATCAGCGGCAAGCTGATGTTGCAGTTCTCGAAGAACCTCGACGCCATGCTCGAAAAAGATGCCGCCGAGCCCGCCCCAGCAACTGCGCCAACAGCCGCACCACCAGTCGCTGACACGGCTGACGCCTCGGATTCCGCATCGGCAAACAACGAGCCAGCGGCGCCCACCATTCGCATTATCAATGGTCCAGCCGCCGAACCCATCGATGCATTGCGTAGCGGCGGCGGCGCAATCCTCAAGCGTCTCTTGCCAGCGCTTGGCGGCTTAGTGCTGTTGCTGCTCGTGTTCCGTCGCCGCAAGAACTAGTCGCGCTCGCGCCACTCAGCAATGCACGTTCGGCACCGACATTCACCATGCGCACCATGCTCACCACTCAAACCATGACCGATCGTGATCGCGTCCGAGAACTCCTTGGCCGCGAACCACAAGGCAAGTTCGAAGTAGCGGTGCGCGACTCGCTTGGCGATCCGGTGGTACTGCTCAACGAACCACTGCTCGACGACGGCACGCCGATGCCAACCCGTTACTGGCTGATCAACAAGACCATCGTCGCTGCCATCGGCCGCATCGAGGCCGAAGGCGGGGTTCGCCAGGCCGAGGCTGCAGTAGATCCAGACGCTCTCAAGCTCGCCCACCAGCAACACGAAGCCGAGCGAGACGCTGCTCTACCCGAGCACTACAGTGGCCCACGCCCAAGCGGTGGCGTCGGCGGCACGCGCCAAGGCGTGAAGTGTCTACACGCTCACTACGCATGGTTTCTTGCGGGTGGCAATGACCCAGTGGGCCAATGGGTGCACGACCGCATCGAGGCGTACAAGAAATGAACAGTTGCGCAGTTCTCATCGATAACGACAGCATCACCATTTCGATATACGACAACGGAGTCGAAGCAAGTTCGTTCGTGGCCCCGGTGGGCATCACGTCGCTCCATCGCCGCCACTTCGATGCCGACCCGGCGCTGCCCGAAGACTTAACGAACGCCATCGGCGAAGTGATCGACCATCTCGACGACGCCCGCCGGCTCATGCCGCTGCTCGACGACGCCCGCTCGGTGGTCGTGTCGGGCGAGACAGCGCGAGTGATCGCTGCCGTCGAACATGGCGGCGAAATCAACGCCGACGAATTTGAACTCACCCGTGATGCCGCCGAAGACGTGTTTCGCACCTTGGCCCTTGAGGCCTCAGCCGAGCGCCGCCACAATCCGGGCCTGCCCACCGAGCTCGTCGACACAATCGTTGCCGGATGCTGCGTGATGGTGGCGCTGTTTCGGTGTTTGCAGCTCGACACCGTGTCGATCGCCATCACCGCCCAACCATTCACCACTCGTGCAGGCAGTGAATCGGTATGAGTAGCGAGCATTACCCCTTCACCCACCCGTCGGCAACTCCCAACACTGGGCTGCGCATTTACGGCCGCCGGGTGATGCTTCGCCCATTGGTCAGCCCCGACTTCGCATCGTGGAGCGACGTACGCGTACGCAACGAAAGCTGGCTCACGCCATGGGAGCCGTCGCGGCTTACCAACCAGGGCGACCCAACCCGCGAGCGAGACGCCTTCAGCACCCGCTGCGCTGCACGCGACCGCGACCGGCAAATGGGCGCGGCGTATGCATTCGGCCTGTTCATCGAAAGCGCCGTAGCAGGCGAAGTCAACCTGAACACCGTGGTTCGCGGCGCACAGCAATGCGCCACCATCGGCTACTGGATCGACCGCTCACGCGCTGGCCACGGATACGTCGCCGAAGGCGTCTGCGCGGTCATTCGATTTGCGTTCGACGAGCTACGACTGCACCGCCTTGAGGTGTGCGTCATCCCAC
The DNA here is from genome assembly GCA_945861025.1 of Ferrithrix thermotolerans DSM 19514. Lineage (GTDB taxonomy): Bacteria > Actinomycetota > Acidimicrobiia > Acidimicrobiales > Ilumatobacteraceae > WLMZ01. Next base: position 22,690 of record CAMASN010000022.1, read on the forward strand.
GTAACACCAATAGCCGGCGCGTAATGGACAAACTGCAACTTCGCGACGAAGGCGTAGCAAGTCGGTTTCTTGAGATCAACGGCGTGTGGGAAGACCACATGCGTTACGCAATCACCGTTGAAGAATGGCAAGCCCGTCGCGACGACATGATCGCCACGTGGCTCTAAGGCACTAAGCCTGTTCAGCAACCACTCGGGTCACCAGAGCCCGGGCCTTGCGCACTGTTGAGCGCCGCTTCCAGCTCTTCATTTTCCAGTGGCGCACTTCTTGCTTGGTGGCGCTGGCCTTACCCTTGGCCGCATCGTGTCGGTGACTCGGCACCCAAGCCCTACCGGGCTCATGGATGTCTTCGGGTTCGGAACCTGCGCTGACCTGATTGGCAACGGATTGCAGCTCGCTGTTAATGCGATGCCGCTCGTTGTGAGCGTGTGCACGCAGGTCCATCTTCGGCTGTGGGGCCGATTCCTGCATGTGATGGCGCTGGCTCATCGAGTACCTCCTGTGAGACGTACGGTTGACAAACTCCCCCTATGCGAAAGGTACACCCGAGGTGGGGGGCCTGTGAAGCATCGCGGCTACTTTCTTGACGAGATTTTTTGCTGCAGTGCCGCGATGCGCTCGGCGAACCATGGTTGGCGAGTGCTCCACACCTGCGGATCGAGCTCGCGCTTCACGGCGGCTGGATGATTGTCGATGTCGGCCATGTCATGAATGGTCTGCTTCACGATGATGGCCAACTCGCGCGGCGCGCTCGCGGCGCGCTGAGCCATTTCTTGTGCAACAGCAAGCAGTTGGTCATCGTCGACACAACGATGCACGAGCCCAACACGCTCGGCCTCGGCGCCGTCCATGACCTCGCCAAACACAACCGCTGCCATGGCTGCTTGCGGGCCGACGATGCGACGCAGCATCCACGTGTGGCCACCGCCCGGGTGGATACCAATCTGCAAGAACCGTGTGTCGAACTTGGCGCGACGCCCAGCGATGCGCACGTCGCAGCCAAGCGCGAGGTTCATGCCGGCGCCAACAGCAGCACCATTCACCGCTGCCAACGTCGGCAATGGGCTACGGGCAATTCGCAGGAACCCTTCGTAGATGCTGCCGAGACTCTGCTCTGACGATTCGGCGAGATTGCCCAGGTTTGCTCCCGCGCAAAATGCTGGAGCCGTGCCCGTAACAACGATTGCGCCAACGCCGGGGTCGGCCTCGATGGCGTCCATTGCGGCAAGGATCTCAGCGACCATTGGCGCAGTGAGCGTGTTGCGCTCGGCAGGATTGTTCAGGGTCAGGGTCGCAACGCGTTCGCTGATGATGACTTCAACAAGACTCATAACCTTGATTGTCGCATGTGCCAAGGTTGCGGTGTGAATGCAGCTGCGAGTCTTCCTCCCGCCCGACCAGCCGCCACGGTCATCGTGGCACGCGAACACGGCGACCAGTTCGAGGTGCTGTTCTTGAAGCGCAGTGATGTGGGCGCATTTGCGAACATGTGGGTCTTTCCCGGTGGACGTGTCGACGACGACGATGCGGGTCACGACGACGTAAGCCGAGCTGTGTCAGCAGCGGTTCGCGAGGCGCACGAAGAAGTGGCTTTACGACTCGACCGTGACAGCCTCGTCGCCCTGTCGCATTGGACTCCTCCAGCGATTGCGCCAAAGCGCTACGCCACATGGTTCTTCGTTGCTCCGTGGTCTGGCGACGACGTCACCATCGATAACCATGAAATCGTCGAGTCGCTCTGGATCAGCCCTACCGACGCGATTGCTCAGGCACTTCCCATGGCGCCGCCTACTCATGTCACGCTCGTTACGCTCGCCGAAGCCGGTTCGTTCGAGGGCCTGCGTCAACTCGTCACCCGCCGCGGTATCGAACGATTCATCACCGTTCCCGCACAGCACGAGGGAGCACTGGTGTTGCTTTGGGAAACCGATGCCGGATACGAAACCGGCGATGCCTCGCTGCCCGGACCAAGGCACCGAATGTCGATGCACAACGGGCTCCCCCACACCTACGAGCGCACAAACAGTTAGGGTCGCACTGCATGCTTGATCACGTCTTCACCGATGCCATAGGCGCATTGCGTGACGCATTCGAAGGCGCCTTCCTCGAACGCCAGACCTTCGAGGAACACTTTCAGATCGATGTGCTGTTAGGCGATATCACGTGGGAGACCAGTTACGGCCTGCCCGGCGAAGGCCAGCCACCGCGGGTCGTTGCGCACATCACCTTCGACTGGCCAACGTGGAGCCAAACCGCGTACCGGCGTTGGTATGTCGATGAGATGATCGAGGAACAACCATCGATCGAAATCGAAATTGGGTTTCGCGTGCAACGCCTCGCTGAGCAGCCCAACCCGGTGCCGGTGCAGGCGATCATGCCCGAATCAAGCCCGCTCGTCGGCAACGAACGTCTCGAGCGCGCCGGGGCCACCGTTGAGATCGGTTACTTCGGCGATGTTGTAGAGGCTCCCGAGTTCGCTATCGAGATCACCTACGAGGGCATCTACGAACTTGCCGAAGAGACCCTCGCCGACGGCGCGAGCAAATTGCTCGATCACCACTTCGGAACCCTGGGAACATGGATCGCATCCACCTTGGTAAAACTCGGCGACCTGAAGCTCAACTTCTTGCCGGCTGACGACACCGACTCGTAGGCACACGCTGAGGCCTGCGAACATCGGCAGATGACCGATGTTGTTCTGCTCGAAGTCAGCGATCGAATCGCCACCGTCACCCTCAACCGGCCCGCCGCCCGAAATGCGCTGAGTGCCGACGTGATGCGCATGTTCCCGGCGCTGATGCGCGAGGCCGATGGCCGCGACGACGTCGACGTCGTCATCCTCACCGGGTCAGATCCGGCGTTTTGTGCGGGCATCGACCTGAAAGAACTGGGTAGCCGCAGTGGGTCGTCAAACGCTGCAGACTCCACGCTCCCCAAGGCCTCAGCCGAGGGTATGCGCGGACCCTTTCCGTCGATGACCAAGCCAGTGATCGGCGCAATCAATGGAGTTGCCGTCACCGGTGGATTCGAACTGGCCCTCAACTGCGACTTTCTCGTCGCGAGCGAGCACGCCAAATTCGGCGACACACACGCCCGTGTAGGGGTCATGCCGGGCTGGGGCCTCACCGTGTTGCTACCGCAGGCCATTGGTGTTCGCCGGGCTCGCGAGATGAGCTTCACCGGCAACTTCCTCGGCGCTCACGAGGCGTTCGAACTCGGCTTAGTGAACCACGTCGTCGCCCATGGCGACCTTCTGCCCACCGCTCGGGGCTTGGCTCGCGACATCATCGGCAACGACCAAAACGGCGTTCGCCAGATCCGGCGCACCTATGCAGAAATCACCCGCGATCAAGCTGGCTGGGAGATCGAGGCTCGCGATGGCAACGAATGGGCCCGAACGATGTTCAGCGCCGAAAAGGTGGCCCAGCGACGCGACGGAATCATTTCGCGAGGCCGCGGGCAGTAGCCCGCAGAGAACTACTACGCCAGACGGCGGCGGCGACCAACGGCCACCAGGCCGGCACCAACGCTGACCAACCCGAACGCAACCAGCGCAAGCTCGCCGGCGTTTGCGCCGGTGGCTGGCAGCGACTCGACGCTTGGGCCACTCAACCCAAACGATCCAACCGCTATCGCTTCGGTGATCGCTACGAGGTGACAATGCGAAACCACCAAGTCGACCGAGGTCAGGCTGACCGCACTGGTTCCGCCGTTGATAACGGCGACATCGCCGCCCAGCACGATGGCACCCGGTGTGGCAGCGACGCCGCCAATGCGAACGGAGATAGCGGTGGGTGAGCCTTCGCCGGTAGACACGGCTACGGAGTCAACGACGGCCTGAATGCCATCTTGGCGCTCAACAGCGACACCTGTGGAGTACGACGCGCCCGGCTCAAGAGTGACGTTGCCAGACCATGACGAGGGCAATCGATGACACACTGCAGTAACGGCAGTGTCCCCTGGAGCGGCCGACACATGCTGCATCGCCACCGTTGAGGTAGCCAGAGCGATCGCCGCGCAAGTCGTTATTTTAAGGACAGTTTGTTTCATGACGCCACCTCAGATGCAAGAGCACTTGAAGGGCCGGTTTCGCGCTCGCTCCTCATTGGGCATTCGCGACCAACTTGTCGCCCAACGTCTCATAGCTTTCCCTGCGCAAGACACTACCGCTGTGCTGCTACCGAGTACAGGAAAAATGTTTCCTGCGCCGACAATGTGCCAAAAGGCCTAACCGGTGTCAGATGATGCAGCAGCAAGATCGGCACCTCTGCTCACGAGGTCGGACTCGACCGCACGAGCGATATGAAACGCAAGAATTTCGGCGCCCGTGGTGTTGAGATGGAACCCATCGACATCACTGCGAACTGACTTGCTGATGCCGTCGCGGGGATCAACTACGTACTGGGCATACCCGCCGTCGAGACCCGAGAAGATGTTCCACGAATCAATAAAGACCACACCGGGGTGGGTCCCGACCTGGGCCCGCACCACTTCGTCTTGCACTTTGAGGCGAGCCGTAGTGTCGATCTGGTTGTCGTTGGGAACACCAACCCAGATAAGCGTGCGGCCGTCGTTGGCGAGCAGATCCATGACTGCACCAACGCGTTTGGCGTATTCGGCACGCCACTCGGGCGTATCGACCTGCTTGTTCAAACCGTGAATCGGCTGAGCATCGTTACCCCCGAAGGCAACGATGACGATGTCTGGATTCAGCTTGGGAATACGTACAGACAGCCGGGCCGGCCAATCGAAAAAGTCTGGACGGGCCAAACCCGAAGACACCTTGTAGTCCACCGTGGTGACCACAACCCCGGTTGCACGAAAGAGACGCGACACAAACGGAGCGAATGATCCAGCATCGCTGTCGCCAGCGATATAAACCCGCGCTGGGTCGCTTGGGGTAGGAATTGGCCCAGCGTCAACAACAGTGGTTTCTGTGGCCAACGCAGGCAACGTGGTGGTGACCTCGGTAGTTGCGGGCACGCTGAGCATCGTTGCGGCGGGAGTTAATGCTGCCGACGCAATCTTCGTGGGCGCTGAATCGTCGCCCAGCAACGCCTTCGCGAGGCCGATCAACGAAACGGCCACAGCGAGCGCAACCATCGCTGCCACCACGCGACGGCGCCGGTAGACGCGCCGCATTCGCCGTCGCGAGCGGCGATGACCCGAAGGTGGATGCGTAGTCAAGCGGCCTATGTGATCTGACCCTTGCGCCATGGTTGACCCGAGGCAGCTGGCGGACGCAAGCGACGGCTAAACACCGCAAGGACCAACAACGTGCCCACGTACGGCAAGGTCTTCACGAGATCTTCGTTCATGTCGATACCCGACACGTAGAACAACAGGAGCGCCGCGCAAATTGCAGCGAGCGAACGACCGACCCGAACGTTCTTGCGACGGAAAAACACGATGGCCCCAATGAGGCAACCGACAACACCCAGTAAGTAGAGCCCGCGAACGGCCGTAGACGCCGTGAGCTGCAGCGTGTCGAGGAAGCCAAACAGTGTTGCTCCGGCGAGGACTCCGGTTGGTTTCCAGTTGCCGAAGATCAATGCTGCAAGCCCAAGGTAGCCGCGGCTGTTGGTCTGGCCCTCGGAGTATGCGCCGTTGTTGCGTAGCACCAGTAAGGCTCCACCGACACCGGCGAGCGCTCCCGAAGCGATGACCGCGAGATAACGCACCACAACGACGTTGACGCCAAGCGAATCGGCGGCCGATGGTTTCTCGCCCGACGAGCGCAGACGTAAGCCGAACTTGGTCTTCCAGACGAGCCAAGCCACGAGTGGCACGACTGCGACAGCGACCAACTCGTAGACCTTCCATGATCCGACCAGGCCGCGGCTGATACCGGCAAGATCGGACACGATGGGCCAATGCTTGAACTCGAGTCGAGCCAGCCAGCCGTCGTCGGCAAAACCCGGCATGCGCAATGTGGGCATGCCCTTCGAGGTGTCGAATCCGGGACTATTGGTCTCGGAACCAGAGCCGCGGCCCTTGAAGAGCGAAGCCGACAAGAAGCGGGCCCAGCCGAATGCGAGCAAATTGATGGCCGTGCCGGAGATGACATGGTCGACGCCAAACGTGACAGTGGCGACGGCATGCACGAGGCCGCCAACAGCGCCGGCAAGAGCGCCACCGATGAGAGCGCCCCACGGGCCGTAGTGGTAGCCAAAGAAACCGGCGCCCCATGTGCCGAGGATCATCATCCCCTCGAGACCAATGTTCACGATGCCGGCTCGTTCGCTGAGCAACCCGCCGAGCCCCGCGAGCAAGATGGGCAACGTGAGCGCAATCGTGTTAGTGACGGTGAACTCAGAGGTGAGGTCGTTTTCGCCAGAGACTGCACGCGCCATCGACAACACGATGAAGGCTCCGAAGAACATGAGCATGATCTGTCGCGAACGCGACATCGTGGTCCACCAACTGGCCTTTGGATCGGCGAGGTCTACGTAGGTGGTACTCATGCCGGAACCTCGTCGAACTGCACTGCGGCACGATGCGCTGCTTCATGAATTGCATTCGCCTCGGCTCTACGCCGCACGACTTCGTAGGCAACCACTGCGGCAAGCATCATCGTGCCCTGCAAGATGGTGCCGATCTCTTTGGTACCTCGAGTTGGAGGACTCGTGAGCGCCTGAGATGCGCGAGTGAGGTATGCAAACAGCAGCGCAGCAGCGGCCATACCTGCGGCCTTTTGTCGCCCCACAAGCGCCACAGCAATGCCTGCAAACCCAAGCCCCTGCTGGAATTGCTGAGTGAACTCATGTTGGCGTTGCAGCAGTAACGGCATGCCGACAAGACCTGCGACAGCTCCAGACAATGCCATCGTCTTCACGATCATTCGCTTGGGATTCACGCCAGCGGCAAGTGCTGCCCCGGGGTTGATGCCCGAGGCGCGCAGCTCGAATCCGAAGCGAGAGCGATTGATCAAGTAGTGATACCCGATGCCAATCGCGATCGCGACAAAGACCCACAGGTACAGCTCGCTTCCGCCAAACGTAACGCTGGGGAACCACGCTGATTTCGGTAATCGGCTGGTTCGCAGCTGTTGGTCTTTTATCGACGCGATCAGATCCCATTTCAAGAGCACCGCCACGAGGCCGGTCATCACCCCATTGAGCATGATGGTGGCGATGACTTCGTTCACGTTGCGATAGGCCTTGAGCAACCCGGCGATGCTGGCGTACATCGCGCCCACAATGATGGCCGCCGCCATCGCCATGATGATGCGCAAGAAACCAGGGCCGGGCAGTTCGGCACCAACGACAGCAGCAACAATTGCAGCCAAGCGGTATTGACCCTCGACACCGATGTTGAACAGGTTTGTGCGGAAGCCAATGGCCACGGCAACTCCCGACACGAACAATGGCAAGGCTTCGTTGATGCTGGTGATCAACGAGTCAACCGTGCCGCCGTAGATGATCATCTGTTTGAACGCAACGAACGGATTCTTGCCGCTGACCAAGAGAGCCAATCCGGCGACTGCGACGGCCAACACGAACGCACCAAACGGCGCAGCGAGGGCATAGACCACTTTCTTACGGTCGATGCTCACGCGGCCACCTCACGAGCCCCTGTCATGTATTCGCCAAGTTCGCTCTTAGTGACCTTCGCCGGGTCGAGCTTGGCAACGATACGGCCACGGAGCATGACCAGCACCGTGTCAGAAAGTCCGAGTAACTCTTCAAGATCGGCAGACACGAGCAGCAGCGCGAGGCCTTGCCCGCGGGCGTCGCGGATTGCGTCCCACACCGCTGCCTGCGCACCAACATCGATGCCTCGGGTGGGGTGAGCCGCCACCAAGACCTTCGGATCGGCGAGCATTTCGCGACCCACAATGAGCTTTTGCTGGTTGCCGCCCGAGAGCGCCAACGAGATGGTGTCGACGCTGGGCGTGCGCACATCGAACGAGCTGATGATCTGCTCGGTATAGGCGCGAGCAGCCGCTTGATCGATCCACATACCTTTGCCAAATCGAGCGCTGCGCTGATGACCCAAAATCGCGTTCTCCCATAGCGGAGAAGGCAACAACAGTGCCTCCCGCTGACGATCCTCGGGGATGTAGCCAACGCCCATCTCTCGACGATCGCTTGTCGATATGCCCGCGAGATCGTGTGCGTCAATAGAAATCGAACCACCGTCGATGCGATCGATACCGATGATTGCCTTGAGCAGTTCGGTCTGACCGTTGCCCTCGATGCCAGCAATGCCCACGATCTCGCCTTGGTGCACCGTGAAGCTCACGTTGTCGAGCAACGGACGCGACCCGCGCGCTGTTGCGTTCATCGTGACGCCCTCAAGCTTGAGCGTGGCAATGTCGGTAACCGTGGCCGTGCGGGTAGCAGCGCTCGGCAGTTCGGAGCCAACCATCATCTGAGCCAAATCGCGAGCCGTGACCTGGCTGGGAATTGCCGTGGCGACGGTCTTGCCCTTGCGAATCACCGTGATGTCATCAGCGATCGCAAGCACTTCGTCGAGTTTGTGCGAGATAAACACGACGGTGACGCCGGTGCTGGTGAGTTCGCGAAGGGTGACGAACAACTCGTCGACCTCTTGCGGAACCAGCACCGCTGTGGGTTCATCGAGAATGATGATTCGAGCGCCGCGAAACAGCACCTTGAGAATCTCGACCCGCTGCCGCTCGCCAACCCCAAGCTCTGACACAAAGGCATCAGGGTCGATCTCAAGGCCGTTGGCGGCCGCTAACTGAGTCAGCGTTTCACGAGCCGAACGAAGGTCGATCTTGACGCCTTTGCCCGGCTCGGCACCGAGGATTACGTTCTCGAGGACCGTGAGGTTGTCGGCCAACATGAAATGCTGAAACACCATGCCGATGCCCGCTGCGATCGCGTCCTTCGGGGATTTAAAGTGCTGCTCGACACCGTTGACCTCGATGCGACCTTCGTCGGGCCGCTGGGTGCCATAGAGAATTTTCATCACGGTGGACTTGCCAGCGCCGTTCTCGCCAATGAGCGCGTGAATGGTTCCTGGGCGTACCGCCACGTTGACGCCATCGTTGGCCACTACCCCAGGAAATCGTTTGACGATGTCGCGAAGTTCGATGGCGTATGGGGCGGCCTGGGGCGCATCTGTTCCGGTAATAACGAAAGGGCCGCCGGCATCGCCGGCGGCCCTTTTGTCGGCGTTTTCAGTCACGCCATAAACTTAGCTGGTTGCTCAGGAGACTGAAGGAACCTTGATCTCGCCAGAGGCGATCTTGGCCTTGTAGTCGTCGAGCTGAGTCTTGATGTCATCGACGTAGCCACCAGTGGTTGCATAGTCAAGGCCACCGTCGGCCACGCTGAACACGCGAACGCCACCCTTGAAGGTGCCGTCGCTGACGGCCTTCATGGTCTCGTACACAGCGACATCGACGTGCTTAATCATCGAGGTCAAGATGTACGGAGCTAGGTCTTCAGCTGAGGTAAGCGCCTGGTCGGAGTCAACACCGATGGCCCAAACTTTGTTGCCAGCAGCGTTTACTTCTTTTGCTGCACCGAACAAGCCGTTACCGGCTGAACCAGCGGCATGGAAGATGACGTCGGCGCCATCTTCGTACTGCTTGAGTGCGATGGTGCGAGCCTTGGCATCGTCGTTGAAGCCGCTGAAGTCGCCGGCTGGCGAGATGTACTTGGCATCGATCTTGATGTCAGGGTTCACGGCCTTGGCACCAGCCTCGTAGCCAGCAAAGAAGTCCTGGATCAACGGAATGTCGACGCCACCGATGAAGCCGATGGAACCGGTCTTCGACTTGAGGGCAGCGGCTGCACCCACGAGGAACGAGCCCTCGTTGGCCTTGAACACGAGACCAGCAACGTTTGGCGCGTCGACAGTTGCGTCAACGATTGCATAGTTGAGGGTAGGGTTCTCGGCTGCTGCTGCGGCCATTGCTTCGCCCCAGGCAAAGCCCACGCCGAGGATCAATTCCGCGCCGCCGTCGGCAGCCTTCTTCAGGAGCTGTGCTTCGTCGGAACCCTGACGGACTTCTTCGGTCACGTCGTAGCCGAACTCGGCCGCGCCCTTGTCAAGACCCGCAGCTGCTGAGTCGTTGAACGACTTGTCGCCGCGACCCTTGAGGTCGAACAAGATGGACATCTTGGCGCCGGTGGTCTCGCCGCCTGTCGTTGTTGTGGTGTCGCCAGCCACGCTGGCGCCGGTGGTGCCCTCGGTAGCTGGTGTGGTGCTATCACTTCCGCAGGCCGTGGCAACGAGGCCAAGGACCGTGGTAATCGTGAGCGCGCTCAGCAAACGTGTGCTCTTCCGCATTTCTCCCCTTTTGGTATGAGTTTCGACAAGGTGATACCCGAGTCGCACCGATCATAGCCGCATGTCGAATGGTCGCCGAGACACCATCGTTGCCCTTCGACACCCCGCGACCAACGCCACGCAACTCAGCCAGCGTTATCGCTGCAGTCGACTCACCGCTTGCACTTCGATACCGCCCCGGGGTCGTTGCGTGATCGTGGCCGTCACATGGTGAGGCTTCGCCGTGGCCATGATCTCGCCAGCGATCTCGGCTGCGAGTGCCTCGGCGAACACTGGGCGGTCACGGAAGCTCCACAGGTACAGCTTGAGGCTCTTGCTTTCAATGCACGCCTGATCGGGCGCGTACTCGATGACCAGATGTGAGAGATCAGGCTGCTGAGTGACCGGGCACACGCTGGCCAACTCGTCGGTGGTGAAACGCACCGATGTCACGTTGGCTGGAGCGGGAAAGGTTTCGACATGATCGATGGCATGTCGCACTGTGCTGCCGAGCACGGTGAGGTGCTGTGATTCTGCGGGCGACTCGGGCTCGGTGAGGTCCATAGAAAGAAAGACTACGGTTGCGTCATGCCAAGTGTTCTCACCGATGCACAGATCAGTAGCTACCACCGTGACGGATTTCTGGTGGTGCCCGACTTTGTCGACAGCCAAGCCTGCGCCGACCTTCGCCAACGAGCCGTCGAGATGGTCGACGAGTTCACCCCAAGCAATCATCGCTCGGTGTTCACCACCAACGACCAAGATCGCCAGGACAACGCCGAGTTCCTCGAATCGGCCAACGGTTCGTGGTGCTTCTTCGAAGCCGAGGCATTCGACGCCCAGGGACGACTGCGACAAGACAAGTCGCTGTCGATCAACAAGATCGGTCATGCCATGCACGACCTCGATCCGGTGTTCGAGACGTTCAGCTACTCACCCGACCTCGCTGGTGTCTCAACAGACATTGGGCTCGCCGATGCGCTCGCGTTGCAAAGCATGTACATCTTCAAGCAGCCGCACATCGGCGGCGAAGTGAGCTGTCACCAAGATGCCACGTTTTTGTATACCGACCCGATGACCGTCACTGGTTTCTGGTTTGCGATCGAAGATGCCACCTTGCAGAACGGCTGTCTGTGGGCCGCTCCAGGAGGCCATCACACCTCACTGCGCAAGAAGTTCAAGCGCGCCGGTTCCACGAACAACGACGGCGTCACGTTCGAAGTCCTTGACCCTGCCCCTTTACCGAAGCCTGCACAACTGGTGCCACTCGAAGTCTCCGCCGGAACCATGGTGGTGCTTCACGGTTTGTTGCCGCACTGGAGCGACGTCAATCGATCCGCTCAGAGTCGTCACGCCTATTCATTGCACTGCATTTCGCAGTCGGCCGATTACCCGGCATGGAACTGGCTGCAGCGCAATTCAAACTTTGCGTTGCGTCGCCTCGACCGTTCCGATCGGTCAGCAGCATGATCAACGAACTGATTGCACAGGCACCCAAAGCGTTGCTGCACGATCACCTCGATGGCGGGCTGCGTGCCGCCACGGTGATCGAACTCGCCGACGAATACGGCTATCGCAAACTGCCTACACACGATGTCGTCGAACTCGGGTCATGGTTCAACCGAGGCGCAAAGCGCAACGACCTCGTGCTGTATCTCGAGACCTTTGCTCACACCGTTGGCGTGATGCAGCACCGCGACGCCATCGAGCGCGTTGCCTACGAGTGCGCGGTCGATCTCGCGGCCGACGGCGTTGTGTACGCCGAAGTTCGTTTCGCCCCCGAACTGAACACCGAGGCCGGACTCACGCTCGACGAAGTCGTGGCCGCCGTACTCGAGGGTTTTGCCCGCGGCGCTGCTGGCACCGGGCTCACCATCTATCTCATCTGTTGCGCAATGCGAACCGCTGCACGCTCCCTCGAGATCGCCGAGCTCGCGGTGCGATGGCGCGATCAGGGCGTGGTTGGTTTCGACATTGCTGGCGCCGAAGCGGGTTACCCACCCACCCGCCACCTCGATGCGTTTCAGTACGTGCAGCGCGAAAACTTTCACTCCACCATCCACGCCGGCGAAGCGTTCGGATTGCCCTCGATCTGGGAAGCCGTTCAGTGGTGCGGAGCCGAGCGACTTGGTCATGGTGTTCGCATCGTCGACGACATCACCGGCCCCGAAGGCAACGAAACGCTTGGGCGTCTCGCCACATACGTACGCGACCGCCGCATTCCGCTTGAGTTGTGCCCCACATCGAACGTAGGCACAGGCATCTGCGCTTCTATCGCCGAGCATCCCATCGGCATGCTGCGCCGGCTTCGCTTTCGCGTCACGCTCAACACCGATAATCGTCTGATGAGCGACACCTCGATGTCACAGGAAATGACGCAGTTGGCCGACGCCTTCGGCTGGGGACTCGACGACTTCGAATGGGTCACGATCAATGCGCTGAAGAGCGCGTTCGCGCCATTCCCCGAACGCCTCAAGATCATCAACGAACAGATCAAGCCCGGATACGCATCATTGCGTTCAGGCTCGTCCGTGCAAAGATGATCCAATGCCTGTGCAAGTAACCGTTGTTGATCATCCGCTCATCGCCGCTGCGCTCACCCGCATTCGCGACGAAACAACGCCAAACACGCTGTTCCGCCAAGAACTCGAGCGCATCGGCACCCTGCTGTTGGCCGAGGCCACCGCTTCACTCGAAACAGTGGTTGTGTCGGTCAAGACGCCTGTGACCTATACCGTGGGCCGGGTTCTCAAAACCCAACCCGTGATCGTGCCCATCCTTCGCGCCGGATTGGGTTTCTTGAATGCAGCGCAAAACTTGATGCCAGGCGCCGACATTGGCTTCGTGGGTATCTCACGCGACGAAGAAACCTTTGAGCCCAAGCCCTATGTGAACAAGCTCCCCGAGTCACTCACGGGACGCACCTGCATTGTCATCGACCCCATGCTCGCCACGGGCGGATCATTGGCGCTTGCGTGCTCGCTGCTCACTGACCGTGGAGCGAACACGCCAATCATCGTCGTGTGCGCGCTGGCCGCTCCCGAAGGCATCGCTGCGCTCGAAGCCGCCGGTATCGCTGCCGAGATCTTCACTGCCTCGCTCGATGAACGTCTCAACGAGAACGCCTACATCGTGCCGGGCCTTGGCGACGCCGGCGACCGCCAGTTTGGTGCCGCTTAGCTCTACCTTTTTCGACCGAGTTGCTGCCGTTTTGACCAGCGCGCCGTTGGTCAGAGCAACTCGGCGAGCGCAGCCAGATACAGGTCTGGGTCGGCGCCGATGGACTCGCCGTACAGCTTCACCTTTGGTTCGGTGCCGCTTGGACGCACCTGCAGTCGAATGTCGTTCAACCAGATTCGCAACAGGCCGGCTTCGTCGAACCATTCGACATTGGTGACTGCGAGCCCTGCCACTTCGGTTGGGGGTCGATCGCGCAATGCGGCCACATTGCGGGCGGCCTCTACCGAGTCGATACGCAGCGAACGCTCGGCGGTGACATGACGGCCGAACTGATCGGCCAACGCATCGAGACGCTGTTGCAACGTGACACCTTCGTGAGCCGCCAATGCGGCAACCTCGGCCATCATCACCGCAGCGGTAATGCCGTCCTTATCCATTGGTCGCTGACACACCAAGTAGCCAAGCGCTTGCTCGTAGCCAAACACGAAACGTAGCTCGGGGTGATCGAGCACCGTGCGGCCGATCCACTTGAAGCCGGTGTAGGTCTCGCGGAATTGCACGCCCGCCGCAGCCGCCATACGGCCGAGTAGCGACGACGACACCAGGGTGGTGACTACAAGCCGGTCATCGCCCGAGGTGTGACGAAGGATGTGATCGCCAAGCAGCCAACCCAGTTCGTCGCCGGTGAGGCGACGCCAACCGCCGTCGGGGGTGGGGATCGCCGCGCCGAGTCGATCGGCATCGGGGTCGTTCGCGAGCGCTAGCAATGCATGAGATTCGCGAGCCCGTTCGAGCAGCAGGTTCATGGCCCCAGGCTCTTCGGGATTCGGAAATGCAACGGTTGGAAAGGCCGAATCGGGCTGTTGCTGCGCGGCGACCACGAAGGGCCGATGCAAACCCGCTTGCTCGAAGGCACTCAGCAGAGTGGCTCCTCCAACGCCGTGCATCGCGGTGTACGCGACACCAACGCCATCGACGTCGGGACGAAACCGAAGGCTCGGAATCGCTTCGAGATAGCGAGCCTCTGCCGAGTCATCGAGACGCTCAATCAACGGATGGTCGATATCGGCCAACTCAACCGTGCACGGATCGAACAGATCGATACACGCGGCGATGGCAGCGTCGTGAGGCGACACGATCTGAGCGCCGTCGCCGAGGTACACCTTGTATCCGTTGTCGACCGACGGATTGTGGCTCGCAGTGACGACCACACCGGCGATTGCGTTGTGCTCGGTGATGTTCCATGCGAGCACCGGAGTTGGCAATGGCGTTGGCAAAAGCAACGCGCGAATGCCTGCGGCTGCGACGACGCGTGCCGTGTCGAGCGCAAAGGTGTCGCTCTTACGCCGTGCATCGAATCCGATGATGATGCCACGCTCAGCGGCGTCGGGCCACGTGTCTACGACATAGCGGGCTAACCCAGCGGCGGCCTGGCGCACCACAAGACGGTTCATACGAAGCGGACCAGCGCCAACCGGACCGCGTAGCCCAGCCGTGCCGAACTGCAGCCGAGTGGCGAACCGAGCGACCAACGTGTCGATAGGCCCGGCAATGAGCCTGGCGAGCTCGTCGCGTATGTCTGAATCTGGTTCGGCATCGCGCCAGGCCACTGCCCGGGCAAGAACCTGTTCGTCAACCATTACAGAAGGTTACGCAGCTCGACCAATGGTCGTGGACCGACGTGAGAAATCACTTCGGCGGCCGCAATTGAGCCAAGTCGCCCGCACTCGACAAGGGGCAGCCCCTTGGTGAGGCCGTAGAGGAATCCCGAAGCAAACAGGTCGCCAGCACCGGTGGTATCGAGCACCTGGTGAACCGGCTCAGCATCGATCACGAGAATTTCGTCGCGTGTGATGATGACTGATCCGACAGCTCCGCGTGTGATTGCGGCCATTGCACAATCGGCGCGCACAGCGGCGACAGCGTGGTCGAATGACGACACCTCGTAGAGCGACAGCAGTTCGTCTTCGTTGCCGAACAAGATGTCGACCTCGTCACTCACAAGCGCACGAAAGTCGTCGCGATGACGATCGACACAGAACGAATCGCTCAGCGTGAGTGACACCATGCGTCCGTGTTGGTGCGCTGTCTGCGAGGCATGGCGAAACGCTTCCTTGGCCTCAGGGCGGTCGAACAGGTAGCCCTCCATGTAGAGCACTGCGCCGGCAGCAACCGTGTCGAGATCGATGTCTGGTGGACACAGCAGCGCCGACACGCCGAGGTGGGTGTTCATCGTGCGCTGCGCATCGGGGGTGACCACGATGATGCAGCTTCCGGTAGGCATATCGCCAGAGGGGGCACCGGGCCGAAAGGCGACGCCGACAGCGCGAAGGTCGTGGCCAAATACTCGACCAAGGTCGTCGTTGCTGACCTTGCCGATGTATGCCGCCCGACCGCCGAACGACGCAACGCCACACATCGTGTTGGCGGCAGAGCCGCCGCTCATCTCGACGCCCGAACCAAGCGCTTTGTAGAGCGAGGCGGCCCGGTCACTTTCGATCAACGTCATCGATCCCTTCACGAGCGACTCAAGCTCGATGAACGAATCGTCGGCATGGGCAATGACGTCGACTAGCGCGTTGCCGATGCCAACCACGTCGTAGAGGGCGGGTACTCGATCTGGGCTGGACACGGCCTTTGACGCTAGCGGCTGCGAGCACCCCATTGCCGCTACAAGTAACCTCGCTGCCGTGACCCTTGATCCATATCGCCTTCCGCTTACCGTTTTGCCGCGCCACTACGCCGTCACACTTGAGCCAGAGCTCGATCAAGCGACATTTGCCGGCAGCGTCCGCATCGACATCGACGTCACCGAGGGCGTCGAACGAATCGTGTTGAACGCCATCGAGCTCGATGTGCTGAGCGTTCTCGTCAACTCACAGCCCGCCGATTTCGTTCTCGACGAAG
The DNA here is from genome assembly GCA_945861025.1 of Ferrithrix thermotolerans DSM 19514. Lineage (GTDB taxonomy): Bacteria > Actinomycetota > Acidimicrobiia > Acidimicrobiales > Ilumatobacteraceae > WLMZ01. Next base: position 39,022 of record CAMASN010000022.1, read on the forward strand.
GCACCGAGCGCCTCACCATTACCTCGCAACTCTCGCTTGGTAACGCAACGATCGATATTGAGTTCACCGGCATCCTCAACGACAAGCTGCGTGGTTTTTATCGCAGCACCTATACCGACGACAACGGCGCGCAGCAGGTCATCGCCTGCTCACAAATGCAATCCACCGATTGTCGGCGCGTGTTTCCGTGCTTCGACGAACCCGAGTTCAAGGCCACCTTCGGAATCACGTTGGTGGTCGACCCAACGATGATGGCCATCTCGAACGGCCCTGAGGTTTCACGGGCCACTTCAGCAAACGGTCGCTCGGCCGTAACGTTCGACAACACATTTCCGATGAGTACGTATTTGGTCGCCGTCATCGTGGGCCAACTTGAAGCCACCGAAGCGGTCGATGTTGCCGGCACACCCCTGCGAGTCGTTCACGTGCCCGGAAAGGCGCATCTCACCGCGTTGGCGCTCGACATTGGGGCTGTTGCACTCGAGTGGTTCCAGAGCTACTACGGCATCGCCTACCCAGGCAAGAAGGTCGACATGATCGCCCTGCCCGATTTTGCGGCTGGCGCGATGGAGAACCTCGGGTGCATCACCTACCGCGAGTCGCTGCTTCTGCTCGACCCGCAGACAAGCACGCAAAACGAGCAGCAATTGGTGGCCGATGTGGTGAGCCACGAGCTTGCCCATATGTGGTTCGGCGATCTGGTGACGATGCGTTGGTGGAACGGCATCTGGCTGAACGAAGCCTTCGCGACGTTCATGGAGGTGATGGCGGTCGAGATATTCCGACCCGATTGGAAACGCTGGACCAGCTTCAGCCTCGAGCGTTCCGATGCGTTCGAAGTCGATTCGCTCGCCAACACCCGCACGGTCGAGTTCGAGGTCAGGGCGCCCTCCGACTGCGACGGCATGTTCGACGTGCTCACGTATCAAAAGGGTGGAGCACTGCTACGAATGCTGCAGCAGTACCTCGGCGAACAACGCTTCCGTCAGGGCGTGAACCAGTACCTACGCACGCACTCATACGGCAGCACCGAGACAGGCGACCTCTGGGACAGCATCGAGCAGGTCACCACCGCCGATGGGGGCAACGAACCAGTGCGCCAGCTGATGGACAGCTGGATCTGGCAGGCGGGCTTTCCACTCGTCAGCGTGTCGCTCGATGGCAACGATCTGGTGTTGCGTCAGCAGCGGTTTAGCTTCAGCCCCGAATCGGCCGACGCAACGATTTTCATTACCCCGGTTGCAGTGCGCGTCGGCGAAACCACGCACATGGTGTTGCTCGATGGCGCCGAGGCCCGTCTCGCTCTACACGACACCACTGCAGCCATCGTGGTGAATGCCGGCGGACACGGATTCTTCCGTGTCTCGTACGCCGATAATCTTCGCTCGCGTATCGGCAGCCACACGTTGGCCTCGCTCAATACGGTCGAGCGTTACAACCTGGTCGACGACGCCAGCGCATCGCTTGTAGCCGGACGCCTCACCGCTGCCGGCCTGCTCGAGTTCCTCGAAGAATTTACGGCCGAGCGCGAGTTGGCTGTGTGGCAGGCAATCGCCGCCTCGGTTCGGCGGTTGCATCGTCTCATCGACGGCGACGCGCTCGCTCCGTTCGAGGCTCGCGTGCGCCAATTGGCAGCATCAGCAATCGATGACCTCAGCTGGACTCCGGCAACCGACGAAGACGACCTTCGCTCAAAGTTGCGCGGCCTGTTGGTCACCCTGTTGGCCGTCTACGGCGCCGACACCAATGCTCGCCAACGCTGCCGCGAGCTGCTGGCATCCGATCATGCCAGCGTCGATCCCGAGCTGCTCGCAGCGTCAACTGTGGTGGTTGCGTCTATCGGCAATGCCGACGACTTCGACAACTTCGTCGACGGCTTCCGCACCGCCGCTACGCCCCAAGAGCAACTACGCAACTTGTACGCGCTGGCCGAGTTCAACAGCGCCGAGCTCGTTGAGCGCGCCTGCAACTTCGCGTTGAGCAGCGAGGTGCGATCACAGAACGCGCCATACGTTCTTGCCCGGTGCATCGCCAACCGTTGGCACGGCGAATTGGCGTGGACCATCGTGCGCAGACACTGGGACCACGCAAACGCCACGTTCCCCAACCCATCAATCATTCGCATGGTCGATCCGGTGAAGACACTCAACAATCCAAGCGTCATCGCCGATGTTCAAAGCTTCTTTGCCGAGCATCCGATCCCGCAATCGGTCAACACGCTTGCCCAGGTACTCGAGCGTCAGCGGGTCAACGGTGCAGTACACGAACGAGAGTCAGCCGCCTTCGCTGCAACGCTCTTGCACTAATCACCCATCTCACCCGTAAAGCGTCAGCGCACGCCGAGCGTGCGCTGACGCTTTACGGAGCTCAACTGTGGCTCACCCGCGGCGGTTGTTACGTCGCCTGAAGGTGGTCGATGACTCGGCCGATGCGCTTGGCGCTCACTGACTGCTTGGTGCCAAGCGTTTGCGCGAATTCGCCGACTCGCAACTCCTCGATCATCCACCCAACATCGATGACATCGGCAGTGATCTGGCTCGGTTCGAGTCGGCCGATGAATTGGGCGTAGCGACGTTCGAGAGCCACAATCTCAAGCATGCGCTGGCGGTCGCGACCAGGTTCGCTGGGGAGCTTGTCGACGCGTCGTTCGATTGCCCGGATGTAGCGCACGACATCGACCAAGCGCGCTGTGCCCGAACCGGTCACGAAGCCAGCGCGCAGCAGCCGTGCCAACTGTTTGCGCATATCGGATACCGCCGGAGCCAGCGCTGGGGTCACCAACCGGCCGAGTGAAGCCTCGACGGTTGCTGCTGCAACGTAGATCTGTCCGACAATGCTCATCGCTGCCGTGGCAATGCCCGCGAGATCTGCACGAGCCTGGTGTTGCAGGGCAACGAATGCAGCTTCATCCCAAACCAGATCACCGAAGTTGCCAAGCACACGATCAGCGGCCGCCGTGATGCAATCGTCGGCGAGACCGCCAAGCTTCACCGAACCAGCACGACCAATGGCCAGCAAGGCTTCGTTCGAGATGTCGCGGCCAATTGACTTTCGTGACAACGGAACCGTGAGCAACAGCAGCCGACGAAGCCCAGCGCGCATGACCCGCTGCTGAATCTCTTGGTTCGTGAAGATGCGGATAGATACCGAGTCAGTGTCATCGAGCAATGCCGGGTAGCCGCGAACAGCGTGACCGTCTCGGACTGTCTCAACCACTTGAGGGAGGGTGCCAAAATCCCAACTCACAATTCCGCTGCGCTCGAGGCCAGGAGCTGTCTGCGCAATGGCCTGCCGAACCCGCCCGCTGAGTTGTTTGCGCATCGCGTCGAGGTCTTTGCCAAGGGCGAGCAGACGGCCATCGTCGGCCTCAACAGAGAATGTGATGCGCAAGTGCGGTGGCACCCGGTCGAGATCGAAATCAGAAGCCGACACGCGCTCTCCACCCAGTTCGGTGAGCACCTCGGCAAGCGACTCAGCCAAGCCGGCTTCGTTGGGCATGACCCGCTGTGCCGCCACCCGCGCCGTGTCGGCGATCGGCGTGAGCGTGCGGCGAAGAACCTTTGGCAGCGTCCACACCAACGCAGTCACCAAGTCGTCGCGAAAGCCCGACACCTGCCAATCGAATCCGTTGCTGCGAATGCGGTTGAGCACGCTGATGGGTACGTGCATCGTGACGCCGTCGTTGGCATCGCCCGGATCGAACCGGTATGTCACCGCCAGCCTGAGGTCGTCCTGCTGCCACGAGTTTGGGTATGCATGCGCATCGATGACCTTGCGCGATTGTCCGGCGGCTGAAGCCTCGGCAAGCGCTTCGAAGGTGAGATCGAGCAAGTTCGACTGCGCCGAGCGAGCGTCTTTCCACCAGCGATCGAAGTGGCGGGTAGAGACAACATCGGCACCAACACGTTTGTCATAGAACGCAAACAACGCTTCGTCGTCTACGAGGTCTACACGGCGCACTCGGTCGCCCATTTCACGAAGCTTCTCGATGAAACCCGCGTTCGCCGCGGCGAACTTGTGCCGAGTAGTCCAGTCGCCTTCGACGAGGGCGTGGCGAATGAATAGTGAACGCGCTACCCCGTGGTCGACCCGGTCGTAACCGATTCGGCGTCCGGACACGATGGGCAAGCCATACAGGGTGACTCGCTCGAGGGCCACAGCGCCGCCACGCCGAGGGTCCCAGGTGGGCTCGCCGTAGAAGCGTTTGACCAGATGCTTGCCAAGTTGCTCGGCCCACTCGGGCTCAATGTTGGCGGCAACGCGACCCCAGAGCCGAGACGTGTCGACCAGTTCGGCAACCATCACCCAACGTGCCGGCTTCTTTGCCAGGGCCGAGCCGGGCACAATCGCAAATTTCGAGCCGTGAGCTCCGTTGTACTCACGGGTCTCACGATCACGCACGCCAAGGTGCGACAACAATCCGGCCAGTACCGACTGATGCACACGATCGGGATGGCTGTGTTCGGTGCCCACGCGAATGCCAATGGTCGCAGTGATCTGACGAAGTTGGCTGTAGAGATCGTGCCACTCACGCACGCGCAAGTAATTGAGATATTCGGCGCGACAAAGGCGACGGAACTGACTTGAGGTAAGCGCGCGTTGCTGCTCGCGGATGTAATCCCACAGCGCAACAATGCCGAGAAAATCTGAGTCTTCGACAGCAAAACGCTTGTGCGCTTCGTCGGCGGCCTGGCGATTGGCAACCGGGCGTTCGCGAGGATCTTGAATCGACAACGCAGCAGCGATGACGATGACCTCGCGCACGCAGCCGTGCCGGTCGGCCTCGAGCACCATCCGACCAAAACGAGGGTCAAGAGGCAACCGAGCGAGGCGGCGGCCGAGCGGGGTCAGCCGGCGTTGGTCAGCGGGCTGATCCTGATCGATGGCCCCAAGTTCTTCGAGAAGCGCAACGCCGTCGCGAACCGCTCGGCTGTCGGGCGGATCAAGAAAGTCGAACTTGCTCACATCGCCAAGACCGAGCGATGTCATCTGCAAGATGACCGATGCGAGGTTGGTGCGCAATATCTCGGGCTCGGTGAACTCGGTGCGCTGATCGAAGTCGTCCTGGGTGTACAACCGCAGGCACACCCCCGGCGCCACTCGTCCACACCGGCCCGCACGCTGGTTGGCAGAGGCCTGCGAGATCGGCTCGATAGGTAGCCGCTGCACCTTCAGACGATGGCTGTAACGCGAAATACGCGCCGCCCCAGCGTCGACCACGAAACGAACGCCGGGAACCGTGAGCGAGGTCTCGGCCACGTTGGTAGAGAGCACAATGCGACGCCCGGTGTGATTCTCGAAGATGCGGTGTTGCTCGGCCGCCGACAAGCGCGCATACAGCGGCAGCACTTCGGTGTTCGGCCGATCGAGCTGTCGCAGCGCATCGGCGGTGTCGTGAATCTCGCGCTCGCCGCTGAGAAAAACCAGCACATCGCCCGGGCCGTGCTCGATCAGTTCATCAACCGCGTCGCAGACTGCTTGCACCTGATCGCGGTCGTCGTCGAGGTCTCCGTCGAGGTTGGCTCCGAACGGTCGATACCGCATCTCGACCGGAAAGGTTCGCCCCGTCACTTCGATAACGGGAGCGTTGTTGAAGTGTTCGGAGAATCGCTGCGTGTCGATGGTGGCCGAGGTGACGATCACTTTGAGATCGGGACGCCGCGGCAGTAATTGCTTGATGTACCCGAGCAGGAAATCGACGTTGAGGCTGCGCTCGTGAGCCTCGTCAATGATCAGCGTGTCGTAGCGCGACAACGTGCGGTCGTGCTGAATCTCGGCAAGCAAGATTCCGTCGGTCATCACCTTGATCAGCGTGGCGTCGCTGACCCGATCGGTGAAACGAACCGTGTACCCCACAAGGCCACCGAGATCGGTGCCGAGTTCGTCGGCCACACGTTCGGCAATTGTTCGTGCAGCGACCCGACGCGGCTGGGTATGCCCAATGAGTCCTGCAACGCCTCGACCAAGCTCGAGACACAACTTCGGTAGCTGCGTGCTCTTACCGGAACCCGTCTCGCCAGCCACGATGACCACTTGATGATCGCGAATAGTGGCCAACAGATCGGTGCGCCGATCAGTGATCGGCAACGCTGCTGGATACTCAATGGCCGGCACACTCGCCCGCCGGCGTTCGAGTCGGGCGATGTCCCGATCGGAACTCAAAGGTCTAGGTCGTCGAGCAGGTCGTCGATGTGAGGCACCGGATAACCCGCGCGCCGCAGACCCTGCTCGATTCGGTTGTTCAGCGTTTCGAGCACGGCGATGCGACCGAAACGCTTTTGCTCGGCTGCGATGACATCCCACGGCCCAAGCTCGTGGCTCGTCTTGCTGAAGAGGTCTTCGGCGGCCACTCGGTAGTCGTGATTGCGTTCACGATTGCGCCAGTCTTCAGGCGTGAGCTTCCAACGCTTGAGCGGATCTGATTCGCGTGCCTTGAATCGGCGAAGTTGTTCTTCGTCGCTGATGTTCATCCAGAACTTCACCAGGATCACGCCTTCGAGCACGAGTGATCGCTCGAAGTCGACGATGGCCTGATAGCCGCGACACCACTCGACATCAGATGCGTAGCCCTCGATGCGCTCGACCAGTACACGACCATACCAACTGCGATCGAACACCGACATTGAGCCAAGCCCAGGAATATCGGGATAAAAGCGCCACAGAAAATGGTGGCGCTTTTCGACCTCGGAAGGGACACCACAATTGAGCACTTTGTAGTGCCGTGGATCGAGATGCCCAACAATGGACTTAATAGCTCCACCCTTACCCGACGCATCGGGCCCTTCGAAGACCACCAGCAAACCTGGTCCGGGCCCGTTATCGCCCATCTGTCCGCCGAGGTGCAGTCGCAACTGCAGTAGGCGACGCTGTTCTTCGACGAGACGAATCACGTACTGCTTTTGGTCCATCCTCAGCGACAGATCGACCTTGTCAAGAATGGTCACGAGAGTGCTCCTGGTTGTCTAAATAATCCATCAGTGTCGGTACGACCTTACGGGGTCGCGGCGATACGGAATGCCCCTCGCATCGCTGGGTGAATTCGACAGAAATATGTATAAGTGCCTACGGGCAATGTTGCCGGCGTGCTCCAACTGATGCGGCCAGCGGTAGGCGGGCCGCCAACACCAAGCTGACCCGAGTCGAACGCTATGTCGGCGTCGGCAATTGGGTAAGCAATACCGCTGCCACCTGTGCATGGCGCCTTACACGCTGTGATCGTGTGCCACTGTCCCTTGCCGATCGACGCATCGTCGTTGCGGTAGGTAATGGTTCCGCCAGCTGGGACGGTGGGGATGGGGTCGCCCTTGAGCATGTCGCCCTGCGCGTAGACGTAGGAGCTGATCGGGATCGGTGAGGTGGCGGGCTGTGAGGCCAATCCCAACGAATCGACATAGTTGAACGCTGGGTCAAATGGGCCACCGTGATTATCGTTCTCGGCGAGATGACCATGGGTGATGCTGCCAACCACATCGACAGCAGTGACGAACGGGTCGGGCGCGGTGTCATTTGGCGCAAGTGTGTCGGCCATCCACGCAACCATGATGCCCATCGACTCGTACCACGATGCCCGTGAACTGTCGTAGGTGGCAGTGGTGGAGAGCACATCGCCCTTACGAACCGCAACGCGCCAGTTGGGCGGCGTGACCGTCATGGCGACGTCCCACGACACGGCGCCAGCTGGCTCCCAGTAGTGCGCCGTTGACTCAAACAAGTGCGCCGTGTTCGCTTCGTTGGCCTTACCATGCCCGGCCAAGGGCGTGGCCCCGGCGCGACGCAGCCACATGTCGGTGTGCAGGCCACCGGGGTGAAGGTGGCCGCCTGTAGCGACGATGATGCCATCACGATCGACGACCCATTCGTTCTTTGGTGCCCGCGAGCCGTAAGGCGA
>CAMASN010000023.1 GCA_945861025.1 Ferrithrix thermotolerans DSM 19514
GCCCGTGAGGGCCATCTCGAGCGCCCGCTTACGACCGATGTTGCGGGCGACAGCAACGAGCGGCGTGTGGCAGAAGAGTCCGCCCTTGCCTCCCGGAATCGCAAAGCCTGCGGTGTCGGCGGCAACGGCTAGATCGCACGTGGCCACCAGTTGGCAGCCGGCTGCTGTGGCCAAAGCGTGCACCTTGGCCACCACGGGCTGAGGCATGGCCTGCACTGCGTCCATCATCTCGGTGCACACCTCGAACAGATGAGTGGTCTCGGCAACTGTGGCACCGGCCATGTCGCCAAAGTTGTGGCCGGCGCTAAAAACCGGGCCGTTCGCAGCCAGAATCACGCCATCTGCTTCGCTGGATGAAACCTCGTGCAGGGCATGGGTGAGCTCGAGCATCATCGCCAGTGAGAGCGCGTTGCGCTTCTCGGGTCGGTTCAGCGTGATGGTGGCAATCGGCCCATCAATGCTGACGAGAAGCTGTTCGTAGCGCACGGAGCAAGTCTCGCAGATTCGGCAAGTGCCTCATTCACCGTGGCCTCACGGGTGCTGTTCAAGCCGCAGGCCCAAACCCGCGCCGCTCTCGGCGGTCAACGTGAGCGCATCGCCATCGATTGCAAACTCGAGCGTGGCTGCGAGAACGGCAAGCATGTGCTTTTCAAGTTCCGCCGCTTCTGCCAAACACGCCATACGAGTTGTGGCCATCGCGCCGATCGTGATGTTGTCACCAGCAACCGTGAATTGGGCAGAGCCGGTATTGCAGCCAAGGCTGGCCGCGAGCGCTCCGTCGCTACCAAACAGAATCGACCCAACTGCGCCCTGCGGTGGCGTTGATGCAACGTCACCCTGGATGATCGTGTCGACCAACCATCGAGTTCCAACAAGCGACGCGTCTGGTTGAGCGATTTTCTTATCGAGCATCGAGATGGTGCCTGTGGGGCCCGAGATCACAAGCGTGTCGGCACCGACTAAAAACGATGGATCAGCCGACAACAACGAAACGAGCCACTCGTCCTGGCTCATCAGTTCAGGCGCGCAGCCCATCTTCGTTTGCGAAAGCGCATCAACGTTCAGCGTTGCATTCGCTACCGAATAGCTACCGCCGATCGAATTGCACCCGGCGCGCGCTGCCAAAGCGCCGCTCGTATCGAACGAGATCGAGATGGTTGTATTTGCAACCAACTCATGTCCGGTCACCTCAGTGGAGAGATACGTGCGCCCAGCCTCGGGCGAAGAACTCGGCGATGTAGGCGCAGTGGTGCCACCAGTGATCTGGCTGCTACCGCAACCGACGAGGAGACAAGAGACGAGAAGCGTGAGCAGGCGGCCAGAGTTCATGTCCTTGAGACGTTACGGCACGTGCAACTGGTTCCAGAACCAACGACTTCAGTGCGCCCCCTGGGGCTCGAACCCAGAACCAATGGATTAAAAGTCCACTGCTCTACCATTGAGCTAGAGGCGCTTGGCTGGCCAAGAAACGAGAAGCAACGCTCTCAGGTCTCAGTCCGTAACTCAGGGCATGACGCTATCAGGTGACCCCGCAGTCGCCGTTGGCCGAATCGATTGTCGGCACTGCTTTCAACAAGCGCACGGCGCCCGGCAGCACCCAGTGACTAGGCCTGCAACAGCTCGAGTCCAGCCAGATTGCCTTCAGCGCGCCATGCCTCAAGCACCTTGATGAAAGCAATGGCTCCCCCGCCGTAGCTGGCATTGCGAGTGCTTCGATCGCCGGGCTTGCCTTCGTTGTTGTAGTAGCCGGGGGTGCACGCCTCGAGGAACTGCTGATTGTTCTGCGACAGATCAATGATGGTCTGCACCCAAGCGTCTTCGGCATCGGCGTTGGCCTCAATGACCGTGATGTCGTTGTCGAGAGCGTGGGTCACGATGTACGCGAGGTGCTTGCTCTGCTCGTCGATCATGTGTGGGAAGTTGACCGTGAAGCCCGACTGAGTGTTGCTGAAGATGAAGCAGTTCGGGAAACCGCGGCTGTGCATGCCGTGCAGCGTGGAGGCGCCGTCGGCCCACTTCTCGGTGAGCGTGATGCCGTCGCGGCCAATGAGTTCGTAGCCCGAGCGCCGCACATAGTCGGTGCCTACCTCGAAGCCGGTGGCGTACACGATGCAATCGAGTTCGTACTCAACGCCATCGACCACAACGCCGCGCTCAGTGATGCGCTCAACGCCTTGTCCGTGGGTATCGACCAGCGTGACATTGCTGCGGTTGAAGGCTGGCAGGTAGTCGTCGTGAAAACAGGGGCGCTTGCAGAACTGGCGGTAATACGGCTTGAGCGCTTCGGCGGTTGCGGGATCGTTCACGATGGTGTCAACGCGTGAACGGATCTGCTCCATCTTTTCGAAGTCGGCCAACTCGAGTGTGTTTGAAATGCCTTCGGGACTCAGGTCGGCGGCACCACGGCGAACCATCACGAGCAACTTGCCAATGATGTCGGTCCAGCCGTCGTTCACCATGTCTTCGGGCTCGAAGCCACCCGACACAAGCGTGTTGAAGTTCTCCATGCGGCGCTTTTGCCAACCAGGCTCGAGCGTGTCGACCCAGTCGGGGTCGGTTGACCGGTTGTTACGCACATCGATCGACGATGGCGTGCGCTGAAACACGAATAAATGCTCGCTGCCCTCGGCCAGGTGAGGGATGCACTGCACCGCAGTTGCGCCGGTGCCGATGATGCCCACGCGCTTGCCCTGCAATCCGACAAGACCACCGTCGGAGTCGCCACCGGTGTAGGCGTAGTCCCAGCGACTGGTATGAAACGTGTGACCCTTGAAGCTTTCGATGCCAGCAATCGCAGGCAGCTTGGGGCGATGCAACGGCCCGTTGGCCATGCACACAAAACGAGCGCGCATTCGGTCGCCACGATTGGTGGAGATGATCCAACGCTCGCTGTCGTTGTCCCACGACATCGCGGTTACTTCGGTCTGAAAGCACGCGTTGTCGTAGAGGTCGAAATGCTTACCGATCGAGTGACAGTGCGCCAAGATCTCGGGGGCACGCGTGTACTTTTCGCGGGGGATGTAGCCAATCTCTTCGAGCAACGGAAGGTAGATGTACGACTCAACATCGCACATGGCGCCGGGGTAACGGTTCCAATACCACGTGCCGCCGAAGTCCCCGCCCTTTTCGATAACACGAATGTCTTTGACGCCGGCCTCACGCAGTCGAGCACCGGCAAGGAGTCCGCCAAACCCGCCACCGATAATGACCACATCGGTCTCGTCGGTGAGCGGAGCGCGTGTGAGCGGATCGACATATGGATCGACGAGATAGCGCGCGAAGTCGCCAGCAACTTCGAGATATTGCTCGTTGCCATCGGCGCGCAGACGCTTGTCGCGCTCGACGCGATACTTGTCGCGCAGTGCGTCGGCATCGAAAGACGCAGCAACAGCGTGGTCGTCAGAGTGAGTTGTCGACATTCGAATACCTCGATGTGTTGGGCCGCGTTGCGAGCGACCACCTACTAGTTCTTACTACGCCGCCTGCGCCCGCCGCCGAGCCGAGACCCCACGATTTAGTGTGACCCGCCGAGTTTGTTGAAGACGATTGGTCAAGGGTCGACCAAATGTCTTCAACAAACCGTTTGTTGAAGCAAAGTGGTGGTGGGACGTCGGAGGCGGGTGGCACGGAGTTATGACTCGAGTTGGTGGCCGAGCGACTGCACGGCCTCGATGAACTCGTCGATCATGTCGTAGACCACTTGTGCGGCGGTCTTGGTGGTGTTCATCGTGCCGACGATCTGACCAACGAAATAGTTGGTGAGTTGCTCGGCGCCAGTGCCTGGGCGCAGGGCAGCGCGATCGATGCGCTGCAATGCCTCGCCAACCAAGATGGGCTGCATTGGCATACCCAACGGCTGTGGGTGCGTGGGGTCGTCCCATTCGTCGGTCCACGCCGTGCGCAACTGCCGCGCAGGCTTGCCAGTGCGCGAGCGCGAACGAACGGTGTCGGACGACGTAGCCGCAAGGAACTTGCGCTTCACGGTCGGATGCGTCTCGGCCTCTTCGGTGGTGAGCCACACGGAACCGCACCACACGCCTGCTGCGCCCAGCGCCATCGCTGCGGCCATCTGGCGTCCACGACCGATGCCGCCCGCGCCAAGCACTGGAACCGGCGCAACTGCATCGACGATTTCGGGGATGAGCACCATCGAGCCAACCTCGCCGGTGTGGCCGCCAGCTTCGGCGCCCTGGGCGATGATGATGTCGACGCCAACGTTTACGTGACGCTGCGCGTGCTGCGCCTTGCCAGCCAACGCGCCGATGAGGCGGCCTTCTTCTTTGACTCGCTCGATCATGTGCGACGGTGGCGGCCCGAGCGCGTTGACAACCAACGATGGTCGATGCGCGAGCGCGATCTCGAGCAACGGCCCCGCTTGGTTGGCAGAGAATGGCACAGCGCCATCGCCGCCACCGCGTCCGCTGAGAATGCCGCCGCCGGCCTCTTCGGCACTGAGCGTGGGTACGTCGTAGCGGCGCAGGATGTCGTTGACGAACTCGATGTGAGCAGCCGGGATAAGGCTTCGGATGTCGTCGAGTGTGTAGCCGCCGGCATCGGAGCCTGCGTACTTGGCAGGCACGATGAGGTCGACGCCGTAGGGCAGATCGCCCACTTCGGCTTCGATCCAGGCGAGGTCGATTTCGAGTTGCTCGGGCGAGTGAGCGACCGCACCGAGCACACCCATGCCTCCGGCTCTGGTGACCGCGGCGACAACATCGCGGCAATGTGTGAACGCAAGGATCGGAACGTCGATGCCAAGCATGTCGGTAATCGGTGTCTTCATCGCTCAAACCTCCTGTGCGGCCGGGCGCCGCAATTGCTGATGTTGTCAGGGCAACATTGACGGTCACAAATTACCGCACGTATTATCGGCAACATGCACCGCACCTTGTTGGCACCGCCACTGCTCTCGAAACTCGACACAGCGTCTGAGCAATTTCAGCAGAACCGGGCCGACATGCTCGAACAACTCGAAGTGATCGATGGCCTGCTCGACGACGCCGAAGCTGGCGGCGGCGCCAAGGCAATGGAACGCATGCGTGCACGCGGCAAGCTGCCTGTGCGCGAACGCATCGCCAACGTGCTCGATCCCGACAGCCCGTTCTTCGAGATCAGCGCCCTCGCTGGCTACGACAGCGACTACGCGCTCGGCGGCGGCATGGTGGTAGGCCTCGGCATCATCGCCGGCACCGAGTGCGTGATCTTGGCCAACGACCCGTCGGTGCTCGGTGGCGCGCTCACTCCATACGCCGCCAAGAAGTGGATGCGCGCACTTGAGATCGCTCGCGACAACCGCATGCCGTATGTCAGCTTCGTCGAGTCAGCCGGTGCCGACCTTCGGGTACAGGCCGATGGCGGCGGTGGCCGCAAGGTGCAGACCGACCACTTCGCCGAGAGCGGCCGCTTCTTCTACGAGCTCATCGAACTCTCGAAGATGCGCATCCCAACGGTGTGCGTGGTGTTCGGATCATCCACGGCGGGCGGCGCGTACCAACCCGGCCTCAGTGACTACAACATCGTGGTCAAAGAGCAGTCGAAGATCTTCCTCGCTGGTCCGCCACTCGTGAAGATGGCCACTGGCGAAGAGAGCGACGACGAAACCTTGGGCGGCGCACAGATGCATGCCGAAGTGTCTGGCCTTGGCGACTACTTCGCCGAAGACGAGATGGACGCAATCCGGTTGTGTCGCGAAGTGGTCTCACATCTCAACTGGCGCAAGCCCGGACCCGAGCCAAGCCTGAGCCCAGACGAGCCCACGCACGATCCCGAAGAGCTGTTGGGATTGGTCAGCCGCGATCTGCGCCAGCCAGTCGATGTGCGCGATGTCATTGCACGAGTGGTCGACGGCTCACGCTTCGAAGAGTTCAAGCCCCGCTACGGCAACAGCATCGTGTGCGGCTGGGCCAGTGTGCACGGCTACCCGGTGGGCGTCATCGGCAACAACGGTGTCATCTACCCACGCTCGGCCGAGAAGGCCACGCACTTTATTCAGCTCTGCAACCAGATCGATATTCCGTTGGTGTTCATGCAGAACATCACGGGCTACATGGTGGGCCGCGACTTCGAGGCCGACGGCATCATCAAAAAGGGTTCGCAGATGCTCAACGCAGTCACGAACTCAACCGTGCCGCACATCACCGTCACCATTGGTTCGTCGTATGGAGCTGGCACCTACGGCATGTCGGGTCGAGCGTTCGGCAACCGCTTCACATTCCTGTGGCCCACCGCCAAGATTGCGGTGATGGGACCCAAACAGATTGCGGGTGTCATGTCGATGGTGCGCCGCGGGCAAGCCGCCCGCCAAGGCCTTCCCTTCGACGAAGAAGAAGACCGCAAGATCGTCGAGATGGTCGAAGACGTGCAAGAGCGAGGCTCGCTCGCGTTGGCCGCAACTGGCGCCATCAGCGACGACGGCATCATCGACCCGCGCGATACCCGCACCGTGCTCGGCATGTGTTTATCGGTTGTGCGCAACCGACCTATCGCCGGTGCCGAAGGATACGGAGTGTTCCGGCTGTGAGCTTCTCAACGATTCTCATCGCCAACCGCGGCGAAATTGCTCGCCGCATCATCCGCACTGCGCACGACATGGGTATCCAAGTTGTCGCCGTGTTTGTCGACGCCGATGCCGACGCGCCGTTTGTTGTTGACGCCGATCAGTCGGTGCGCCTTGAAACCGGCTACCTCGACGGAGCCGCAATCATCAAAGCCGCGCACGCCACGGGCGCCCAGGCAATCCATCCCGGCTATGGCTTCTTGTCCGAGAACGCTGGCTTCGCAGCCGACGTCATCAACGCAGGCCTCATCTGGATCGGCCCCTCCCCCGATGTCATCAGCGGCATGGGCGACAAGCTGGCGGCCAAGCGCATGGCCGTGGCCGCAGGCGTGCCAACGCTGATCTCAGTAGACACACCCGACCGCGCCAGCGAAGTGGGCTACCCGCTACTCGTGAAAGCTGCTGCGGGTGGCGGCGGCAAAGGGATGCGAGTGGTGGGCACCGCTGCCGAGCTCGACGAAGCCGTTGCCTCAGCCCGCCGCGAAGCACTCAGCGGATTCGGCGACGACCGCGTGTTTCTCGAGCGGTACGTGGCTGCGTCACGTCACGTTGAGATTCAGATTCTTGGCGACAGCCACGGCAACCTGGTTCATCTCGGCGAGCGCGAATGCAGCATTCAGCGCCGCCACCAAAAGCTCATCGAAGAATCACCGTCACCAGTGGTCGACGATGCGATGCGCGCCGCAATGGGCCAAGCAGCCCTGCAGCTGGGCCACTCGATTGGTTACCAATCAACCGGCACTGTCGAGTTCTTGGTCGACGACGCAACCCGCGAGTTCTACTTCCTTGAGGTGAACACTCGTCTACAGGTAGAGCATCCAGTGACCGAAGAAGTCACTGGCATCGACCTTGTGCGCGAACAGATTCGCGTGGCTCGTGGCGAAGTGCTTGGCTACGAACAAGACGACATCACATTCACCGGGCATGCCATTGAGGCTCGCCTCTGTGCCGAAGATGCCGATGCTGGATTCCTGCCTGCCACGGGCACGCTCGCTGCGTTTGCCCCGGCCGACACTCCGGTGGTTCGCTGGGAGTCAGGCGTCGAGCAGGGATCCGTCGTCAGCGTCAGCTTTGACCCCATGCTCGCCAAAGTCGTTGCATATGCACCTACTCGTACCGAAGCAGCTGCGGTGTTGGCGCTTGCACTCGAGCGACTGCACATCGGTGGCGTCACCACCAACCGCGATTTCCTCGCGGCCACGCTTCGTCACCCCAGCTTCATCGAAGGCGATACAACCACCGACTTCATCGAGCGAGTGCGGCCATCACGCAAGCTCACCCTGACCGACACCGACCTGCATCGCGCGGCTACCGCTGCGGTGCTGTGGATTCAAGGCCAGAACCGTGCCGAGGCTGGCGTACTCGCCCACCTGCCCACGGGTTGGCGCAACGCTCGCCTTCCGGCCCAGCGGCTCAGTGTGCGGTACGGCGACCGACTCGTTGAGGTCACCTACCAGTCGCGACGAGATGGCTCGTTCGGTCTCGGCAACCACGGCGATCAGGGCATCGCTCGCGTGCATCGTCACTCGGCAATCGACATCGACATCGAGGTCAACGGCCGTCGCTCAACAGCGCGCATCACCCGCGCCGGCGATCGAATCTACGTGCAGACCCCCGGTGGCACCGTCGACTTCACCATCCTGGCGCGCTTCGAAATTCCTGGCGCCGAGCTCACCACCGGCGGGCTCAACGCCCCAATGCCTGGCACCGTGATCGACGTTCGAGTAGCCGTTGGCGACCGCGTCGCTGCCGGCAGCACCCTGGTCGTGATGGAAGCAATGAAGATGGAGCATCACATCAGTGCTCCGGCCGATGGCACGGTCACCGAAGTGTTCGTGCGCATCGGTCAACAGGTTGGCAACGGCGACGCGTTGTTGATGATCGAACCCGATACCGACCCTGCCTCCGACCCGGCCACCGACGGCGCATCATGAAGCAGCCAGTGCGCATCGCCAACTGTTCGGGTTTCTACGGCGACCGTTTGTCTGCCGCCAAAGAGATGGTCACCGACGGACCCATCGACTTTCTCACCGGCGATTGGCTAGCCGAACTCACGATGCTGATCTTGGCGCGCACCCAGGCCAAGCGACCCGGCGGTGGCTACGCGCGCAGCTTCGTGCAGCAGATGGAACAAGTGATGGGCACCTGCCTCGACCGAAGCATCAAGGTGGTCACCAACGCAGGCGGCCTCGATCCGGCGGGATGCGCCGAGGCCGTTGCCGAGGTGGCCGCAAAGTTCGGACTCAATCCAACCATTGCCTATGTCAACGGCGACAACCTGTTGCCACGACTCGACGAACTCGTTGCCGCCGGTGTCGACCTCGCTCACTTCGAAACCGGCGAGCCCGTGGGCGACACATCACGGTTCATCACCGCCAACGCCTACCTCGGTTGTTGGGGCATCGTCGATGCGCTCAACCGCGGCGCCGACATTGTCATCACTGGTCGCGTCACCGACGCAGCGGTTGTGTGCGGACCCGCGGCTTGGCATCACCAATGGACCCGCGACAACTGGGACGCGCTTGCTGGCGCTGTTGTGGCCGGACACGTGGTCGAGTGCGGGGCCCAAGCAACCGGCGGCAACTACTCGTTCTTCACCGAGGTGCCCGGCATGACCCGCGTTGGATTCCCTTGGGTCGAGGTCGCGGCCGATGGTTCGTGCGTGATCGGCAAGCACGACGGCACCGGCGGCGAGGTCTCTATCGGCACCGTCACGTCGCAGCTGCTCTACGAAATTGGTGGCCCGTCGTATCTGGGGCCCGATGTGTCGGCTCGGTTCGACACCATTCAGCTCGAGCAGATCGCCCGCGATCGCGTGCGTATCAGCGGCACCAAAGGTGAGCCACCACCAAGCACGCTCAAGGTGGCAATGAACGAGGTAGGCGGGTTCCGCAACGACATGGCCATCGCACTCACCGGTCTCGATATCGAGGCCAAAGCCGAACTCGTCGAAGCCGCCTTCTGGGAGGCGTGTCCGTACAACCCTGAAGATTTCGCAAGCGTTACGACTCGGGTAATTCGCACCGACAAGGTCGATCCCGCCAGCAACGAAGAAGCCATTGCCCTATGGCGAATCACGCTGAAAGACCCCGACGAACGCAAGGTGGGCCGGGCCGTCGCCAACGCCGTCACCGAAATTGCACTAGCAACAATCCCTGGCCTGTTCGGTGTGAGCGGCGGCCCATCGGGCGGCTCGGCATACGGCGTCTACAGACCAGCCTTGGTGCCCGCCGAACTGGTTCCCCAGCACGTGGTCATTCTCCGCGGCGAACAGACCGTGATCGATTCAGTCGCTCCGCAAGCAACCGTTCATGTTGTTGGCCGCGCCGGCCCATCCGCTATCGCTCCCAGTGGCCCCGCCCAACGCATGCCTCTCGGCCGTCTCTTCGGCGCACGTTCGGGTGACAAGGGCGGCAACGCCAACCTCGGCGTGTTTGCTCGCAGCGACGAGGCATGGGCGTGGCTCGACGCGTTCCTCACCACCGACAAGCTATGCGAACTACTTCCCGAAACAGCTGCGCTTACGGTCGACCGCTATCGCCTGCCGTCTATCCGCTCGCTCAACTTCGTGATCCACGATCTGCTGCAAGAAGGCGTCGCTGCCTCAACCCGCCAAGACTCCCAAGCCAAGAGCCTGGGCGAGTGGCTGCGCAGTCGCATCGTCGACATTCCCACAGCGCTGCTTGTATGAGCACACACGGCGCAACCATCGCGCTCGACGCGACAACCGAATTGCATCGTCGGGTGCGCGCCGTGAAGCCGCCGCGCGCTGTTCTCGACCGCGACCGCGAACGGCGCCTTACCGATCGCCAACGCGAAGTACTCGACCAACTTGGGCGCTTGTTCGACCACGGCTTTGCTCACCTCACGATGGCCGAGATTGCGGCGCATACAACATGTTCGCTGCGCACTCTGTACGGCCTTGCCCCAAGCCGTGACGAACTCGTGCTCGTCGTTGTCGACCGCAACCTCTGGCGGGTGGGTCGCAGCGCAATGGCGGCACTCGCTCCCGACATGAACCCGCTCGACGCGCTGCAGTCGTATCTCAAGGCTGCGAACGAAGCGGTCAATGGCCTCAGCGAGCCGTTCGCACGCGATCTCGCCACCATGCCAGCGGCACTGCGACTCGGCGATGTGCATGCCGACTATCTCATCGCCGTCACTCACTGCCTGCTCGACCTCGCGCTCGAACGTGGCGACATCCACCCGGTCGACACTGGCGCGGCTGCGCGAGTGTTAGCCAACATCGGACGCGATCTTTCGCGCCCCGAGGTCATGTCAACGCTGCAGACATCGCCGCGCCAAGCATCCGAGGCAATGCTCGAAATCTTCTTGCGCGGTATGCGCGCTCAACCAACGAACGAGGCACAACATGACTGATCTCGCCGAAGTACAACGCGACCTGTTCGACGAGCAGCAGGCGCTCGACACATTGGTGGCAGCGCTCACGCCCGAGCAGTGGTCTGTCATCACGCCGAGCCCAGGATGGAATGTGACCGACCAACTCGGGCACCTCACCTATTTCGATGGCGCCGCAGCGCTGGCTGTCACGAACCCCGCCGAATTTCGCACAAGCGTTGATGCGTTGCTGACTCAAGCGGGCAGCTCAAGCGACGGCGGCGACGATTTCATCCTCGGCGCGTTTCGCGCATTGGGCCCAGCTACGAAGCTCGATGCATGGCGAACGAACCGCCAACTTCTTGCCGATGCCGCGGCAACGCTCGAAGAGACCACGCGTGTCGCGTGGTACGGGCCATCGATGGGCGCCAAGTCGTTTCTCACCGCTCGCCTGATGGAGGTGTGGGCGCACGGCACCGACATCGCCGACGCCGTCGGAGTGCGTCGACCCGCCACCGATCGCATTCGCCACATCGCCCAGTTGGGCTTCATTACACGCGGATGGTCATACACCGTGCGCGGCGAGACAGCTCCCGTTGGCACGGTGAGGTTGGTGCTCGCTGGCGCAGATGGCCACATGTTTACGTGGGGGCCCGACACCGCCGACGACACCGTCACGGGTTCGCTCGAAGACTTCTGCCTCGTTGTCACCCAGCGCCGCAACGTTGCCGACACCGGACTGCAAGCTGGCGACCTTGCGATGCATTGGCTGCAACGAGCGCAGGCCTTTGCTGGCGGCGCAACAAACGTTCCAGCACCGCGGGGGTCGTGATGTCGGTTGTCGAAACCGTTCTCAACAGTGGCGTGTTCACCATCACGCTCAACGACGACAAGCGGCGCAACTCGCTCAGCACCGAGCTCACCACCGAGCTCGTTGCTGCACTCGATTTCGCCGACAACGACGCATCAGTACGCGTTGTCGTGCTCACCAATTCGGGCTCGGTGTTCTGCGCTGGCGCGAACTTGTCTGAGCGCTCATCCGACGGGACGAATACGAGCGCGTTCGTGCCCCAAACATTTTTCGGCCGGTTCCGTCACTCTCCAAAACCATACGTTGGGCGCATCGCCGGGCACTGCGTGGCCGGCGGCATGGGACTCGCCGCAGCAATGGACATTTCGGTCGCCGTCGAGACGGCTCAGTTCGGTTTCACCGAGGTACGCATCGGCGTTGCTCCGGCAATGATCTCAGTGGTCTGCCTGCCCAAACTGCGCCTAGTCGATGCGCAAGCAGCATTCCTGCGCGGCCACCGTTTCTCTGCAGCCGAAGCCGCACGAATGGGCCTCATCAACGCGGCCGTACCAGCCG
Organism: Ferrithrix thermotolerans DSM 19514; assembly: GCA_945861025.1. Lineage (GTDB taxonomy): Bacteria > Actinomycetota > Acidimicrobiia > Acidimicrobiales > Ilumatobacteraceae > WLMZ01. The sequence continues at coordinate 12,261 of CAMASN010000023.1, forward strand.
ACGCGCTCGACGCCGAGATCGATGCAATCGTGAACGATCTGCTCGCCGGAGAACCGGCCGCAATTGCGGCCTCAAAGCAACTCATCGCAACCGTGCCCACGATGGCCGAACAGCAAGCCTTCGAGTGGACCGCCCAGTTGTCGGCTCGTTTATTCGCCAGCGACGCTGCCCGAGAGGGCATGACCGCCTACCTCGAGAAGCGCCCTGCACCCTGGGTGCCGTGAGCTAGAGCAGTTGCTTCACGCGCGAGGGGCCAAGGCCCGCCGCATTGATCTTGGTCACCATCGCCGAGGCAACGGAGTTGGTGAGGCCGGGCAGCACTACCGCGAACTTGCCCGTAACCGGCTTAATGCTGAAACCGGCAAAGTCGGCTGCCGTGAGCTTGTCGATCTGAGCTTGCGCCTTCGCCGACGTGGTGTAGATACCAGCCACAACTTCGAAGTTGGTCGCCGAATCGCCCGTGAGATGGAACACCCGGGCTGATCCAACTTTTGCTTCATTGATCTGGAACACCATCGCTCTGGCCGCCTGATGAACAAGTCCCGGCAACACCACTGCGAACTTGCCATCGACTGGCTTAATCGAGAAGGGCACAAACTTGGCGGCTGTGAGCTTGTCGATCTGAGCTTGCGCCTTGACCTCGGTAGTGAAGATGCCGACCACTACTTCCCAGTCGGTGGCTGTGGCCGAGATGGTGGTGGTTGTGGTGGTGCTCTCAGGCGGCAGCGTGGTTGTGGGCGCCACCGTTGTGGTTGGCAGCGATAACAGCGCCGTGGTTGTTGTTGTCGTGTCTGGCGAGGAATCGCCCCCCGAACTACAGGCGCCTACTGACAGCGCAAACACTAACGAGGAAGCACCTAGCACGAACATCTTCGACTTTGGCACGGCCACTCCTTCGAGCGGGTCGGGAGCTTTCCCGACATGGCCTGTAGTCGAGCATAGACCTCGACCAAACGTTGGTTCGGACACGCCCTATGACTCGAGCACTGCCTTGATATTCGTCAAGGTGGCCTGAATGCCTTTTACCATCGAACGTGACCTACGGAGAAGCTTCTCGTAGATGAAGCCCTGCATTCCTGTCGATGCATCGAAGCTGAACGACTCAGTCAACTTGGTACCGGCGCCTGTTGGCTCAAGCTCGTACCGCCAGGTGGTGAAACCCTCGGCTACAAACTCGAACACTTCGCCCGGTGCGTATGCCGTGACCTCAGACGTGGTGGTCCACTTTTTCATCGGGATGCCGGCGATGACGACTTTGTTATCGCCTTCGAACTTCGCTCCGACTGCTGGACCGGATGCACCATCGACCCAACGGCCCGACATGCATTCGGGGCTCCACTCGCCGGTGCGAGTGATGTCGGCGACAACTGCGAACACCTCGGCAGGTGCGCGATTGATGATGACGCTTGCTGAGCCCGTGGCCATAGTGCCTCCGATGAGTGGATACAACAGTCTTCAGCGTTGGAGCGGCGAGCGCAACTACGCGCGCGGCATGACGAAGGTGGACTTCAGCGATGGCGCGCCGCCGCCATCGACCGCGACAGATCCGTCGGCAACAAGTTTGACGAGATGCGACAACACGCTGCGACCCGCGGGCTTGTGCAGTTCCTTGTGAACGTTTGAGTACAACACCTTCACGATTGCATCGATGGTGCGAACGTCGTTGCGCACCTGGGCGAGCACTTGTGCCTCGCGTTCGAGACGATGCGCGAGATATGCCGTCAAGAACAGCTGCGGATCGGTGACCGGATTGCCGTGCGTTGGCCACAAGATGCGATCGTTGCGTTCGATCACCTTGCTCAACGAGTTGATGTAGGCGCGCATGTCGCCGTCGGGTGGCGACACGACCGTGGTGCTCCAACCCATCACGTGATCGCCGGTGAACAGCGCTCGCTCCTCGTGGAGGGCAAAGCACATGTGATTCGACGTGTGGCCAGGGGTGAACACCGCACGCATGGTCCAGTCACGAGCGCTCGCCACGATGCTGCCGTCGACGGCGTAAACATCGGGGACAAAGGCAACGTCGATGGATTCCTTCATCTTGATGTCGGACTCGTGCTCGGTCTCGGACTCGGTCTCAGATTCGGTGTCGTCATCGTCATCGTCGTTGTCGATTGCGACCACGCCATGGGGCCCGAACGCAATGGTGGGGGCACCGGTGGACTCACGGAGCCACGCTGCCAGCGGCGAATGATCGCTGTGACAATGCGTAATCAAGATGGCTCTGACACGTTGCCCGTCGAGCGCTGCCGCCAATGCATCGCGATGCTCATCGAGCGCCGGACCGGGGTCTATAACCGCCACATCGCCATGCCCCACGATGTAGGTACCCGTGCCGCGGTAGCTGTACTTGCTGGGGTTGTTGGCGATGATGCGCCGAATCAGCGGCGAGACCTGCTCGACGGCGCCGTAGCGCACGTCATCGAGCGGCTCGACAAAAGGAATCTCAGCCACTGGTTAACCCAGCCAGCCCAACGAAATCACGCTGGCTCATCAGCTGACGACTCGTCGGCCGCGGCCTGATCGCCCTTCTTACGACGACGTTTCTTCATGCTGAACGTGTCGCTACCCACGCGAGTCAACGGCACATCAATGACCTCGTGTCGAACACCGCCCTCGCTCAGGACAGCCTGAGCCATCGCCGCCGCCGGCAAGGCAAGAATCGCTCCAACCGGCCCGAGCACCGCGCCGCCAGCAAGCGCCGCACCAAACGCCAAGGCTGGGTGCAGCTCCATCGTGCGCGCCGTAATGCGCGGTAGAAACAAGTAGTTCTCGAGCTGCTGATACAGCATCACAAACACAAGCATCACCAGTGCTTTGCCGGGCGAGTCAACCAAGGCCAACAAGATCGGTAACGCGCCAGCGAGATACGTGCCGACAACGGGTAAGAACTGACTGATCAGACCCACCCACAAGGCCATCGCGATTGGCGCCCGCGTACCCAGCGACTGGAAGAGGACCCAATGGAAGAACGCCGAGAACGACGCGAGTAGTGCTCGCGAATACAGGTAACCACCGGTCTTGGTGATGGCCAATTCCCACACGTAGAGCACCCGTTGCTGACGTTCGGGGCGCAGCCGACTGCAGATACTGCGGCGCATGCGCGGACCATCGGCCACGAGGTAAAACGTGAACAGTAAGACCGAGAAAAGTTGTAGCAAGACCCCAAGCGCAGCCACCGAAACATCGAACGCTCTTGCCTGTTGCGACTTGATGAACCTCTGGAAGGCGCCGTTGGGGTCTTGGGTGCTGTCGATCACCTTCTGCGGATTGATGTCAGCATTGAAGTGTCGGTTGATGAACCCGACCACCTTGGTGATGGTCTTTGGTGAGTCGTTCAAAATGTCTGCGATCTGACCACCCACCAACGAAGCAATGGCGGCAACAAAGATGAGGGTGGACAAGAACACTGCGAGCAAGATGATCGCCGTGGCCGAACCCCTGCGCCAGCCACGGGCCGCCAAACGGTTCACCCCGGGTTCAATCGCCAACGCAAGAAACAGCGAAATCAGCAACAGCAGCAATATGCCGGTGAGCCGGTCGAACATGAACCTTGTGGACATCGTGACCAAATAGCCGATCCAGAAAATTGCGACCGCTCGCCACACCCACCGCGGCATCACCGTTGCCCACAGCGGCAGCGCAGCCTTGGTGTTGCTCGTCTCAGAGTTGTCGCGCTCGGCTTCGGAGGACATCAATCGAATCGTAATGACCTCACCGACGCAGCATGTGGGCATTGCGCTTCGTCAGTTGGGCGGGAACGCCTTCGACAACGAGCGAGCAAGGTCGCCGCGCGGTTGAACCTGCACAGATTCGAGCTCGAGCCAACGCGCCATCAGCCGTAGTTCATCGGCCAGTTCGGGAACGATGACCCCATCAGGAACACCCGGCTCGGCATACGACCCCTGCACCAGCAGCGTTGAGTTCTGACGATCGGCCTTGAGATCGACCCGACCAACGAGCTCGTCACCCAGCAAAAACGGAAGCACGTAGTACCCGAACACGCGCTTGGGCTGCGGCGTGTAGATCTCGATGCGGTAACGAAAACCAAAGATGCGTTCGGTGCGCTCGCGGTTAAAGACCAGCGAGTCGAATGGACTCAGCAAGGCCCGGCCATCCACTCGGCGCGGCACACGCGCCTGCGGATGCATATACGCCTGCTCTTTCCAACCATCGACATTCACTGCAACCAGTTCGCCCTCTTCGACCAGCTCGTCGACCAATGGTTTGCAGGGCGCATTCTTCTGACGGTGGTAGTCGGTGAGGTCGTTGAGCGTTGCGACCCCGTGATGCTTTGCGGCGAGCACCAAGAGTTGCTTGCGCGCCTCGGACTCACTTGGCACCTCGCGATCGAGCGCCTCACGAGGAATCCATCGGTCGGCGAGATCGTAGAGACGCGCGAAATCTTTTGGACGGCGACGCCCCGCCACTTTGCCGATGTAGAACAGGTGCTCAAGCGCGATCTTGGCATCATCCCAATCCCACCATGTGCCTTTGGGGCCGACACGAGAATTGAAATCGCCGGCCACCACCGGCCCGGTTTCGCGGACTCGTTCAAGCACCTCGTGAACGAAATCTGGACGACGTTCGTTGAGCCGCTTGAACGTGCCCCAACCGTGTTCGCCCACCATTCGCCACCTGTGTAAGTGGTAATGCTCGGTGGGTACATGGCTGGCTTCGTGCACCCAATACTCGAACAGTTCGCCGGCCTCGGTGGCCTCAGCGATCAGCGACCGCGGATGCGCGCCGAGGCGCGAAAACAGAGGGAGTTCTTGGCTGCGGACCAACACGTTGACCGCGTCGATCTGGATGAGGCCAATCTGATTGAGCACCTTGCGGAGGTGACGACGATCGACGCGACCTGTGGGTCGCGGATCTGCGAAGCCCTGCGCAGCGAGCGCTATTCGACGTGCCTCAGCGGCCTCGAGCGTGCGACTCAATCGGCGACGGTAATGGTGACTTTGTTGATGACAACGTCGGTGAGTGGGCGATCGCCGCGAGCGGTTTGCACTGCATGCATTGCATCGAGGACCTCGAGGCCCTTCACGATCTGACCGAAGTGGTTGTACTGCGGCGGCAAGCCAACACCGCTGGCGCCGCTGATCAGGAAGAACTGGCTGCCGTTTGTATTGGGTCCGGCGTTCGCCATCGCGACGGAGCCAAGCTGGTAACGCTGCTTGACGGGCTCGTCGTTGAATTTGTAGCCGGGGCCACCGGTGCCAGTGCCGGTTGGGTCTCCGCCTTGGCACATGAAGCCGTTGATGATGCGGTGGAAGATGACGCCTTCGTAATAGTGGTTGAGCGCCAAGAACACGAAGTTGTTCACCGTGAGCGGAGCGTTGATCGCATCGAGAGCGATGACCATGGTGCCCATCGAGGTGTCCATCGTTGCGGTGTAGCGCTTCGAGGTATCGATGCCCATTTCTGGGGCTGAGCTGAACTTTTGGCTGACAGGCGCAGAGCCGTCAAAGGGAGGAAAAGCGGAAGGCATGGCACCACCTTAACGCAGCGCCATGCCTACGCCCAGAACTAGACAGTTGCCGTTTCTGCTTCTGCCGCTTCCGCCTTTTCTGAATTCAGGAACATGAACACCGCTGCACCAACCGCTGCGCCAACAAGTGGGAACACCACAAACGCCCAGAGTTGCTTGAACGCTTCGTTGCTCGGTGCTGCGAAGATCGCTGCGCCAAAGCTGCGTGCCGGGTTGACCGACGTGTTATCAATCGGGATTGAAATGAGGTGGATCAAAGCCAACGTGATACCGGCAACCAGACCGCCCATACCGACGCTGAACTTCTTGGTGGTGGTGAACAACACCACGATGACGAGCAACGCAGTGAAGACAATCTCGGCAATCGCGGCCGAGCCAAGGTTGTAACCGGCTGGCGAATGGATGCCGTAACCGTTCGAAGCAAATGAACCTCCACCGAAGTCGGAGTTCGAAGCCTTCACGATGCCCCAGATGATGAGTCCACCGAGCCACGCGCCAATGAGTTGACCAATGACCGCGGCAAGCGCATGCGCCCCGCTGATCTTGCGCGAGACCCACAAACCGAATGACACCGCAGGGTTGATGTGGCAACCGCTAATTGGCCCGATGACATAGGCCATGATGAGCAGGGAAAAGCCGAACGCCAGCGACACGGCCAGCAATTTGGAGCCGCTGTCATCCATCAAAATGGCCGTACCGGGACCACCGAGCATGAGCACCGCGGTGCCAAGCACCTCGGCTCCCAAAATGCGCGTGTTGATTTTCACTCAGATACCTCCTGTAGGTGCGGCCGAGACGACCGCAGCGCGGCCTTCGCCCGGCAGCACGAAAACGTTAGGCATGTTCGCTACTCTCGGTAAGTGATGCCCCGTAGCCGCACCGACACTCTGCTCGTCACCCGTGTTACAGCGGGCGGATCACGGCGGCGCCAACCCGACGATCTCATCGTCGAGGAGCCAATGTCGATCCAGCTCGATGGCGTGCAGATCAGCACCACGATGCGTACGCCAGGCAACGACTACGAACTCGCCGTGGGCTTTTGCCACACCGAGGGAGCGCTCGGCGGCATGCCCGTCACCAGCGTTCGATACTGCGCAAATGGTTCAGCCGTAACCAGTGAGTTCAACGTTGTCACCGTAGAAACCGGCGGGCGCGCACCCACGCCAACGCCGCGCCTCGGCACCACGTCGAGCAGTTGCGGGCTGTGCGGTAACGACAGCATCGACCAACTCTGCAGCCAACTGGCTCCGCTCGACCCAGCCAACGCAGTTGCTTTCGACTTCGACACATTCCCCGACATTTGCGCACGGGTCCTCGCCAGCCAAGCCTTGTTCACGAGCACCGGCGCGGTTCACGGCGCAGCGGTGTTCGACGCACAGGGCAACATCTCGCTGACCCGAGAAGATGTCGGCCGCCACAATGCTGTCGACAAAGTGATCGGGCGAATGTTGCTTGATCATCAGTTACCTGCCACCGGGCTCGGACTATTTGTGAGTGGGCGATCCAGCTTTGAGATGGTGCAAAAAGCATGGGCCGGCGGCTTCAGCGTGCTCGTCAGCGTGAGCGCCCCTACGTCGCTGGCGGTGCAGACCGCGCGGCGCGCCAACCTGGTGCTTGCCGGGTTCGTGCGCTCCGATCGGCTCAACATCTATTCTCCCGAACGGCTCGACTGACCGGGTCGGCGAATAGTGCTCGCACGCACAGGCCGGTAGCGTGCATGCCATGTCGACCCAGTCCCAGCCCGTCGTTCCAAGTACGGGCCTCACGGTCCTGCACCTGTTCTGCCACAACTCCGAGCACCTTGATAACGAGGTGTTCACTGCTGGCATCAAGGCAGCCCAAGCCGAAGGCGCTCAGGTCATCACCGCCGCAATGCTCGGCCACAAGTGCGACGTCGCCATCATGGCGCTACACGCCGATATGCGCGTGCTGCGCCGCCTGCAGGCACGGGTGCAAGTTGCGGGCCTCACTGTGAGCGACAGCTACGTCTCGATCACCGAGGTCAGCGAATACGCCAAGAACATGCCAGCCGAAATGCTGCAGCCTCGTTTGTATCCGGTGCTTCCTCCCGAAGGCAAGCATGCGTTCTGTTTCTACCCAATGTCGAAGCGACGCGAGCAAGGCGCCAACTGGTTCACCTTGCCGTACGACGAGCGTGTCGAGTTGATGCAAGACCATGGCAAGAGTGGGCGCACCTTTGCTGGCCGCATCGTGCAACTCATCACCGCATCGTCGGGTCTCGACGAGTTCGAGTGGGGCGTCACGCTGTTTGGCAACCATGTCGACGACCTTAAAGACGTGGTCTACACGATGCGCTTCGATCGGGCCTCGGCCATCTATGCCGACTTTGGCCAGTTCTACGTGGGCATGATTACACCGCCCGAGCAACTCTTCGCCGACTACAAGTAACCCCGGGCTCAGCCCCCGCCTGCACTAACAGCGATCGACGACTTATGAATGTCGCGGCCATCGGGATCAAAGATGAATTCCTCGAAGTCGGCACTCGACAGATCGCCGCTGAGTCCTAGTTGCAGCCGCCCACTTGGGCCGTCGTAGTCAATGTTGCGACCATCGGCAAGCAACGTGGCACACGCTACAAAGCTCAAACATGCCGACCCACCAACGCTGACAGCGCCAACCTCGTCGGCAATAAGGTCCGCACGAGTGGAGCCACTTTGAAGTGCTGCGAGCATGAATAAATTCGCACAGTCAAAGGCCTGAGTCGCAAAGAGCCCAGAAGCCGACTCCTTGGTGAGCTCAGCAATGTCTGCGACGAGTTTGCCGCTTTCTCTTTCGTCGTCAGCAGTCACCACGTTCTGCGACACTCCGACGAGCTTGGCGCGCACCGCCTGGGCGATCGAGCCAAGGACTCCGATCGACATGGGGCGCCGCAGTGCATCGTTCACAACGATGTCACGGGGCTTCGCATCAGTGGCTTGCGCAAGCGCCACCAACATGCGCGAACCGGCATCGGCGTCTCCAACGAGAGCGATCGCATCAGGCTGAGATGCCAACAACGCCTTGGCCTCAGGAGCGAACTCGTCGTCGTCAACGGTAAACCCAGCGAATTCGCTGACCTTGATGCTCCGCCGGCTGAGCGCTCGCTGCAACGCCTGCGCAAAGGGCCGCCCGTAGCCATCATCGACAAAGGTGATAGCAGCCGATTTCGAGCCCGTCTGCTCGATGGCTTCGGCCATTGCTTCGGCTTGCAAGCTGTCTGAGGCAATCGTTCGGAACAGCATGCTGCGTGAAGGAATGTTGTCGAGCGCCATGGTGGATGCGCTTGGAGAGCATGCGGCGATACCCGAACTAGCGATGGTCGATGCCAGCGAGATTGCAACGTTCGACGACGCGGGTCCGACCACCACGTCGACCTGCGAGTCGACCAACTGTTGAAAGCTCGCGGCCGCCGACGCCGCATCGGAGCCTTCGTCGCGGATCACGAGTTCGACCGGTCGATCGCGAACTCCACCGTTGGCATTGGCCTGCGCAACGGCAACGCGTACCGCAGCCCGCGCCGACTGCCCGATGGCTGCTCCTTCGCCACTCGCTGGCAACAAAATGCCAACACGCAATATGCCATCGTCGGCCCTCACGCTTGGAACATTGGGCGCTGACGACTCGGGCGGAGCTGAAGACGTCGTTGCACTAGGAGCAGCGCTGCACGCCGCCAAGACGGCGCCCAGCACAGCGATTCGGATCATCGGCACGTGCCTGAGCGACTTGGCCGAACGACGCGTGCTCATGAGCCGCAAGTGTAGGTGAGCAACCATTGAGGGATTCGCTACCACCGTGCGAGGATGTGCGGGTGAACGAATATCCGCAACTGCTCGCCGATGCAGTCGAGGCCGTTTTGGCCCAGTGGCTCGTGGGTTGCGTGATGAACACCGCTCGTCGAAATGGGTATCCGCATTCAGATCAGTTGTTGGCCGAGGCGCGTCAGATGGCTCAGTCCGCTGCGCCGGTGGTTCTGCGCGAGATGAACGAACTGTTGGCCACAGATGTCGATACCCAACGCAGCAATCCACTCAGTGTCTTACGGGCTGCTGTTCGCTACCCAACTTCGGTGCTACGCGCTGCTGGCGTCACGCCGCCGCATCGTGGCGACTTCTCGTTGCGGTCGTTTCCTGGCGACATCTACGACCTCAGTCCGGCAGCGTGGGGCGACGTCGACGAGTCGCTACAAGAACCTGGCCTCATCTGGGGGGCGTGGAAAGCCAAGACCGTTCTCGACCGTCGACGTCAACGAGATTCACCTGAGCACCGAGGCGAGTAACTGCGTCATTTGGGTCGCTGCGATAGGACCTGCGTCATGACCCCTGCGGTAGGGTCGCGCCCGTGAGTGACCCAAACCCACAGGACTTCACCCGAGATTTGGTTCGCTGGAGCGAAGCTCTCGCTGGCATTGCGCGCACAGGTCTGAGCTTTACCCAAAGCCTCTACGAGCGTGAGCGTTTCGAAGAAGTGCTTCACGTCGCAGGCGACATCAAAGCGGCCGCCGACGATGCCCTCGAGGTACGCCGCGAGCAAGACCACTTCATTCAGGAATGGATGGAAAGCGTCGGCGAAGGTGTGCCCGGATACGTGACACCGAAGGTCGCAATCGGCGCCATTGTTGGCAACGACGAGGGCGAGATTCTGCTCGTTCAGCGCTCTGACAGCTTCATCTGGTTGTACCCAACCGGCTGGGCAGACGCCGGCTACTCGCCTGCAGAAGTCGTCGTCAAAGAAGTGCTCGAAGAAACCGGCATCGAGTGCGAACCGGTGCAGATCATTGCTGTACTCGATGGCCAACGCATGGGCTTCACCCGCTTTGCGATGTACATGCTGTTGTTTCACTGTCGGGCCACCGGCGGCGAACTCAAGCCGCATCCACTCGAGACCGCCGACGTTGGCTGGTTCTCACGCGACTCGTTGCCCGCCGGAGCCGCCGGTGCTTCCTGGTGGGGGCCGATGGCGTTCGCCGCTATCGATGGGCAGCCAATGGCGGCAATGTTCGAACCTCCGCGCTCACCCATCTGGCGCGGCGAACACCACTGATGTCGGCCACCACGCCTGGTCTGGTGTGCGCTCATCACCATCTCTACTCGTCGCTTGCGCGCGGTATGCCGGCTCCGCCTCAAAACCCCAACAACTTCTTGTCGATCCTGCAACAGGTGTGGTGGCGACTTGACGCTGCACTCGATCTCGAGATGCTCAAGTGGAGCGCGATGCTCGGAGCAGTCGAGGCGCTGCAAAGCGGCACCACTGCGATCATCGACCACCACGAAGGACCAAACGCGATCGAAGGCAGCCTTCAGGTCATTGCCGACGCGTGCACCCAAGTGGGTGTGCGCGTGGTGTGCGCCTACGGCGTCACCGATCGCTGGCAGGACAACGGGGCTCTCTGGGACTCAGCACTTCCGCCAAGCGAGATGACCTCGGCCGCTGCGCGCGGACTCGCTGAGTGCGAACGATTCATTCGGGGCGGCGGACGCGGCATGGTGGGCATTCATGCAGCCTTCACCTGTAGCGATGAGACCCTTCAAGCGGCGGCCGATCTCGCCGACGCGCTCGACGTAGGCGTTCACGTTCATGTTGGAGAAGGCGAGATCGACTCCAGTGCGGCTGCTCGACTCGACCATCTCACCGCAAGCAACTGGCTGCTCGTGCACGGCGTTCATCTCAATCAGTACCTCAGCGGAGCGTTGGCTCATAACCCGCGCAGCAACATGAACAACGCAGTCGGATATGCGTTTCCGGCGCAACGACCAAACATGGTTGTTCTGGGCACCGATGGCATAGGCGCCGACATGCTCGAAGAGTTTCGCTTGGCCTATGTGGCCCACCGCGCCGACGATGTCACTGCGTCGCCCGAGACTGCGTGGCAGTGGCTCGCAAACGGCTGGCAGCTCGTTCCCGAGGCACTCTCAGACGAGGTCACCTGGAATTACGATCACGTCGATTCGCCGTGGCACGTGGCGTTCACGCCGGGCATCAGAGCGCTCGATGTCCGTAACGGCGATGGTGAACTATTGCTCGATAACGGCGTGTGCACACGAGTGGATATCGCCGAGGTTCGCGCCAAAGCAGCCGAGCAAGCTGTGCGGCTGTTCAGCCGGCTATAGCCATCGCATCGCCCTGCAGTCGACCCGCGGCTAGGGCCACTGCGCGAGGTCGGCGCGAGCGGCCGCAATGCCCTGCCACACCGACACGTCGTCGCTACCCAATGACCACAGCGCGATGCTCGCAAGATCTTGCCGCTCGGCCAACCACGCGCGTTGATGCACCGCCTGCGCGTCGGCGTACCAAACCACACGGTTTGCAGTGCACGACGTGGGCGCCCCGGCGGCATCTATTCCGGTCACCGTTTCGGCGTAGGTAAACGTGCGCTCGGCGTGAGCCATATCCCACGTAGGCACAATGCCTTTACTCGCAGCAAGTTCGGCAGCCGACTTCGTCGACAGGTTCTTGCGGCGCGGCTTGTTGTCAACTGGGCACACGCCAACGGTGTTCACAACCCAGTCGTATCCGTACACAGGGACGCCAAGGATGATGCGTTCACGTGGCACCATCGAGCGCGTCGCAGCAACAACCCTGGTGACCCAGTCGAGTGGTGCTATCGGACCGGGCAACGAGGTGCTGAAGTCATACGCCATCACACGAATGTGATCGACGATCTTGCCCATCGCCGCGTAGTCATAGACCCAGTAGCCACTGTCATTGGTGCGTTTGTTGTCGTACACGGGTGGCACGCTGACCGTGAGGCTCTTGTTCGAAGCATGCAACGATTTCGACAGCTCGGTAAGAAAGGCAATCCAGTTCGGACGCGTCGCAGCCCACGTGGCTTTGCCGTCGTTGAAGGCAAAGTTCTCGTAGTCGAGATCGACACCATCAACATCGCTAGCGATTGCGAACTGGGTCACCGCTTCGACATGCACGGCGCGTGTGGCAGGGTCGGCGAGGATCGCAGCCATTTCGCGTGGTTGAGTGGCGTCGATGATCGAGGCCACGAACTCGACGCCGGCGGCTCTCGCATCTCGCTTGAGAACAAGCGGAGCGTTGGGATCCATCGTTGCGTATGGCTTCACTGCGTCGGCCGCATCGGTGAAGTATCCGAACATTGAGATATCGCCGAACACGGCGGCATTGGCGTTGAACGACGCCAATGCCGAGTCGGCTTGCCAATACGGCGCCCATCCTGAGACGGTGATCGGTGGCCCCGATCGCTTCCATCGACCGGTATCCGTAAAGCCGTATGCAACAACCGCTGTCAGTATCAGTGCGGCGACAACGCAGAAAGACACGAGACGATTGGTACTGGATTTCGCCTCCCGCGGACCGTCCATCTCTGTCACGGTAGTTGGCTCAGGCTGGCCTAAACAGCCACCGCTTCGGCAGCGATCTCGGCAGCGATCTCGGCAGCGATCTCGGCATGCAATGAGACGAGCCCAGCAACCTTTGTCTTGACAGTTTGTAAACCACTCGGCCACGATCGGTACTCATGACTACTCCTGTCGCGCTATATCTGCAAGACGCCCACACCATTTCTGAGGGAATCGAACTGGTCCGCTACGCCGAGGACAAAGGGTTCGATGCCGTGTGGCAGGCCGATAGTCGGCTCGTGCGCGACGCCGTTGTGCCAATGGCAGCGTTTGGCGCAACCACCAATCGCATCAAGATCGGTTCGGGTGTTATCGATTGTTGGACCCGTAACCCGGCCCGACTCGCAAGCACGTTCAGCACACTCGACGACCTTGCACCCGGCCGCTACATCTGCGGACTCGGCGCATGGTGGGATCCGCTCGCAGCCAAAGTTGGTATCGAGCGACTTCGGCCGCTCACCGTCATGCGCGAGATCGTCACTGTTGTGCGCGCCCTGTTGAATAACGAAACCGTCACGTTCGACGGTCACTATGTGCATCTCGACGGCGTTGAACTCGACTACGTCTACCAAGAACGTCGACCTAAAGATGTGCCCATCTACATCGGCGCCACGGGCATGCAGATGATGGAACTCACTGGCGAGATCGCCGACGGCGCGGTGCTGAACTATCTCGTGTCGCCGAGCTACAACGTAGGCGCCCTCGAGGCGTTGGCTCGCGGCGCTGCCAAAGCCGGACGCACCCTCGCCGACATCGACCGCCCACAGTTGGTGGTGTGTTCTGTTGATCGCAACCGCAAGCATGCTCTCGACAATGCTCGCTTGTTGGTCACGCAGTATCTCGGCCAGCAGCCGCACATCATGAAGGCGTCGGGAGTACCGCAAGAGTTACTCGACGAAATTGGCGCCGTGCTCACGTGGCCGGCCACACACGACGAAGTTGTGGCCGCCAGCAAGATGGTTCCCGACGACATCGTGCAGATGATCACCGCCAGCGGTGAGCCCGACGAAGTGCGTGCGAAGGTCAGCGAATACATCGCAACCGGTTGCACAACACCGATTCTGTATCCTTTGGCCGACGATGTGCGATTGATGATCGACACGTTTGCGGGGGGAATCTGACCTCTCCGGTCGCACATTTCGGGGAGTCTCACATGACCACAACTCACTTGGGTCGGCGCGTCAGCGCCGCACTGTTGATTCTCGGCTCGCTGGGCATCAGTGCTTGTGGCAGTTCTGGATCGGCGCCAACAACCGATGCCACTGTTGAGACCGTGGTTGTGGTTGGGTTCGACAACGATCAGAGTCGAGTGCTGACCGAGGTCTACGCCCAGGCTCTCGAAAAGGCCGGCATCCGCGTTGGCCGCAAAGACCCGGTGGCCGGACTGGCCGAAGGCTACGCCGCGGTCAACAGCGGTCAGGCCGACATTCTCATTACCTATACCGGCGACCTACTCGCCCAGGTCATCGCCGCAGAGCCAGATGCTGCTGCGGCAACAACTACAGCGGCCCCTGCGTCGAGCGTCACAACCATCGCCTCCACCAGCACCGTCGCAGCTGCCACCACTACCGCACCGCCACAACCGGCCGCACCAGTGGTCACTATTGACGGCGAGACCACGACCACTGTTGGTCCACCCGTGAGCTCGGGGCAATCAACTGCCGATCGAGTGACCGCGCAGATCAACGCCATCGGCGAGATCCTGCCCAGCACAATGCTGTTCGGAGCTCCGGCGCTGGCACAGGACAAGCCCAGCATTGTCTGCTCAAACTCGGTTGCTACCGCCAACTCGTTGGCCACCATGTCCGACCTCGCCGCTGCGGCCAACCTTGTCACCTTAGGGAGCACCGCAGACTTCGCGGCGAGCACCTCGTTTGGCCTCACCGGCTTCACCAAGTTGTACGGCTCCACATTCAGCAAAGTCGTCGAACTCGATGAGGCCAAGATGGCCGACGCCATCACACAGGGCGACGTCGGCTGTGGTGTCATGCGCAGCGCCGACCACAACATCACCAGCGATATGTCGCAGCTCGAGGACAACCTCGGTCTTGCCACCGATCAAGCGGTCCTGCCGCTCATCTCAAGCGCGGCGTCAACGCCCGGTATCACCCAGCGACTCGACGCAATCAGCAGGGCGCTGGGCACCGCCGACATTCGCGTCATGATGAACGCCATCATCGTGAGCAAGGGTGCCCCAAACATCGTGGCCGGCAACTGGCTCCGATCAGTTGGAGTGTCAACTCCGTAACTCGGGTAACAACCCGCAAGCCCTGTGCATGGCTAGGGTTCTCATTTGTGATTGAGATCCAAGGGCTGACCAAACGTTTTGGGAAAACCGTCGCGGTCGATCAGTTGAGCTTTCAGGTCACCCCCGGCCGAGTCACCGGATTTCTCGGGCCCAACGGATCCGGAAAGAGCACGGCGATGCGTTGCATGCTTGCGCTCGATCGGCCCGACGCAGGCGCCGCATTGTTCGATGGCCGCCCCTACCAAACAATCAAGCGACCGCTGTTCGAAATCGGTGCACTGCTCGATGCTGGCTATGTGCATCCGGGTCGCACGGCTCGCAACCACCTGCGCACCATCGCCTCGTCAAACGGCATCGGGCTCAAACGAATCAGCGAAGTGCTCGAGTTGGTCGGCCTCACCGAAGTCGCCAAGCGGCGCGTCGGCGGCTTCTCGCTCGGCATGCGCCAGCGCCTCGGACTCGCATCGGTTCTGCTTGGCGATCCGCACACAGTGATTCTCGATGAGCCAGCAAACGGACTCGACCCCGAAGGCATTCGGTGGATGCGAGACGTGCTCGTGCATCTCGCCAGCCAAGGCAAGACCGTGCTCGTGAGCAGCCACCTGCTCAGCGAAATGGCGTTGATGGCCAACGACTTAGTGCTCATCGGCCGGGGCCGCTTAGTCGAAACGTCGTCAGTAGAGACCTTCGTCGCCAAGCACGCCCGACAGTGGGTCAGAGTGCAAAGTCCCAACGTCGATTCGTTGCGACAACCGCTCATCGAGTTCGGCGCTGCGATCACGGTCGTTGATGACACCACAGTCGAGATCGTGGGCGTGGGCGCCGCAACCATCGGCGAACTTGCTGCGCGACACGGCGTCGTCTTGCACGAGTTGGCGCCGCAGCAAGGCTCGCTCGAAGATGCGTTTCTTGAGGTCACCGCAAACAGCCAGGAATACCGCACCCACAGCCCCTTCGCTCCCCCGCAGGTGTCGTGATGGACCTTCTTCGAAGCGAATGGATAAAGCTCCGCACAATCCGCGTCACCTATGTCCTCACCATCATTGCAGGGGTTTTTCCGCTGTTGATCGTGGTTCTCGTGGCGGCACTCGCCGACAACGTCATTGATATCACCGGCTCAGATTTGGTCTCGATGGTTACCCAATCAATGGTGCTCAGCGCCTTACTGCTGGGCGTTGTGAGCACACTGAGCATCACCAACGAATACGGCAACGGAACAATCCGCGTCTCCTTCGCCGCCACGCCAAACAGGCGCAAGGTGCTCGTCGCCAAGGGTGTCGTCGCATTGGCCTTCTCGATGGCCATCACCACAATCGTGATGTTGGTTGCATTTGCTACTGGATCGACGATTCTCAATAACCGCGACGCCATCTTGTCATTCGACAGCCACACCAACAGCGCGATGGTGGGCTTGGTGCTGCTGTCCGGAATGCTGTGCCTGCTCGGCTACGGCGTTGGTCTCATCATTCGTAACTCGGCTGCCTCAGTCACCCTGCTGGTGCTGTGGCCGTTGCTGCTCGAGAATCTCGCGAGAATTGTGCTTGCTGTAGCGAAAGTGAAGGACCCCACCGTGTGGCTGCCGTATCAGTCGGCGCTGCGCATGGTCAGTACGCCCGAGTTCTCCTCCGACGAATCCAGCGGTCTTGCCGCCGGAATCCCACTGGCGATTGTGGTAATCGTGCTCGTTGCCGTGGGCATCATGATCAACGAACGCCGCGACGCCTAGCGAGAACGCTGCTCGAGTCGGTCACGCATCTTGATGGTGTACTGACGATCGTGCTGATCGAGCCAACCGAGCCGGATGAAGCTGGCGATTGCCTTATTCACTCGCTCGCGTGAGGCGCCGACAATGCCTGCGAGCTCTTCTTGAGTCACCGGCAACTGGAACGAATCTCGGCCATCGGCGAGTTCGAGCAGGCGCTTGGCTGTGCGACCGGTGACATCGAGAAACACCGAATCGGCAAGCGCCTCGTTGGTATCGCGCAGGCGGCCGGCAAGCAGCCGAGCAACGCCCCAAAGCAACGCCGGCTTGTTGTTGAACAGGTCGACAATGCCGGCATACGGAATGGCCACCACCGACGAAGGTTCGAGCGCACGAGCGTCGGCCGACCGCACGCCTTGATCGAGCATCGGCATCTCTCCGAAGAGATCGCCAGGTGTCATCAAGCTCACCATGGTCTCGCGGTTGTCGATGGGATTCGACATCGCCAGCGCAATTCGCCCAGTGAGGACGAGGTACAGCGCTCGGCTTTCCTCGCCTTGATGGAACAAGACGTCGCCGCGAACGAGCGACTGCTCGCGCGCAGTTAGGGCGATGATTTCGAGGTCTTCACGACTCGCGTCGGCGAAGAATTCGTTCTGGGAGAGAAGCTCTTCATATGCCATGGCAACAAGACGGTACTACCGTCTAGCTCATGCTGAGAAATAGCGACGAGAAAGTGTGGACAATCGTCGTGGCCGGCGGCTCCTCACAACGCTTCGGAAGACCGAAGCAATACGAACAATTAGGTGCCGTGCGCATCCTCGATTGGTCCATGATCACGGCCCGCGAGGCATCCGATGGTGTGGTGCTCGTTGTGCCCGAGGCCGACGCCATCATCGAGGGCGGCGTTGCTGGCGGCCGCAGCCGCAGCGAGTCGGTGCGAAATGGTCTCGCCGCGGTCCCCGCAGATGCAACGATCATCTGCGTGCACGACGCCGCTCGACCCTTCGCTTCGGCCGAACTCTACGCAGATGTCATCAACGCAGTGGCTCGAGGCGCGGCGTGTGCGGTGCCCGGCATCGAGGTGATCGACACAATCAAGGTCGTCGACTCTGCGGGCGCAGTTGTCTCTACCCCCGACCGCGCATCGTTGCGCGCTGTGCAGACTCCGCAGGCATTTCGTGCGCACATTCTTCGCGACGCTCACGCCGCGCTGGGCGAGAGCACCGACGACGCAATGCTCGTCGAGTCGATGGGCCAGCTCGTGGTTGTCGTGGTCGGCCACGCCGACAATCGCAAGATCACCGTGCCTGCCGATATCGAATGGGCCCGAGCAAAGGTGGGTCAACGATGACGCTTCCTCAAATCAGAGTTGGCCAAGGATTCGATATTCATCGTTTCAGCGACGATCCATCGCGAGTGCTGGTGCTCGGCGGGGTCACCTTTCCCGGCGAACGTGGTTTGCACGGACACAGCGACGCCGATGCGGTGGCCCACGCAGTCACCGACGCGTTGCTCGGCGCGGCTGGTTTGGGCGATATCGGCCAGCATTTTCCCGACACCGACCCACAGTGGAAGGGCGTTGATTCACTCTTGCTGCTGGCTCACGCTGCCGGTTTAGTCACTCAGGCTGGTTGGATGATCGGCAACATCGACTGCTCGGTTGTTTGCGAGCAACCGAAGTTGGCGCCTCGGCGAGACGAAATGCAACAGCGCCTCAGCACTGCGGCAGGCACCGACGTCACCGTAAAGGGCCGTCGAGCCGAAGGCCTCGGTGCGCTCGGTCGCAGCGAAGGTATTGCTTGTTGGGCCGTCGCAGTGATTCTGCGAGAAGTAACACAGCCGCGATGACGCGGCGCAATCAGTAAGGAAATGACATGGCGCCTCGAGGTGCATCACCATCATCAGGCAAGGGTCGACCAGGCAGCCGCACCACATCGGGCGGGGCTGGGCGCTCGGCTGCGCCAAAGTCAACTGGCGGCGCACGTGGGGGCAGCAGCGCCGCAGGCGGCGGCTCACGTTCTGCTGGCAGCTCGTCACGTTCGAGCAGTGGCGGCGGGCGCCCCACCACCGGCTCTCGCCAGTTCAGTTCTCGCGGCGCAGGCCGCACCGGAGGCGTCACCCGACCCGGCGAGGCGCCAGTTCGTAAACCCGAAAAGACCCTTGGTGGCGAGCAGGTCGAGGGTCGTCAGGCCGTACGCGAACTTCTCATCGCTGGCAGGCGCAAAGTGCGCGAGATCTGGGTTGCATCCGACCTCGACGAAAACGAAGTAATCGGTGACATCATGCAACTCGCCCGTAACGAGCGGGTGCAATTGCTCGAGGTCAACCGCCGCAAGCTCGAAGCCGTTGCGCGTAGCGAGGCGCCCCAGGGCGTCATTGCCTTCGCCGCCCCGCTTCCCGAGACCGACTTCGCCGACCTTATTAAGCGCCGAGCCGGGCGCGCGCCATTCTTGGTAGCTGTCGACGGTGTCACCGACCCGGGCAACCTCGGCGCACTCTTGCGTTGCTGCGACGGTGCTGGCGTCGATGGCGTGGTTCTGCCCCGACACCGCGCAGTACACATCACCCCAACCGCAGCAAAGTCGGCGGCAGGCGCAATCGAGCATGTGCCGATGGCCGTGGTGGGTGGGCTCCCGCAGGCACTCATTCGGATGAAGGATGCCGGCATCTGGATCGTGGGTCTCGACGACGCATCAGACCGCGATCTTTTTGAGATCGGCGACCTCGCCAAAGAAGGCGTGTGTCTCGTGCTCGGGGCAGAGGGCGCAGGCCTCTCGCGTCTCGTGCGCGAGCGCTGCGACCTCATCGTGAGCATTCCTATGCGCGGCCGACTCAGCTCGCTCAACGTGTCGGCAGCCGCGGCCTTGGCCTGCTACGAGATCGCCAGAGCCCGCACCAACTAAAGGGTGGGGTCACCCATCGTCATGATGGAGGGATAATGGCCCATCCACGACGCTCGAGCTCGTTGGCTAACACCTCGGCAGGCATGCCACGGAGCAACGAGTCGCGCTGGCTGTCAATTCGTTGCTGCGCTTTGATCGCCGCTGGATCGTCGAAGCGTGGCGCAACGCCCTCGGATCCTGCTTCGGCGTCTTCTGCCTCGCGGGTCAATCGCTCTATGAGCTCGGACGCTTCGGGGCCGGTGAACTTTCCCCGAGCCTGACGCTGGTTGAATCCGTAACGATGGCGAGCAGTGGCGAAGTCAAAGCCGTCGTTGTTCAACAACGACAGCAGCAACGCGATCTGTTTGGCCGAGGCAGGAGGCCCCGAAGTCTGTCCAAAACTCATCGCCTCACTCTACGCCCGATCCAACAGAGCATCGGCCGCCGTGACGGCGCACGCACCCCATGGTCGGGTTACATACGACGTGTGAGAGCGGCTGTACTGGTAGTGTGGACGCAGTTTCTGCCCACGAGCACGACAGATTCAGATCGTCAAGATGCCGAAAGGAACCACATGATTCGTATTCTCATCGCTGACGACCATGCGCTCGTTCGAAACGGACTCAACCAGTGGCTCTCTTCCATCGAAGATCTCGAGGTCGTAGGCCTTGCATCGAACGGTCGCGAAGCTGTCGACCTTGGCTGCGAACTGCTGCCCGACATCGTGCTGATGGACTTGTCGATGCCCGTCATGGATGGCATCACGGCGACGGCTGAACTGACCGCAAAAGCTCCACAGGTTTTGATCATTGCGCTCACCACAACCGGCGATCCGCAGCAAGTGAACGCAGCACTCGACGCCGGGGCGATGGGCTACATGCTCAAAGACGTCGAGCCCGAAGTGCTCGTTGCCAACATTCGCGCTGTCGTCGCTGGCGGCCTAGCGCTCAGCCCAGCAATCGCAGCCAACCTCTTTAAAGCCGGTCGAGGCCCGCGCGCCATCTACGACTCGCTCACACCGCGCGAGCAAGAGATTCTTCTGCTCATTGCCGCAGGCAACCCGAACAAGCAAATCGGCAGCAAACTCGGCATCAGCGACAAAACCGTGAAGGCCCACTGTGGCCGCATCTTCCAGCGACTCGGTGTTCGCGATCGCACCCAGGCAGCCGTCTGGGTGATGCGCATCGCTCCAAACGAGAGCGATACTCAGTAAGCCGCGTCGGCCTGGTCGATTGCGAGAGCCCCTTGAGATGGCGTGGGTTCCTAGTTGTAGGACCATTGGCGCATTTCTATTAGGCCATGCGTCAGTCACAATCAGTTCATGAAAACGGATCTCGGAGAGACTGTCGAAGCGCCTGACCTGACCACTTCGCTCAAAATCACCCTACCCTCACCGAGGTACTACGACGGGCGCCGTCAGAACCGCCGCTCGGCTTCGAAGACTCGATACTTCGACCAAAGCCGCCCTGTTGACGGCCTCGATATGAATCCGGTATCCGTTCGCCGCCCGGTCATCCATTTCCTTCTCGCTGGCATGCTGGCGCTCGGTACAGCGATGGGCTTCAGTTTCTACGCAAGCCACGCCGCCGCTGAGCGTATGGCACTCGACGAAATTATGAGAATCACAGAACTTCACTCTCGCGACCATATCGGCGCGCAGCTCACCGATGCGGCGCTCGCAGGCGACCCAGCGGCGCTCGCTGCACTCGACAAAGTGGTGCGCGAAAATGTGCTCGACGATGAACTCGTCCGAGTGAAGATCTGGACGCAGGATGGAGTCATCCGCTATTCAGATGAATCCCGCCTCATCGGTCAGAAATACGCCCTCGACGGTGCTGAACTCGCTATCTTCAATGGTGGGCCGCCCGTAGTTGAAGAGGCGGATCTCACGGAGTCAGAGAACCAATTCGAGACACAGTCAAGGTTGCTCAGCGCTTACGTATTCGGCAGCTCGGTCGATGGCACTCCCGTGCTCGTTGAGGCGTACCACCGGTACAGCCGTGTCGATTCGGCTACCAACACGTTGTTGCGCCAGTTCGCACCGATCGTCATCGGCGCCCTAGTATTCATTGAGCTGGTGCAGATCCCACTCGCCTGGCGCCTCGCCCGTCGACTTCGCAGCGGCCAGTTGCACCGTGAGCGCCTCCTGTCGCACGCCATCGAGTCGTCGAACGCCGAACGCCGACGCATCGCAAGCGATCTCCACGACGGCGTTGTGCAGGAACTCACCGGAGTGTCGCTGAGCCTAGCTGCAGCCGCACGAGGCACTGCCGATGCTCATCCGCAACTCAGCGCGAGTTCGGCCAGTATCCGCGACAGTGTTGTGGCACTGCGCACCTTGCTCGTTGACATCTATCCACCAAACCTAGCCGAAGAAGGAATCCAGTCGGCCCTCGAAGATCTGATGCGCCGTCTCGAAGCCCGAGGTGTCGATGCGCAACTCACAGTTCACGTAGACGCATCACATCTGGCGAACGCCGCTGCAGGCCTGATCTACCGCAGCGCTCAAGAGGCGCTCCGTAACGTGGCCAGCCATGCCGATGCCTCGCACGTGACGGTCGATGTCGACCTACAGGGCGACACGGCGATTCTTAAGGTTGAAGACAATGGCCGTGGATTCTCTGATGAGGACCGAGTAAACAAAGCCAACAACGATCACTTTGGTCTACGAGCTTTGACAGATCTCATCACAGACGCCGGCGGACGTATTGTCGTCCGCTCCCAAGTCGGGGTTGGTACACGAGTTCTCGTTGAGATCCCCAACGCTATTCATCGCCGAGAAGGAGACCGCCAGTGATTCGCGTAGTAATTGTCGACGACCACATGATGGTTCGCGCTGGTCTCAGCCAACTGCTGAGCACCGTCCCCGATATCGAACTCGTGGGTGTCGCCACCGACGGCCTCGAAGGCGTCGAGGTGGTTCTGCGCGAGAAGCCCGACGTGGTGCTGATGGACCTCTCCATGCCCAACCTCGATGGCGTCGGAGCAACGGCTCGCGTCGCCGCACGCCTGCCCGAGTGCAAGGTGCTGGTGCTCACGTCGTTCAGCGACCAGCGTCGTATCACCGAGGCGTTCGCTGCTGGCGCCAACGGTTATCTGCTCAAGCACACCGAGCCCGACCAGATCGTGGCAGCAATTCGCTCGATTCACGTCGGCGAGTCACCGCTTGACCCCAAGGCAGCCAGCGTGATGCTCAACGCGCGGCGTTTACACACGGTTGCCGACGACCTGTCGTCACGCCAACTCGAAGTACTCGGGTATGTGCGCGAAGGCATGCCAAACCGCATCATCGCTTACAAACTCGGCATCACTGAGCGCACCGTGAAAGCGCACCTCACGCGCATCTTCGCCCACATCGGCGTCAGCGATCGTACCCAGGCCGCTGTGTGGGCCACCCGTAACCTCACCACCACCTCCTGAGCCTTCCCGCGTTCCCTTCCCGCGTTGAATCGCTGCCCTGCCGCGCCCTCGCCCGCGCCCTGCCGGCATCCCCATAAAGCACCAGCGCACGCTTCACGTGCGCCCACGCTTGCTGGGCGTCGGACAGCATCTTGACAAACGGCTCATCGACGCGCCGCAGATGCCCTCTCTGGATCGAATTGGTGCGACCTCTCTACACCCAGTGCACACACAAATCGTTGCGGATTCGAGCTGCGCGACCACGCCGCTGGACAATCGAAACCAACAAAACCCATATGACGTAAAGGTTTGGTGGCATCGACGCTTCGGCAAAGGTCGCACAACTCAAGGTATAGAAGGGTGCAGAACTAAGACCATTGGACATGGTCCGAATGACCCGTTGACCTTAAAGGCCTCATCCCGGCACTCTTGTTCTGCGCACCGAAAGGCGCGCACAGAACTGATTCGAGGGAGACGAAGATGTCTGCAAGCAACACACACCATGCAAACCTGAAGGCCCGACGCACAGCCGTGCTGGAGCGGTCAGGTCTAGCCGTCCGGCCATCACGGTCGGTCGAAGCCCAGACCAAGCAACGGCGTATTACCGCCCTAGCACTGGCAATCGCCATGTTTGCCACCGGAGTCGTGGCCGGCGCCAGCAACTTGGGCGCCAACGCCGCCCCGGTTGGGCAGGGCTTCACCGTCACCGCATCAGACCTGGCGTACATCTTGCGCCAGATCAAGGTGGCCGAGAATCACGCAGTCAGCGCCACCGTCGTCGACCCCTGCGCCGGACTCGTCGGCACCAGGCCCGACCAGATCCCCAGCCCGCTCATCGGCTTGGGTCTACGCACTGTCGACGGCTCGTGCAACAACTTGCAAGCCGGCCAAGAGACCTTTGGCTCCGCAGATCAGACCTTCCCTCGTCTGACCACCCCAGTGTTTGAGTCGGCTGAGCCAACTCCAGCTGGCTTCGGACCTCCCAAGTCCACCTCGTACGCCCAGAACAAGGGCCTCGTGTTCGACTCCCAGCCCCGCGTGATCAGCAACCTGATCGCCGACCAGACCTCGACAAACCCAGCAGCAGTAGCCGCTGCAGGCTTTCCGGTTCGCACCCAGGGCAACAACGGCGTCATGCCATGCACCGCTCCAAGCACCCCAGTTGATTGCGTGCCTGCCGGCCAAACGTTGTTCATCCCGAACGTGACCACCGACGTCGGCCTTTCGCCACCGTACAACTCGCTGTTCACCATCTTCGGACAGTTCTTCGATCACGGCCTCGACAAGATCACCACCGGCGGCAGCGGCACAGTGTTTGTGCCCCTTCACGCCGACGATCCGCTCATTGTGGGCGGCGACGGCGTCGCCGGCACCTCCGACGATCCACAGCCCGGCGACGCCAACTACGTGCCACCAAGCAGCCGCTTCATGGTGCTCACCCGTGGCCAGCAGCAGCCCGGCCCCGACGGACTCTTGGGCACCGACGACGACATCCACGAGTCGATCAACACCGACTCACCATGGGTCGATCTGAGCCAGGCATACGGCTCGCATTCTTCGCATCAGGTTTTTTTGCGTGAGTACGAATTCAATGAGTTCGGCCACCCGGCCGCAACCGGCCGCCTGCTCGGCAACAACGATGGTGCCATGGCCAACTGGCACGATGTGAAGACACAGACCGCCAACAACCTCGGTTTGTGGCTTGTCGACACCGACGTCACCAACGTCCCAATGATCGCCGCCGACCCATACGGCAACTTCATTCCTGGCCCGAACGGTCTTCCCCAGTACGTGACCGCACTCGGCCTTGTCGAAGGCGACCTCGCCAATCCAGTGCCAGCACCCGCAAACGTCCGCCGCATCAACACAGCGTTCCTCAACGACATCTCGCACGCCGCAGCCCCAGTTGGCGCACCAGACCCTGACACCACCACCGCAGGGCCAGCCCAGGCCCTGAGTGCCATCTGTGGTGACGGCCCAACACCTTGCTACGACAACGAGTTGCTCGACCTGCACGTAATCGCCGGCGATGGCCGCGTCAACGAGAACATTGGCCTCACCGCCATTCATACCATCTTCGAGCACGAGCACAACCGCCTCGTGACAGACCTGCAGAACGTACTCAACAACAACCCGTCGTTGCACGACGCCTACATGGCAACCGGTTTCGGCACGTTCACCTACGGCGAGCGTTTGTTCCAGGCCGCACGCTTCGTGAACGAGATGGAATACCAGCACCTGGTGTTCGAAGAGTTCGCTCGCAAAATCCAGCCAGCGATCAACCCATTCAATCTCTTTGCTTTCAACTCAACAGCGACTGACCCAGCGATCAAGGCAGAGTTCGCTCATGCCGTGTACCGCTTCGGCCACTCAATGCTCAATGAGACGATCCCCCGCACCAACGTTGACGGATCCAAGACTGACATCGCCCTCCTCGATGGCTTCTTGAACCCAGAGGAATTCAAGAACGTCACCCCCGACGATCTTGTAGCCGCTGGCAACGACATGGGCAGCGCTGGTGCGGGGGCAATCGTGATGGGCTTGTCGGATCAAGCGGGCAACGAGCTCGACGAGTTCGTAAGCGACACGCTGCGCAACAACTTGCTCGGGCTGCCGCTCGACCTCGCATCGCTGAACCTGGCTCGTGCCCGCAGCGAAGGCGTCGCCTCGCTCAACAACATTCGCCGTGAGATTTTCGCTCAGACCAACGACGGTCAGCTCACCCCTTACACGGACTGGATCGATTTTGGCACACACCTCAAGCACCCAGAGTCGCTGATCAACTTCGTGGCCGCCTACGGCACACACCCCACGGTATTGGCTGAGACCACCACCATCGGTAAGCGCAGTGCAGCTCGCGCCATCGTGAACCCAGAACACGGCCGCGACGCCCCAGATGATGCTGCAGAATTCATGTTCAGCACCAAAGAATGGGCAAACAACGGCACGGTCAATATCACCGGCCTCGATGACGTGGACCTGTGGATCGGTGGCCTCGCCGAGAACACCGACCTCTTCGGTGGCCTGCTCGGCAGCACGTTCAACTACGTGTTCGAGCTACAGCTCACCCAACTCCAGGATGCCGACCGTCTCTACTACCTCAACCGCACGCCCGGCATGAACTTGCGCACACAGCTCGAAGGCAACTCGTTCGCCGAGATAATGATGCGCAACACCACAGCAACCGGCCTGAAGGCCGACTCGTTCGGCACAGCCGACTGCAAGTTTGAGATGGCCAACATCACCTCGCCTGCTGCCCCAGGAAGCATCATCACTGGCGTCGGCTCAGTGAGCGATGATCCAAAGTCAGAGTGCGACGAGAACAGACTCTTGATCAAGATGGCAAACGGCCAGATCAGGTACCGCCGACTCAACAGCGTGGACACACCAGGAATCAACGGCCAGGCCGTGTACAACGGTACGTCGGGTGCCGACCGCATCGGTGGAGGCAACGACACCGACACCATCTCCGGCAACGAAGGCAACGACGTGCTCGAGGGCTACGGCGGTCCTGACCATATTCTCGGTGGCGACGGCAACGACATCATCACCGATACTGGCGGCGACGACGTGCTCAAGGGCGGCCCGGGTAACGACGCCATCGACGGCGGTATCGGACTCGACCTCATCCTCGGCGGCGACGGCAACGACCTCATGGCCGGCGGCGCAAACACGAACACCCACTTCGCTGGTCCTGGCGACGACTTCATCCTTGCCGGTCAAGGCGCCGACATCGCCCAAGGCGACAGCGGCGACGACTGGATGCAGGGCGGCGAGCAGACCGACCTGTTGCAGGGCGACAGCGGCTCGTTGTTCTTCGACGATCACAACAAGCCAGGCAACGACATCTTGATCGGCCAGGCCGGCGACGACGACTACGACATGGAAGGCGGCGACGACATCGGCGTTGCTGGCCCCGGCATCGAGAAGAACGCAGGCGGCGCTGGCTACGACTGGTCAACCGGAATTTTGGATCCCCAGCCACAAGACGCAGACCTGAACGTCCCAATCATCGGTCTGCCAGTCGGCCTCAACGGCGTGCGTGACCGCTTCAACGAAGTGGAAGCACTCTCAGGCGGATCGTTCAACGACATCCTCCGCGGCGACGACATCGTTCCAGAACAAGTCGGCGGCATCGGCTCGCTTGCTGATGGCGGCATCGGCTGCAACGCTTTGGATCAAGCTGGCGTCGACCGCATCAGCGGGCTCGCCGAGATCATGCCAGCGCTGACCACACCGTCGGCTCCGATCATTGCTTCTACTGCAACGCTCGACTGCCCACTCGTGGGCGACGTGTGGGGCATGGGCAACATCTTGCTCGGCGGCGGCGGAAGCGACCTGATTGAGGGCCGTGGTGCCGACGACATCATCGACGGTGACCGCTACCTCAACGTGCGGCTCAGCGTGCGCACCGATCCAACAGACCCGACAACCGAGATCGGCACCACCGACATCTTCGAGCACACTGCGGCGGCCGGCGGCTCATTCGGTGAAGGCACTGCCGGGATGACCTTGCAGCAAGCAGTGTTCGCAGGCCTCGTTGACCCAGGCAACATCGTTGCTGTGCGTGAGATTCTCACTGCGCCTGCAGCTGCAGGCGACGAGCCCGACATCGACACCGCTGTCTTCGGCGGCCCTGCCCTGGCATACACGCTCGTCAACAACCCTGACGGAAGCGTCACTGTCTCCGACACCCGATGCCTCGATGGCGGTGGCGGCGGCGGCGGTCGCGACGGCTGCGATGGTGTCGACACTCTGCGCAACATTGAGAACCTGCGGTTCGCAGACACAACCGTGCAGCTTGATGGCGGCGTCGTCCCGAACAGCCCAGCTGTGGGCACGATTAGCTTCACCCCAGCGGCCCCCATGGTTGGCGTACCGCTCACTGTTGTGGCCCCATTGCTCGACGGCCCCAATGGCGTGCAGCCCTTCATCAACTCGATCACTGACGCTAATGGGTTCGATGCCTTCGTCCCGACGGTGTTTTTCATCTGGGAAGCCGACGTTCCGCAGATTGGTTGGATGCCAGTGGGCGATGCTCCTACCTTTACCCCAACAGCGGCTGAGGCCGGATTGACGTTGCGCTTGCGGGTCGTCTTCGTCGACTTCGCCGGCAACATCGAAGAGATCTTCAGCGACGTGAGCCCTGCTGTTGCTGCAGCCAATCAGCCAGCCACCGGCGCACCAGTGGTCACGCCAGCCCAGCCAATGGAAACTGTCGAAGTGGTCGCTGACATCACAAGCATCGCCGATGCGGACGGCTTGGCCGACCCGCTCGGCGCTGGCTTTGCGTACCAGTGGCAGCTCGACAGCATCGACATCGTTGGCGCAAACACCCAGGCCTTTACTCCCGACGCTCTCATGGTCGGTGGCGCCTTGAGCGTGATCGTTTCGTTCACCGATCTCAACGGCTCACCCGAGACACTCATCTCAGCGCCAAGCTCGCCAATCGTTGCGTTGCCGCAGCCCGTGTTGCAAGCCTCGGTTGCTGCGCTTGACTTCGGCAACCTCAGCGACGTTGCCCCAGGTGCGGTGCAGTCGGTTGCCATCTCGAACATCGGCGACGGCTTTCTGCTCGTTGGCGACATCAGCATCACCGGCGCCGATGCCGAGATGTTCACGCTCACGCTCGATTGCAACAACGTCCCGGTCGATGTGAACACGCCTTGCGGATTCAGCGTGGCGTTCAGCTCAACCACGCTTGGCGCCCACAGTGCCGATCTCAACATCGAATCCAACGCCGGAGCCACCGTGGTCATCCCGATGACGGTCAACGTGGTGCCCAACACTGCGCCAACTGGAGCACCTGCGATCTCTACCGTGTCGCCAACTGTTGACACCGTGGTGACTGCAACCATTGGGTCGATCGATGACGCTGACGGTCTCGTCAATGCTCAGTACTCGTTCCAATGGCAAAAGGGTCCGACTACTGGAGCCATTGGTCCGTTCACCGACATCGCCGATGCCATCGACCCAACATTCACGGTGACCGCAAACGAGGTCGGCCGCCGAATCCGCGTCGCCGTCTCGTTCTCCGATGACATCTCGAGCCCTGAAACCGTTACCGGTTCAGCCACAGCGGTCATCGGCGCCACCTTCGTGGGTACTGCTGGCAACAACGTCTGGGTGGGCACCGCTGGCGACGACGTGGCCTCCGGCGATGCTGGCAGCGACACGCTCTCCGGTAACGCCGGCAACGACATCTTGGCTGGCGACAGCGGCAACGACACCATCAATGGTGGGGCAGGCAGCGACCTGATCACGTTCTCCGGAAACGACGAAGGTTTCGATGCAGTGAACGGCGGAGCGAACTTCGACACGGTGACCGCCCTCACCAACGACACGGTCATCGGGATGCGCACGATGAGCAACGTTGAAGAAGTGAACTCCGGCGGCAACTTGAACGTCACGATCTCGGGTGGCCCAACCGCCGACGCGTTGCACTTCGGCGCCGTTGCGCTGATCGGAATCGACATGATCGACGGCGGCGCCGGCAACGACAACATCAGCGGTTCGGCGTTGAACGACATCATCCGCGGCGGCGCCGGAAACGACACACTCGCTGGCGGCAACGGAGACGACGTGTTCGCCTACATCCCTGGCTCGGGTAGCGACGCCATCAACAACTTCGATGCCGTTGCCACCGGTGGCCAGGACCAGATCGATCTGACCGGCCTCGGCGTCACCGCCGCAAGCTTTGCCAGCCAGGTCAAGATCAGCCGAGCGGGCAGCAACGTGCGCATCATCGTCGGCAACGTTCGCATCACGCTCAGCCGTCAAAATCTTGCCAACATCACGATCGACGATTTCATCGTGGGCTAGGCAAACCAGACCCGGCGAGGGTACTCCCTCCCCTCGCCGGCAATACCAGTAGCTCTTCATGAGCTATGCACACAGGCGAGGCCTTCAGGCCTCGCCTGTGGCGCGCCTCGGCATCATTCATCTCCAAAGATTCCTCAAGGTTTCAGCAAATGCGTCGAAGACTCTTGAGGTAATCGAACCGCATGGGATGACGAACGAATGAAGAAATACGTCGACGACGCGAAAAAAAACACGGGCCGAGGGCCACGTATACGGGGAGCTTGCTGGGCACCGGCACTGTGCTTGGTCCTTGGTGGCTGCCGCCTGCTCGGCACTGAAGTCGATTCACTCACAGTGTCAAAAGCACAAGACGTGGCCAGCGTTGCTGGCTGGACTCGAATCGCGACCACACAGAATTACCTCGTTGTCGCCAACGTGCTGCCAGGTGAGCCGATGTACAGCAAAGCTGAGGTCGCATCGGAACATCCCATTGAGGGCGAGTTGTGCATCATCGGCCTCGGCGCTCCCGTCGGCCCGCTCATTCGACACGTCGAAGCTCACATTTACGACCGACTCACCGGCCTGCCCCTCACGGGCGTCACTCCACGGATCACGTTGGTAGATCGAGGCACCGGCAGGCCCACCAACGTTCCGCCCACGTTGATGCAAGACCTCAACATTGGGGCGCTCGATATTCACTTCGGGAACAACATCGCCATTCCGAGCAACAGCGACCTCCGCTTGACGGTCACTATTGGGAACGAGGAGGCCACGTTCGATGGACATCTCGACTGAATCGAAAACGCTCAAACAGCGCGTCATTGACCTGCCGGTGAGCAGGAAACTCTTTATCGGCTTTGCATGGTTGACCAGCGTGTTGGTCCTCGTGCTTGGCTGCCTGTTCTTGACTGTCGACCGCCTCGGGCAGGCGAACAACCGCATTATTGCTGGGACCGCCGTTCGTTCGGATGCAGCGGATCACCTTCGATTCGCAGCCGCCGAACTCCGCGCAGCGCAGCAGTCGTACGTGATGTCGTGGCCGACGGGTCATTCGCAGTTCGACGAGGCCACGGGCCAATTCGAGACATCGCTGCAGAACTTGCGTGAGGCTGGTGGTGATCCCGTCGAGTGGGCACTCGTCGAAAAAATCGCTACCGGTTACCAAACATTTTTGGCCACCGACCAACTGATCTGGCAGGCATTGCAGGCTGGCGACGCGACGCTTGCCAAGAACCTGACGTTGGGCCCAGAGAATCTGGCGTTCACGTTTATGGCTCATGATTCATCGGCATACGCAGAGTTTGCCGACGCAGCACAGGCCGAGGCCGTAACAAACTTTGCTCAAACCTCTGCCGACGCCCGAGCCCTCGGAGTCATCCTGGGCTTCATTGCGCTTGCAGTCATGCTGACCGCAAGTTGGGTCATCACCAGGCTCATTCGTGATCCGCTTCATCGGGTGCAACTCGCGGCCGAACGCGCTGCCGAGGGCGACCTTGAGGCCGAAGCCGATGTAACTGGAGACGACGAAACCGGTCGACTCGCGCAAGCGTTCAACAGCATGTTGCGCAAGCTTCGCCTTCGTGAGGAGACTCTGCTCGCAGAGCACTCTCGCCAAGAAACCTCGACGAAAGTTCATCGCGCGTTCGAGATGGCTGACGACGAAGCAGCGTCCCTTGAAGTGATCGGCATCGCCATGGCTGCGATGTTGCCGGGACGTTCGGTCGAGCTGCTGCTCGCCGACAACAGCAAGTCGAATCTCGAGCAAGCAGTGGTCGCTGGCACCAACAGCGACGGACCGGGTTGCCCTGTTGCTTCGCCGTTCTCCTGCGTCGCTGTTCGCAGCGGAGCAGCTGTCACATTCGAATCAAGCAATGCGCTCGATGCCTGCCCGCACCTGCGTCATCGCGGCGCCACCGCGTGCTCAGCAGTGTGCGTTCCGGTCACCTTTATGGGACGAGCCGTCGGCGTCATCCACGCAGTTGCCGCGGAGGGAGAAGTTCCCAGTGCCTCCGAAATTGAGGCGCTGTCGATGTTGTCCACACAGGCCGGCGCGCGCATCGGCATGCTGCGCACCATGGTGCGTACGGGCGAGCAAGCATCAACCGACTCGTTGACCGGATTGATGAACCGCCGCACATTCCAGACCCGGATTCGAGCGCTGCGTCGCAGCAACATCCCGTTCGTACTCGTGATGGCCGACATTGATCACTTCAAACAAGTGAACGACACCTACGGTCACGAGACTGGCGACAGAGCGATCAAGACGTTCTGTGAAGTTGCCAAGAGCGCCCTGCGGCACAACGACCTGATCGGCCGTTGGGGCGGCGAGGAATTCGCGTTTGCGTTCACCGATCTCGATCCAGAACAAACACAGGCGACCATCGACCGCATTCGGCTCGAGTTGGCAGTGCGACTGTCGACCAGCGATCTGCCCGGGTTCACCGCCAGCTTCGGAATCGTTGACGCAACCAGTTGCGCAAGTCTCGAGGACGCCGTTCGTTTGGCCGACGATGCGTTGTACGTCGCCAAGGGAGCGGGTCGCAACCAATCGGTCATCGCTGGTCTCGATGCCACCGAAGCGGTTGCCTCGAAACTCCCCGCAGGTGTGCGCGTGATCGACAAGCAACGGTCGGTTCGGCGCGGCGTGCTCGCCAC
>CAMASN010000024.1 GCA_945861025.1 Ferrithrix thermotolerans DSM 19514
CGCTACTCCCACCAACGCTTCACAGCAATGCTGCACACCTCGCTCGGCGTTACACCCTCACCCGAAACCGTCGCGATCACGAACGCAATCAACCAAGGAATGCCAGCCGCACAACTACTGCTACTCGCATGCCCAAACACCCCCCAACCTCGAATTCGCGCAACCCAATAAACCCAACCACCAAAAATCGCTCACCGAAGCGCCCATCACAACTTCTTCCTGACACCCGACGCTCACATCCATCCGGCTCAACAAGCGATCGACTCGACACCGATTTTTCATTCGGGACCGAGCAACGGAAAACTTGCCCCGATTCACCCAACCGTGAAGAATTGAGCGAGTTACATTCGTATCCGAGAACAGGACACTCGCGTGAACGTCAGCACCGAAACCGTCTCCCTCGACTACGCGACCGAGGCGGCCGTCGCCCGGGCAGTTGCTTCGATGCGCGACGCGTTGGTCGACCACACTGTGTTCGAGCAGATCCACGACACATCGACGTTGCGTACCTTCATGGAGGCCCACGTCTACGCCGTGTGGGACTTCATGTCCCTCGTGAAGCGCCTCCAACTCGACTTCACGTGCGTGACCCTTCCTTGGACGCCCCCAAAGCATCGCCATGCAGCGCGACTGATGAATGAGATCGTGACCGGAGAAGAGTCCGACATCGGACTCGACGGCCACGCGATCAGCCACTTCGACATGTACCTCAATGCCATGCAGGACGTCGGTGCGGACACCACTCAAATTCGAAGCTTCGTCGCCAATGTGCAAAGCCTTCCCGACTGGCAATCCGCAGTAGCGGCGATGGAGGCACCGGCACACGTTCGCCAATTCGTCACCCACACCCTCACGGTGGCATGCACCGGGAGCACCGCCGAAGTAATGGGCGCATTCTTCTACGGTCGAGAGGACGTCATCCCCGATATGTTCTCGCGACTGCTACGCGATTGGAAGATCGACGCAGCCAGCGTGCCGGCGCTCACGTACTACCTCGATCGCCACATTCAACTCGACGCCGACGAGCACGGGCCGGCGGCGAAGTTGATCGTGGATGACATGCTCACGGAGGACCCCTCGCTTACCTCGTCGATGATCGCCGGCGCACAGGCTGCAATCGCGTCTCGACTCGAGTTGTGGGATGGCGTCGAGCGCTCGCTGGTCGGGTGAGCACTCGTATTCGTTGGTGACCGCCACGGTCTGCCGTGCGGCTCGAGACCTGCGGGCAGCCAAAGCCACCGCACCGCACCGCCGATAACAACGTGCCAACAATCATGAAAGCTATCTGCTGCGTCCGTTTGGGCGTTCATACGCTGACAAACCAGCCGTTACTCAGGCACCCTGCTGGTAGCTGAGCACCTCACGGGGCGTATGGTGCGAGGCGCTTCAATCTTGATGTCGCCCAACGGAACCGGGTACCGATATGGCATGGATCGTTCAGTTCACAGGGGTCACCGACGTGGTCGCATTTGCGAGCAGCTTCGAACACATGAAGGCCGCTCACAAAAACGTGTGTGCCGATGGCTCATCCTGCCGCCCACACGGAATCGCCACCCGGTTCATGCAGAGCAGCGAGGACCCCACCACGGTTCTCATCTCGGTTCACTACAAAGACCAAACACAGCAAGCGACAGTTGCTGCATGTCCAGTACGGGAACGACTCTTTTTCGGTCCCGACGGATTCAGCCAGCACTGGACTACAAGAGAACCGATCGGCTTCTTCACCGATTTTTGGTCAGGCGACGAAAACCACTAGCCCCATCGCTTCCAGCCCCCACGACCCGCCGCTGGTGCCGGTCGCCCAGGTCGCCGTCCGCCCGCAGCCCCCAAAGCCCGGTCGCCCCGGTCGCAGTCCCCTCAGTCGGTCGCCCCGGTCGCAGTCCCCTCAGCCGATCGCCGATTTGTTGAAGACAACAGGTTGGGGGTTGACCAATTGTCTTCAACAAACCGTTTGTTGAAGCAAAGTGGTGCGGGTTCGTCGTTTCGGCGGGCACGGCCAACTACGGGCCGGGTCGCTCGGCCAAGTACCTTGCGCCGATGAACTTGGTCGTCGCACTTGCACTGGTGGCGGTCTCATTCGGACCTGCCGCCTATGTACTGATGCTCAGGCGCGCTATTCGCTGCCGTTGCGAGGCCGACGGCTACGCGCTCACACCAGTCGGATTTAACTGGCTGGTGAATGCCATGTGGTTACCACTTGCGGTGAATACCACTTGGGTAACCGCCGCCGCCCAAGGTGCATGTGTAGTCCTGGTGTTGGCGCTGCTGCTCTACGTTGCCAGGACCATAAGGGCCTCACGGTGGCTTCTCGCCGGTTGGGTCGCCGGCGGCATCGCGCTCACCGCAGTGGGCTTTGCCGCGCCAATCGCCACCGCTATCGCACTCATTCCGCTCGAGGCCACCCAAATCGGTCTCGCAATCCGTGCCATCGTGCGCTCAAAAACTGCTGAAGCCGTATCGACCTCGAGTTGGGTCATGGAGTTCGCCTTCTACGGCGCATTCATCGAGGAATCAATCCGCGGTGATGCAATGCACACCGCAGCGCTCGCTTGTTTTATGGCGTCGCTCTACGTCGTCGGCGCAGTGGTCACCTTCAACGCACACCGTCGTGCGCCCGCAACCTTGGGCACAGCGACACCCGCATAACAACCAGCAGGTTCCCTTGCGGCTACAAGGCCTCGGGTGCTACTTCTTGACGGTGATAGTGCTGCGCATCCAAGGATGGATCATGCACTCGAACTTGTGCACGCCTAGACTTGAGACAGACAGCGTGAGGGTTCCGCCGGCAGGAACGAACGTGGCACCTACCGCAGCGGGCTCTGGGTTTATCGGCACAGCCAAAGGCGTGCCAGGTGGAAGCGAACTGTTCAACAGAGCCGTGGCGTTCGGATCAGGCAAGATGATCGTTCCGAAGTTCACCACTTCGGTGAAGCTGTGCGTTTCTCCACCGCGGTTCTCGATGCGCAATGTGGAACCCGGCTTTACTGCTTTGATACTCGGCTGGAAGCGCCAACCGTGATGCCCTCCATCCGCCATCGAGGCAACAAACTCACCGAAGGTGGCGTCACCACCGCCGACACAAGTCCCTGGGCCAACAACTTCGTTGAAGGTGGCAGGGTCGCAATCGTCGCGCATGCGAACCCTCACTGAATCTCCGCCGCCTTTAGCGGAAGCGGGAACGGGGGTCACACCCGACACGACGCCGGCAACGAGCACCACGGCGCCCACTGTCCGCGCAGCGGCTTTGAAAGAAAACGAACGATTGACCATGGCGGTTTGCTCCTTTGAAAGGGTGCACACACGCTGACCCCAGCGTCCCTATATGTTCCCGATACGTAGCTAGGTCAGCCAACGCGCCCGCAATCTACGCCGGGAGGGGTATTAGGTCAACTGGACCAAGGTCGTAGGTCCTGCCGTCAGGGCGTGGGCTCGAGGCGCTTCGTGCGGTGGCGTAGTGCGTTGGGATCCTCGACAATGCGGAACCCACGCAGATCGCCGGTTTGTTGAAGACAACAGGTTGGGGGTTGACCAATTGTCTTCAACAAACGGTTTCTTGAAGCGAAGTGGTGAGTGGGGCGCGGCGGGCGCGGCGGGCGCGGCGGGCGCGGCGGGCTCGGGCGATGGCGATGGCGATGGCGATGGCGATTGCGATGGCGATTGCGCCGGGCGTCTAGGCGCTTGCAGCGATGAGCTCGGCCATGTCGGATGGCTCGAGGAACTCGTGAGGCGTGGCCGGCCCAAACGAGTAGAGGTACTCGTGACCCTTCCAATCCTTGGGTTGATACAGATCTTGCGCCGAGATGCGATCGATGTCGGCGGTGTACTCGACAAACGTGCCGCCTGGCTCGCGCAAGTACCAGAACCAGTTGGACCCAATGGCATGGCGACCCAAGCCCCACATGTGCCGCTGCGGATCGGTGTCGACCATGCGCTGACCGCTGCGAACAACATCGTCGACATCGTCCATCTCGAACGCGATGTGATGAGGAAACGCAACCGGGGCCGCTTGGATTGCGAAGTTGTGGTGCAGCTCGCTGCAGCGCGTGAACGCGATGATGCCCGGCACCTCGTCGCTGATCTCGAAGCCGATCACATCGGTGAAAAACCGCAACGTGGTTGGCTGATCGGGGGTGCCGTAGACAACGTGAGTGAGGTTCGATGGTTTCGCCGAATCACTGGCCATCACACTTGGTGCAGGCACATCGAATCGCTCGACGCCCGCTGGACGATTGAACGAATGTGGTGACGCTGGAGCGCTGTACCGATCTGCAACTGAGACCTCGACCAGCAAGCCCGTGGCGGGCTCGATGAGCACGAGACGATCAGCGGTGTGCTCGACGATTGATCCCAAGCCGACCGACGCAACGCGACCCGCAATTCGCGACAAGTCGTCGGCATCTGAAGCCCCAACACCAAGTCGCTTGAGTTGGCGCGTTGGCGCCGAAACAAGTTGCAGTTGTTGGCCACCATCGCGAGTTAAATGCCATCCGCCCGTCGTTGCATCGAGCCCGAACTCGGTGAAGAACGCCGACGACGCCGCTACATCGGGAACGCCAAGGGTGATCGAAGTAAGGCGATGCAAGCCCATCAAGTACGCCCGTTTTCCGTGAAAGCCCGCAACGCGAATCTGCTTGCGAAGAATGGTTGCGAAACTAGGGCATGTGATACAAAAAGGTCAACGCCATAGAGGCGCTGGGGGCCCAAAGATTGGAACGCCCAATGACTGATGTTGATGTAGTGGTGGTCGGCGGCGGCCCCGTGGGCGTGATGACTGGCTTGCTGCTTGCGCAGCGCCGACTCTCGGTGCGGGTGCTCGAGCGAGCTACCGAAATCTACGATCTACCGCGCGCCATCGTGATGGACGACGAGATTCAGCGGGTGTTCCAACACGCCGGATTGCTCGACGGCCTCCGCGAGATCACCACCCCGATTCTTGGCGCCGAGTTCGTAACGCCACAAGGCGAACAACTCATCGGCATCGAGCTTCCCGTTGAACTTGAATGGCCACTTGGATTGCACCCAACGGTCAGCTACTACCAGCCACAACTCGAAGCGTTTCTACGTGAGAGCGCTCGAGCCGCTGGGGTCGATCTCCGGCTCGGCATCGAGGTCGGCGAGGCGTCGCAAGACGAACACTCGGTAACCGTTCGGGCCACCACTCTCGCCGGCGACACCGAGTCGCATACGGGGCGTTGGCTTGTTGCCGCCGACGGCGCTTCAAGCCCAATCCGCAAGCAACTCGGCATCGACCTCGTCGACCAAGGCTTCGACCAAGGCTGGCTCGTGGTCGATGTTGAGCTCAGCCGAGATGTGCCAACACTCCCCCGGTTCGTGCAACAGATCTGCGACCCAGCTCGCTCCACCACGTTTGTGCCCGGCCACAAGAGCTTCCGTCGTTGGGAGTTTCGGCTGCTCGATGGCGAGACCCGCGACACCATGATCGATCCCGATCGCGTCTGGCAGTTGCTGCAACCGTGGCTTTCGTCCGCCGACGCCAGGCTCATTCGTGCAGCCGTGTATCGCTTTCACGCCGTAGTGGCATCACGACTGGGTGAGGGTCGCATCTTCCTCGCTGGCGATGCGTGCCACCAGACGCCACCATTTCTTGGGCAAGGTTTGTGCGCCGGAATCCGCGATTCCGTGAACCTTGTGTGGAAGCTCGA
The DNA here is from genome assembly GCA_945861025.1 of Ferrithrix thermotolerans DSM 19514. Lineage (GTDB taxonomy): Bacteria > Actinomycetota > Acidimicrobiia > Acidimicrobiales > Ilumatobacteraceae > WLMZ01. The sequence continues at coordinate 5,664 of CAMASN010000024.1, forward strand.
CCTCATCAAGCGTGGCTTGGCGGACGACGCGTTGCTGGCTACCTACGACGAAGAACGACTGCCACACGCGGCCGGCCTCGTGGCGCACGCCGCCGACACCGGCCGCCTGATCGATCAACTGTCGGGCCGCCAACCCGAAGGCGATGGGCTCGATGCCGCATATGGCGGCAGCCGCCCATTTCCGATTCTCGAACACGGCGTGCTCTACGGCACCCACCCGGCCATCGGCCGACAGTTGCCGCAACCAACCGTTGGTGGACGCCCGCTCGACGAACTGCTCGGCAACGACTTCGCGGTGATTGTCGACGATATGTCCACAGCCACGGGCATTTCAGCCGACTGGGCTGGCCTCGCCACGGTTGTCGAAGTACCCATCGCTACGTTGCCGAGCACGCTGCCCCGCGGCGGCGCCGTGATCGTGCGTCCCGATCATTACGTGGCCGCGATTGCACACAACGCAACCGAACTCGATGAGGCATCAGCGGCCCTGCTCGCGCTGATTCGTACGACGTAACAGCACCCGTGCCGATTAGAGGGTGCGTAGTTCGCGTCGAAGAATCTTGCCCGACGCGCTCTTGGGGATGACATCGACGATCTGCAGCAAACGAACCTGCTTGTAGCTCACCAGATGCTCTTTCACGAGCGCTTGGATTTCTTCGAGCGTGATGGTCTCGCCCGGGCGAGGCACCACGAAGGCCTTGGGCAGTTCGCCTGCTTCGTCGTCGGGAACACCAATGACAGCAACGTCGGCAACCTTGGGATGGGTGATAATCAAGGCCTCGAGCTCTGCGGGCGGCACCTGGAAGCCCTTGTACTTGATGAGCTCCTTCAGGCGATCGACGATGCTCATGTGATGGTGTTCGTCGATGATGGCAACGTCGCCCGTGTGCAGCCATCCCTCGGCATCGATGGTCTCGGCAGTGGCCGAAGGATTGTTGAGATAACCCTGCATCACCTGAGGACCGCGAACCCATAACTCGCCGCGCTCGCCCACGCCGAGGTCTTGGCCGGTCTCGGGATCGACGATGCGACACTCGGTGTTCGGCAACGTGACGCCGCTGGTGCCGGGGCGATACTGGCCCTCGGGGGTGGCATGGCTCACTGGGCTGAGCTCTGTCATGCCGTAACCCTGCACGATCTCGCAGCCGATGCGCGCCGCTGCCTCGGCAGCGATGTCGGCACCAAGTGGGGCGGCGCCCGAGAAAACCTGGGTGAGCGATGACAGATCGAAGTCGTCGACCACAGGAGATTTCGCAAGCCCCAGGATCATTGGCGGAACCGCAAAGAAGCGAGTGATCTTCAGGTTCTGCACCGCGCCGAGCGCCTCGACGAGGTCGAACCGCGGCATCGTGATGGCGGTAACTGCGTTGGCGAGCAGTTGGTTCATCAGCACTTGCATGCCGTAGATGTGGAAGAACGGCAGCGCAGCCAAAGCAACGTCGTTTGCTGCGAACTGCATAGTGACCGAGCACTGCTCGATGTTCGCGACCAGGTTGTAGTGCGTGAGCATGACGCCCTTAGGGAGCCCTGTGGTGCCCGACGAGTACGGAAGCACAATCGTGTGGGTCGCAACATCGACAGGCACTTGCTCGATGGGATCACCGAACAGGTCGCCGAGCGGAGTAGCGCCGGCGCCCTCACCGATGACGACTACCTCAGTGACTGAGGTGCCTTTCGCTGCGGCAATTGCGGTCTCAAGAAAGGCTGGCACCGTGACGAGAATGGTGGCGCCTGCATCGTTGAGTTGGAAGCGAACTTCGTCGGCGCCGTAGGTGGGGTTGATGGTGGTGACAGCGCCGCCGGCTACTGCAGCGCCATGAAACACCACGGCGTATTCGGGCAGGTTCGGGGCCATCAGGCCAAGCACAGAATGGGCACCGAAGCCACGAGCTTGCAGCCCGCCGGCAAGCGAATGAATCGCTTTGCTGAGCTCGGCGAACGTGTACGAGGTGGATCCAGAAATATCACGGATTGCCACGAGATCGGGCTTCGTTGCGGCATGGCGAAGCACGTGAGCGGTGATGGTTGTCGTCGGGATCTCGACGTCGGGCAGCGGACTGGTGTGGATGATGGTCATCGGTGGCCTCTCGGGTGCCTCAGAAGTTGGCGAGCAATGCAGTGAACAATAACCAAACAGGTGTTAACAGCAAAGCGGTGTGTCGACAGTGGCCGCGCTGTCGATATGCGCGATCAAGCGGTCGAGGGTTCGATCGAGCGCCTTATGCTCGCTGCCGACCAGCGCACCGAACAATCGGCCTTCGGCTTCGACAACGATCTCGATGGCTTTATCGGCGATGCGCTTGCCTTTCGGCGAGATGCGGATGAGCGCGCTGCGGCGATCTGCTGGGTCAGCGGTCCTGACGATGAGTTCCATGTTTTCTAGGCGCACCAAGCGATGAGTGAGGCCACTCGGCGACACCATCGCTGCCGCAGCAATCTCCTTGGGGGTGAGCACTGCGCCACGGCCACGCCGGCGCAACGTGGCCAACACATCGAACTCGCCGACGTTGATTCCGAGGGCGGCCATGCGAACACTGATCTCGTCGCCAACCTCACGCACCAAGGCGCCGATCTTGAGCGACGTAGACATCGCGGCGAACGCGAGATCGGGTCGCTCGGCCGACCACGTGTCAATGGTTTCTTCGATCAGGCGCTCAATTCCCATTACCCGACTGTAGTCCTCAACAATCGTTTGATATCAAATAGTTCGATGTCGTACTATCTCGGCATGACCAGCTCAATCATTTGCGTCAGCGACGTAGCGTTCCCCCGATTTCAAGCCCCCGATCTCGATCAGATGGAGGAGTTTCTGCACACCTTCGGAATGGTCACCGCGGTGCGCACAGACAATTCGCTATACATGCGCGGCACCGACAGTGACCACCATGTCCACGTCACTCATCAGGGACCTGCCGCATTTCTTGGCCTCGCGTTCAACGCAACGCTCGCCGACCTGAACGTGTTGTCCTCCGCAACCGGTGTTCCCGTAGCAACATCGAACGAGCCCGGCGGCGGCATGGTCGTTCGGCTCACCGACCCCGATGGGCGGCGCGTCGATGTGTTCGCCAACATGCAGCAACTTGAGCCACTCGCCGTACGCGAGCATGCGGCTCACAACAACGGCGCGCTTCGTCAACGGGTCGACGATTTGCAGCGGGTCACTCCTGGCGCTTCGCAGGTGAAGCGGTTCGGCCACGCAGCAATCAAGACCACGTCTCTGAGCGCGCTGGCCGAGTGGTACGCAAACACACTCGGGCTGCTGATCTCTGATGACATCTATGTCGAGTCTCCCGACCAGCCAATGGGTCGGTTCATGCGCTGCAATGTGGGCGACGCCCCAACCGATCACCACACCTTGCTCATCTTGGAGACCGGCGAAGTTCGTCTCGGCCACTGCGCATGGGAAGTCGCCGACTTCGACGACTTGATGGCCGGCCGCGAGCCCCTGCTCGCCTCTGGCGCACAACACTATTGGGGCGTCGGCCGACACATTCTTGGCGGTCAGGTCTTCGATTATTGGAAGGACCCGCTCGGCTTCACCATCGAGCACTGGACCGACAGCGACCTGCTCACTGCCTCGGTTCCGCCGCAGGCGCACTCGATCTTCGAAGGCATCAACCAGTGGGGGCCTAACCCTCCAGCAGATCTGGACTTCTGATGGATCTCGGTATTGCAGGCCGCCACGCGATCGTGGCCGCATCAAGCACTGGTCTCGGATTCGCGTGCGCTCGTTCGCTCGCCAATGAAGGCGTCAACGTCACCATCAACGGTCGCGATGTCGACCGACTTCGGGCCGCAGTTGAGCAGTTGCGGGCCACCGCCCTTGGCGAGATCTCGCTTGTGGTCGGCGACATCACCCTCGACGACACTCGCGCAGCGTTGCTGCAGGCGTGTCCCGAGCCCGACATCGTGGTGACCAACAACGGCGGACCGCCACCCGGACGCTTTCAAGACTGGGATCGCGACGCGTGGCACAACGCTATTGATAGCAACATGCTTGCGCCGCTGTTTCTCATTCGCGATGCGCTCGATGGCATGGTGTCGCGCCGCTTTGGCCGCATCGTGAACATCACCTCCGCAATGGTGAAGAGTCCGCTGTCGCCGATGGGCCTGTCATCGGCGGCGCGCACCGGGCTCATCTCGGTAGTCAAGGGATTGTCGAGAGACGTCGCTCCGGCCAACGTGACCATTAACAACATCCTGCCCGAGCGCATCAACACCAATCGTCAACTCACGATGGCAACGCTCACAGCGCAACTCAAAGGCATCACGGTCGACGAGGCCTATGTAGAAATGGCGCAATCAATCGCCGCCAAACGACTCGGGCTCCCCGAAGAAGTGGGCGACGCGTGCGCGTACTTGTGCAGCGCCCAAGCGGGCTTCATCTCAGGCCAGAGCTTGCACCTTGATGGCGGCTCGTACCACGGGTTGTTCTGATGAGCGACACCACGCTCGACGCGCTCATCGTTGGCGCCGGCCCGGTTGGCTTGAGCACTGCGATGTTGCTCACCCGGATGGGTCATACGGTTCGGATCATCGAGCGCCGCGATGGGCCCCAGCGCGCCCCCGCAGCACACGTGATCAACGCTCGCACCTTTGAAATCTGGCGTCAGCTCGGCATCGATGTCGATCACATTCGCGCCCACGCACAGTCCCCCGCCGCCGCCGGCCAAGTGCACTGGGTCACCAAGCTCGGCGGTGACGTGATCGGTTCGCTGCAATACGAGCAACAGGGCGACGATCAGCTGTCCATCACCCCAACTCCGCTGCGCAATCTTTCACAGCATCAACTCGAGCCGCTGCTGCTCACCGAACTCGCAGCAATGGGCACGCAGGTCGAGTACTCAACAACATGGAGCTCCCTCAACAGCGCCACCAACGGCGATGTTGTGGTGTCCACCATCACCCGCGGCAGCGCGACCGAGGCGATCACGAGCCGCTGGTTGCTTGCGTGCGACGGCTCATCAAGCGCAGTGCGGCGGGCATGCGGCATCGAGATGGAAGGCCCCGACAACCTGCAGACCTTTTCGATGACGCATTTCAAAGCCAACTTGCAGCCACTGGTGGCAGCAAACCCGGGCATTCTGCACTGGATCTGTGCGCCCGATTCCGGCGGCACGATGGTGTCTCACGGCGGCGACAACGAGTGGGTCTACATGGCCCCCATCGAGCCCGACGCCGACACGTCGGCCACCACAAATACAGATCTCGAGGCCGCTATTCGGACCGCATTGATCGACGGCTCAGACGACATCGAGATCGAGATTCTCAAGGCCTCGTCGTGGACCATGACCGCGCAACTCGCACAGCGCTATCGCAGCGGGCGTGTGTTCTTGCTGGGCGATTCGGCGCATCGCTTCCCTCCCTCGGGCGGCATGGGCCTGAACACCGGCGTTCAAGATGCACACAACCTCGCGTGGAAACTCAACGCAGTGATGCGTGCATCGGCCGGCGATTCTCTTCTCGACACCTACGAGACCGAACGTCGAGTGATCGCGCAGCGCAACACCGATGCCAGCCTCGAGAACGCGTTCAAGATGTTCGATGTGTTTGCGGCGTTGCCCACGGGCGACAGCGAGGCCATCAGCGCAGCCATCGCCAATCAGGCAACCCACTTCGACATGCTTGGCCTACAGATGGGCTTCCGCTATGTACTCAACGAAGCAGTAGCGCCGTTAGAGCCGCTCAGCGAAGAGGTCATTCGCACCTATACGCCGTCGAGCGAGCCCGGCGGCCGGCTTCCCCACGGTTGGTTGCAGCGCAATGGTGTCACCATCTCATCGCTCGATCTGGTGCCGCTCGACCATCATGTCGTCATTGCTGGCAGCGACGCCGAAACCACATCTGAGCTGCCAGTTCTCCGGGTCGGCACCGACTTCGCCGACCCCAACGACTGGTGGGCAACCGTGCTTGCGCTGGCGCCAACCGCAACGCTCGTTGTGCGACCCGATCAACATATTGCCGAACGCAATACCTGACTCAACGGCGCATCGGGGTACGGTGAACTCACTGCTTGTAGCTCAGCGAATGGAGAAATGACATGGTTGGTGGCGCACTGAAGATGGCCAATATGGACGACCTCGACCTGAGGATGTCCGAAGGGGTTCGCCCTCTGTATGAAGCGGTTATCGCCTTCATCCGCGACGTCGTCGACCCAATTACCGAGGAGTACTACCGCCTCGGCGAGAACCGTGCCGATCGTTGGAGCTACGGCGATGGCCAACTCGAGTTGCTCGAAGGCGCCAAGGCCAAGGCTCGTGAACTTGGTCTGTGGAACTTCTTCTTACCCAATGCCGAGACCGGCCAAGGCCTCAGCAACCTCGATTACGCGTACATCGCCAACGAGCTCGGCAAGAACAGCCTCGCCTCAGAGTGCCTGAACTGTTCGGCTCCCGACACCGGCAACATGGAAGTCATCGAGCGCGTCGGTACACCCGAGCAAAAGAAGCAGTGGCTCGAGCCATTGCTCCGCGGCGAGATTCGTTCGGCCTATGCAATGACCGAGCCGGGCGTGATGAGCTCCGACGCCAAGCAGATCCAGACCAGCGCCGTGCTCGATGGCGACGAGTGGCTGATCAACGGCGAGAAGTTCTACATCTCGGGCGCTGGCGATCCGCGCTGCAAGATCATGATCACGATGGTGCGCACCAACCCCGATGCAGACACCTACAAGCAGCAGTCGCAGATTCTCATTCCGGTAGACACGCCCGGCGTCGAGATCGTGGGCCCAATGCTCGTGTTCGGCGCCGACGACGCGCCTCACGGCCACATGCACATCCGCTTCACCGATGTGCGCGTGCCCAAGTCAAACATCTTGCTCGGCGAAGGCCGCGGCTTTGAGATCTCGCAGCTTCGTCTTGGGCCTGGCCGTATCCACCACTGCATGCGCAGCATCGGTGCCGCCGAGCGCGCTATCGAGATGATGGTCGATCGCGGCCTGTCACGCGAAGGCTTCGGCAAGCGCCTGATCAACCTCGGCAAGAACATGGAGATCGTGTCGCGGGCACGCATCGACGTCGAGTCAATGCGCCTGATGGTGCTGCGTGCCGCCAAGGCAATGGACACCCTCGGTAACGCCGAGGCTCGTGTATGGGTTAGCGCCGTGAAGGCAATGGTTCCTGAGAAGTGCTGCGACATCATCGACGAAGCCATCCAGATGCACGGTGCCGCTGGCATCTCGCAGTGGTTCCCACTGGCCGATATGTGGCACAGCCAGCGCACCTTGCGTCTGGCCGACGGCCCCGACGAAGTGCACCACCAAGTGGTGTCACGCGCCGAAGTGAAGAACCGTGAGGCAGAGCGTTTGGCCAGCCTCAAGGGCGATCAGCGCTCCACAGGTGCTGCGTTCACCGGTCCGTGAAATAGCCAACGCCAACTGGTTATCGTCGAAGGCGTCTCCTTATGTCGCCGTCTCCCGCCTCTCTTTCACCATCGTCTCGGCGCAACGCCTACATCTTGTTAGCGATGACCGTGGCGTTCGGAAGCATGGCGTTCACGCTCGTCAAGCTCGCCCTGAAAGAGATCTCCCCGCTGAACCTTGCCACTGGGCGGGTCGTTGTGTCGGCACTGGTGTTCACCGCGGTGATCCTGCGCTCGCCCCATCGGCGACGACCCATTGAGCGTGGCGATCGCGTACGAGTATTGCTGTGCGGCTTTGGAGGCTCTGCGGTCTTTCATCTGCTGTTCAGTTGGGGGCAACTCCACGTGTCGGTCGCCATCGCATCGGTGATCATGGCCACCTTTCCTGTGATGGTCGCCATCGGCGAAGTTGCCTTCTTGCATCATCGTCTCAGGCGCCCTCAAGTGGCTGGTCTGGCGCTGGCAGCAGCCGGGTGCGCCGTGATTGGAGTCGCCGGCGGTGGCTCGCACACCGGATCAACCGTTACCGGCATGCTCGCCGTGATGTTGTCCACGCTCACATGGGCGGGGGTCACAGTTGCAACCCGCAGCATCGCCGATCGCTACGACCCGTGGTGGCTGAACACCCCCGGCACCGTGATGGGCGCCGTGTTCATTCTGATCATCGACATACCCGGCCTCCACGAATTCGCGAGCTTGTCGCTCAAGGCATGGATCGCCGTGATCTGGTTGGGGTCAGCGAGTTCGGCATTCATTTACTTTGCGATGGCGCGAGTGATGACCGTGATCTCAGCAACAACGACGGCGTCCATCAGCACCGTGGTCACACCAACCAGCGTGATCGTTGCGTGGGCGATTCTGGGCAATGCGCCAGGGCCGACAGAGGTGATCGGCGGTCTCGTGGTGATCGCTGGCGTCGTGTTGGTTACCCAACGAGCAACAACGGAAGCGGTCGGCCTAGAGCCTGCACTCGCCTAGGCGGGATCAGCGGTTGGTGGTAACGAACACCGGAATGACTCGGTCGGTCTTGGCTTCGTAGTCGGCGTAACTCGGATACACCGCCACCGAGCGCTGCCACCACAGGGCACGTTCTTCACCGAACACCTCGCGCACGGAGACGGCAACCGGAGTAGGTCCGTCTTGCACGAAAACCTCGTCGGGATCGGCAACCAAGTTCTGGTACCAACCTGGGTTGCTGGGCGCGCCACCCATTGAAGCCACAAGCGCGTACTGACCCTCGTGCTCAACACGCATGAGCGCAATCTTGCGTACGTTGCCGCTGCGGTGGCCACGCATTGCGACAACGATGATTGGGATACCGGTAGCGAACAATGAGTTGCCCTCGGTGCCGCCAGAAGCTTCATAGGCATCAATCTGGTCGCTGACCCATTTCAACCTGCTGGGGACATAGTCGCCTTCGATGCTCATGGCTCGAGACTATTTGACGTCGAGTGGCACGCAGAAACGCAGCCACAGGTTCGGTCGCAGCCGCCTCGTTCAGCCACCTAGCCCGATCTGTAGGGTCGGCTGCATGGGAGAGTTCACCGCCGATTTCGAGTCCTTACAGCAGCACGTCGTGCCTCAGTGGTTTGGCGAGGCCAAGTTTGGTGTGTTCGTTCACTACTACCCATCGTCGGTGCCGGCGTATGCGCCCATCAACGACGACCCGTTCACGTTGGCACGCGAGAAGGGTGCCTACATTGCTTTCACCGAGTGCCCATACTCAGAGTGGTACATGAACTCGTTGGCGTGCGAAGGCTCGTCGGTTCACCAGCACCATCTCGCCACCTATGGCGACAAGCCCTACGACGAGTTCGTCGCTGAGTTCTACGAAGCATCGGCGGGCTGGCAACCACAGCGTTGGGCCGATCTGTTCGCCGCCGCCGGAGCGAAGTACTGCGTGATGGGCACCAAGCATCTCGATGGTGTGCTGCTGTGGCCGAGCAAGTTCACGAACCCGTACAAGGGCCCGGCCTGGACCTCGCCACGCGACATTGTGGGCGATGCTTTCGATGCCATTCGCGCTGTCGGTATCCGCATGGGGATGTACTACTGCGGCGGCCTCGATCTCACCTTCCAAGGTCTCGGTTACAACAGTTGGGAAACCATCTTTGCTGCAGTTCCACAGAGCGACGAGTACCGCGACTATGCCCTCGGCCATTACTACGAGCTCATCGAGCGATACGCACCCGACCTCATCTGGAACGACGTGGGCTTCCCCGGTTTCGGCCAAGGTGCCGCGCAGTTAATGGCTGACTATTACAACGGCAATCCAAACGGAATCGTCAACGATCGCTTCGACCCCATTGGCGTTGCTCTGGGTACCTCGCATGCCGACTACATCACGCCCGAATATGCGCTCGGCTTTATTCGCAACGACAAGCCGTTCGAGTGGTGCCGCGGCATTGGCACGAGCTTCGGCTACAACCAGATTGAAGACGAGACCACATACATGTCGTCTCGCGAATTGATTCAGTTGCTCGTCAACGTGGTGGCCGATGGCGGCAACCTGTTGCTCAATGTTGGCCCTACGGCAAGCGGCGAGATTCCATTCGCGCAACAGCAACGTCTGCTCGAAATTGGCCAGTGGCTCAAGGTAAACGGCGCAGCTATCTACTCCACAAAGCCACACGAAACCTCAACGCTGTCCACGAGCGAAGGCCATGTTGTACGAGTCACCACTGGCGCCGAAGGCGAGTCATACGCAATCGTGATGGGTCAACCTTCGGGCCGTGAACTCGTCATCGCCGGCCTGCCCGAAGGAACCGTGCAACTGCTCGGCTACAGCGGTCTGCTGCACCGAGCAGGTGATCTCGTCGTGCTACCCATTCGCCCCGACGATCGCCCCGCTTTCGCTCTACGAATCGGCTAGCGCAAGCCGCGCCGCCACTGAAGCCTTAACCAAGATCGTCGACAGCAATCGCTGGCCGATGCATCACTGCGCTTGTTGGCGTAAACGTGAGGGTCACGTCGTGCACCTGCACCGTGCCATCGACAATGAGGCTGTAGCCGTATGCATCAGCAGGCGGCCACACCATAGATACCGACGGACGAGCAGCCGCGTTGTCGGCAGTACGACGACCCACTTCGGCGGTCAGCACCCCAGACTCGTGATCCCACGCCGGAGCAACCGCCACGGCGCGGGCGCTGCCCTGATCGGACACGGTGAGCAAATAGCACCAGCCGATCTGACGCTCAATAGCTGCAGGAAGTTCGGCAAGAGACACGACAACACTCATCAGCTCACCCTACGGTCACCGCTCGGCAACCGAACCGGTACTGCCGACTCCGTCAATTCTTGAGTGGATTAGTCGGGAATTGCCGTAGCGTGTCCCCCGAAGCACCGCTCGAGCCAATGCATGCCCGGGCCAACCACTCACAGAGGAGACCCCACCATGACTGTTCGTCTTGGCGATATCGCACCAAACTTCGACGCTCCAACAACTCAGGGCGACATCAACTTCCACGAATGGCTCGGCGACAGTTGGGGCGTGCTCTTCAGCCACCCCCGCGACTTCACGCCAGTGTGCACCACCGAGCTTGGCTACGTGGCCAAGATCAAGCCCGAGTTCGATAAGCGCAACGTGAAGGTCATCGGCCTCTCGGTCGACTCGGTTGAGAGCCACCTCAAGTGGGAAGGCGACATTGGCGAGACCCAGGGCACCCCAGTGAACTTCCCAATGATCGGCGACACCGACAAGACCGTTGCCAACTTGTACGACATGATCCACCCCAACGCCAACGACACGCAGACGGTGCGCTCGGTGTTCGTGATCGGCCCAGACAAGAAGGTCAAGCTGCAGATCACCTACCCAGCCTCAACCGGCCGCAACTTCGAAGAGATCCTTCGCGTGATCGATTCGTTGCAGCTCACAGCGCAGTACAAGGTTGCAACGCCAGCCAACTGGACCAACGGTGGCGATGTCATCATCGGCGCCGCCGTGTCAGACGACGAAGCCAAGCAGTTGTTCCCACAGGGTTGGACCACCGTGAAGCCATACCTGCGCGTTCTTCCCCAGCCCGGCAAGTGACGCTGGCCGTTCGCGGCAACTACAACAAATTGGCCTGAACCCAGGCACGTACTGAAGGCGCCAGTCGGTCGAGATGATCGGCTGGCGCTTCACGTATCTGGGTCGCGCTGATGGGCACCGTGACCCGCTCGGCATCGACCACAACCGCTTGCGCATCGAACCGCCGGGCGAGTTCGGCGATATACGCATCACTGCTGAACACCACATGGGGTCCGATTTCGTGCGGCCAGCGCGACCGCAGCAACAGCATCCACTTGGCCCACAGCTCTTCGTTGTCGAAGTCGTTGTCGAGATCGTGAAGCACCTCGACAACCGCAACGCGCGGGTGCAGCTCGGCAAGCCACTGGGCGCGTAGATGGCCCGGCACAAGTTCGCCATCGCGCGTGTTCACGAACACGACCAACCGATCAGTGCGCTGCGCCGCCCAATCGATCATGAACGAATGACCAAGGTGTGGCGGATTGAATCGACCGATGATCAGCCCCGTGGAATAACGCTCGTCATTCGACATCGAGATCTATTGCTCGCCGGGCGAACCAGGGGTTCGCAGCACCGTGATATCCATCTGCTCCGGCTCTGCACCCACTGCGATGAGCAACTTGCTGAAGCCATGAAATAGCGCGAGCCCGATGCCCATCTCAGCAATCTCGGCATCGGTGAACTGCGCAGAGATTGCCGCTTGCGAAGCTGCATCTGGCGGGCCTGCGGCGGCAAAGAACGCATCGCTGAACGCAAGCGCCGCCTTGTGCCGCGGCGTTAACGCGCTGGCCTGAAAGTCGTCGTCGACCATCTCGGCTATCTCTTCGGTAACTAGCTCTTGCTTCGCGACCGCGAAGCGAACGTTGCGTCAATACCCGCAATCAATCGTGCGCGCATTTCGCAGGCGCACCACTTCTTTGGTGGGTTGGTCGAGCACGCCGTGGCTCCAAAACTGCGAGTACAGCTTGGCGTAGATGCCCACAAGCTCTGGCTGGTGATACAACATGCCGCCGTACGAAGTGGTCTCTTCGCCGAACGCTGATGGCATGCGAGGTGACGTGGACATCTGTATCTGCCTTGCTCAGTCGGCCTGGTTGGGGGCGACGAGATCGAGTTTGGTGAAACCGTCGAGCAACGCGAGATGAAACAACAGTCCCATTTGCTCGGCGTGCGTGTAGTGATCGGAGAGCGCCGCAAACGTGGCGTCGTCGAGGCCATGCACATCGATGATGAACTGCTCGACAACTGCCAATGCTGCATGCTCGGCGGGCGTGAGGTCTGCGGGCAATGACTCGTGCCACGGAGCGCACAACAGTTGCTGCACCCGGATGCGGGCCAGCTCACCGGTGCGACCCGGCGCCGCTGCCGCAGCCTTGGCGGTGATTTCGTTCACGCGCTCGGCAAGCGGCGCGCGATGTTCGATCAGCGCTAACGCTGATGGCTGCAGCCAAGTCATGCCACAGCCTCGCGCAGCGTCGGTAGCGCATCCACAACCGAGCGCCACCCAGGGCCAAGTGCGTCGACAACGCCAGCTCCACGTTCGTGCGCAACACCAAGCACATGTTGGTGAGCGCACAACGCAAGCGCGGTAGCCACCTGATCTTGCGTGGCAGTAGCCAACGACACAGCCCCCTCGAGCCACGTGCGAGCGGCGCCAGCATCGCCTTCGGATGCTGCCGAGGCAGCAGCAGCAACGCCGGCAATGACGCCGTCGAGATAGGTATGGCCGCCGACGTCAGACACCCGCGTGGCAGCCTCGATGGCCTCGCCTGAACGGCCCTGCAGCGCAGCCACCAGCGCAACCGCTGCCTGCATAAACGGATGAGCGTCGGGGCCGAGGGATACCTGAGCCAGCGTCGTATGGGCTTCGTCGTATCGACCCGTCTGAGCGAGGCCAACAGCCAAGACGACGCGCGATTCGTTGGGATCAGCAAAGGTTTCGTTGAGACGACGCACGGCTTCTTCTGCCAGCAACACGGTGGTCTTGCCATCGCCAGCGTGCATCGCAATGCCCGCCGCGGCAAGCAACGAAAACGCCGGTTGATCAAGATCGCCTGTCTGAGCCAACAACGCCTCAGTGGTGCGCGACACGTTGGGGTCGCGCACCGCAACCTGCGTACGTCCCAGAACGGTGAGCGCCTGGCGCAAGCCAAATCCATCGCCAAGTCGTTTGAACTTATTGAGGGCCTGCTCGGCAAGTGCCGCCGCAGCCTCGATTTGTCCGGACCAGAGACGCAAGTTCGCGAGCAACGACATCATGATGCTCTCGGCCCATTCGTCGCCCCGCTCGCGAGCCTCGGCTCGAACTTGAGTGGCAAGCGCTTCAGCTTCGGGGAATCTGCGGTTATAAAAGTGAATGAACGCAAGAACCCCATATGCCCAACCAAGGCCGGCGCGATCGCCAAGCTCGGTCATCGCCACGATCGAGTTGTTAATGCGTTCTTCGGCAAGATTGATGTCGCCACCAAGGAACGACATGAAGCCGCGGTGTTGCTCGATATTGCTGAGTCCGCGCCTATCGCCAAGTGACGTGTACAGGCCCTCGGCCTCGCCAAACAACCACTCGGCATCGGCGAGCGAACCGCCGAACAACTCAAGGAATCCGCGGGCGCGAAGCGTGTCGGCCAACTGCTGCGGGTCGTCGAGCAAACGGAAGATCGCGACCGCTTCTCCCAACTGCCTCCGTGCGGTGGCCAAGTCTCCTTCGACTTGACTGATCACGCCGCGGGCGCGACGAACACACGCTTCGGTGGCTTGGTCGTGAGCCGCCATCGCTTCGGTGAGCATCGAATCAGACTCGACTCGAGCGCGCTCGAGCTGCCGGCGCCCAATCAAGGCATCAAGCCGACCGAGGCGTAATTCAGCACGTCGGCCACGCGTCTTGTCGGGAATCGCCAAGAGCTCAAGTAACTCAATGGCACGTGAGGAGTAGCGCACAATGAGGCGCAGGTTTCCCTGCTCGATCGCGCGCTTGGTGGCTGCTTCGAGCGCCACCAGGGCGCGTTCGTTGATGTCGGCTGGCACAAGATCGACTGGGCCGATTTCTGACACCAACTCGGCAGCCGCTGCAAGGTGGTGAGCGACCTCGTCGGGGCTGACGTGGCGCGACTCCATCACCATCGCGACACCCATGTGTCGCGCTGCCCGCACGGCCTTGGTGAGTGTCTGGTACGCAACCTCGCGCACCGAATCAGACCTGAACGACCAGCGTCTGCCATCGAGTTCGAGAAGACCGAGATCGGCCAAGGCGTCGAGCACACCCGGGCCCATCTGTTGCCCCAAGGCGTCGCTGAATCGCTCGAGCGACTGAATGGCACCAGAGGGACCAAGCACCGCAGCGTTGTCGATAACGGCACGTTGGTCGGGCGGCAGTCGATCAAGGCGGGCAGCAACCACGGCACGTAGCGAGTCGGGCAGCGCGGCCACATCGCCGCCATCGGCTACCAAAACGGCCAACTCTTCGAGGAACAGCGGGTTGCCACCGGACCGCTCGTAGATAGTAGAGATAACCGCTTCGTCGGCGTCGTCGCCGATGATTGCCCGGCACAAACGCGCGGCCGCTACTTGCCCGAGCGGTTCGAGCGGCAACCGAACAACAGCCGCACGCGTGCTCAGCGGTGGCCACACCAGTTCTGAGTCGGGACGATTGGTGGTGATCAGCACAAACGGGCTGCGCGCCAACGCAATGAGTAGGTGCTCGCACAACGCAAGAACCGCTGGGTCGGCCCAGTGCAAGTCGGTGATCGACAGCATCACCGGGCCACTACGCAACCTGGCTTCAAGCACTGCGGTGACAGCGCGAGTAATGCCATCTCGCGCTACAACGGGATCGACGTCGTCGAGTTTCGACGGAGCGCCCAGCAGATGCAACAAGGCCTCGGAGAGTTGGGTACGAGTTGCTGCATCGGCATCACTGAACAGTTCAGCCAAGAACGCGTCGGTAGTCTCACGCAGACTTCCGAAATAGGTAGATGCGTCGAGGTCGAAATGACCAAACAAAGCAGTTGCGATGGGCCACCACACGTTGGCCTCGCCGTACGGCACCGAGTAGCCCTCCATGATGAAAGCCGACTTGGCCTCGCGGGTCGACTCAAGCAGTTCGTCGACCATGCGACCCTTGCCGACGCCGCCCTCACCGTCGACAGCGACCAAGGCGGCCTGCGAGTTCGTAAGGGTGAAGTCGACCGCCGCTTGCATCAACGCAAGTTCGGTGGAGCGGCCCATCATCGGCACATCTCGACGTCGCACTCTGGCTCCGGGCTGCGCTACTGCCGCGACTGCGAGCCACGCCGCTACAGGCGCCTCGCGCCCCTTAGCCGCCAGCTCGCCCTGAGAGGCGTAGGTGATGTTTGCTTCGGACAAGGCGTAGGTGGTCTCGCCAACGAGCACTCCCCCGGGAGGCGCCAACGATTGCAGTCGTGAGGCGGTGTTGACCACGTCGCCCATTGCGGTGTGATCGGTGCCAGCCACAATGCCAACAAGTGCAACGCCGGTGTTGATGCCCACCCGCATCTGTAGTTCGCTTGGCGAATCGGAGGCGAAGCCCGATGACGCAAACGTGGCCAGAGACTCCTGCATTCGCAAACCTGCCCGCACAGCGCGCTCAGCGTCGTCTTCGTGAGCGACCGGCACCCCAAACAGGGCAACGATGCCATCGCCCATCAACTTGTCGACGGTGCCTCCAAAGGCAGTGATGTCGGCAACGAGGCGCTCGAAGCACACGTCGATCAGGCGTTTCACTTGCTCTGGGTCAAGATTCTCGGAGAGAGACGTGAAACCCACGAGATCGGCGAACAGCACGGTGACGACACGCCGCTCTTCAGCTGTTGACGCTGCAAGCGCGAATCCACACGTTGGGCAAAAGCGGGAGCCGACAGCTACCGGATTTGCGCAGGAGGGGCACGAACTCACGCAAGGATCGTACGGCATGAGTTCCATTCCGCAGGTGCGAGTTTGAGCGATGCATCAAACGTGACAGGAGTCCGCAGCCAAACAGGCCAAATTAGAGCTGTACGCAGGGACTCCCACCTGCGGTGCGGTAGAAAGATGGGATGACTGATGCCACAACCATCGCTGCCGCCGCCGGAGCCGTTGACGCCACCAAGATTTATGGTTCCGGCGATAGCGAAGTTCGGGCTCTTGATGGCGTCACCGTTCAGTTCGAGGCCGGCAAGTTCACGGCCATCATGGGACCATCGGGTTCCGGCAAAAGCACGCTGATGCATTCGCTGGCGGGCCTCGATGGCCTGACCTCTGGGTCGGTGTATATCGGTTCCACAGCATTGGCCAGTTTGAAAGACAAAGAACTCACCGAGCTTCGTCGCCGCGAAGTTGGGTTCATTTTCCAGGCCTACAACTTGATCCCAACGCTGTCGGCCGAAGAGAACATTCGCCTGCCACTGCTGCTCGGCAACTCAAAGGGCGACGAGGCATGGATCAATCGCGTTATCGACACGGTGGGTCTACGCGATCGGCTCAAGCATCGCCCCAGCGAGCTCTCGGGAGGCCAGCAACAGCGCGTAGCTGTTGCACGTGCCCTCGCCAGCAAGCCAACCATCATTTTCGCCGACGAGCCCACCGGCAACCTCGATAGTCACACCGGTGCTGAGATCTTGTCGTTCATGCGCTTAGCCGTGAACGAACTCGGCCAGACCATCGTGATGGTCACGCACGATCCAGTGGCTGCCGCGTACTCAGACCGAGTCATCTTCCTTGCTGACGGACGCATTGTCGACGAACTGCAGAATCCCACTGCGGGCGACGTGCTTGATCGCATGAAGCGCTTCGGCGACTGAGATGTTTCGTATTGCGCTCAAGAACGTTCTCGCTCGAAAGGGTCGTTTGCTACTGACTGCGCTTGCTGTCATCGCAAGCTGCGCGTTTCTTAGCGGCGTCTTCGTGTTCAGCGACACGATCAACGCCAGCATCAACCGCATGTTCTCCATGGCCTACGAGAAGACCGATGCGTTCGTGCGATCCTCGAATGTCATTGAGGGCGACTTTGGGGTCGACGCGCGCGAGCGCTTGTCGGACACGATAATTGCAAAAGTCGCGGCTGTGCCTGGCGTCAGCGAAGCCGCTGGCGACATTCAGGGCTTCGCACGCATCGCCACAGCAGCAGGCAAGCCGCTCGGCATCGATGGTCCACCCAAGTACGGCGGGGTGCTCACCGGTTCCCCAAGCACGCCTTGGAGAATCGCTGAAGGCAACGTGCCGCAAGGGTCAACCGAGGTCGCCATCGACCGCCGATCTGCCAATGAGGGCAAGATCAAGCTCGGCGATTCAGTCACGATCACCGCAAAAAACGGTGTTCGACCATTCACCGTTGTAGCCGTCGTTACCTTCGGCACGGAAGACACCTCTGGTGGTGCAACATGGGCGCTCTTCGACCTCAACACCGCCGAAGAGTTCGTAGTTGGCGAGCCCGGCAAGATCGATTCAGTCATCGTGCGCGGCGACGGTTCGGTCTCCGATGTTCAACTCAAAGCCAACATCACCAAAGCTCTCGCGGGCGACACGGTAGAAGTACTCACCGGTGCCGAGATCACCACTGAAACCCAGAACACGGTGGCGAAGTTCTTCAACCTGTTCAGCACGGTTCTCACCATCTTCGCTGCCATTGCGCTGCTTGTCGGTAGCTTCGTGATCTACAACGTGTTCCGCATCACGTCGGCGCAACGCAAACAAGAGAGCGCCCTCATGCGAGCTATCGGCGCGAGTCGTAGCCAAGTTGTTCGCTCGCTGTTCGTGGAAGCTGGCGTCGTTGGCATCGTCGGCGCCGTACTCGGATTCCTTGGCGGGGTCGTGCTTGCCTCGCTCATTCTCAGCCTGCTCAAAGCAGTCGGGAACGGCCCCAGCGGTACAAAGCTCACCATCAATGTGGGTTCGTTTGTCATTACTTTCATCGTCGGCTTCCTCGTCACCATCTTGTGTGCCACGTTGCCCGCTATTCGGGCCGGCCGCGTGCCACCGCTCGCTGCGCTACGCGATGTGAGCATCGACCGCTCGGGTCTCTCACGTCGTCGTGTCATCGTCGGCGCAATCCTCACGGTTGTTTCGGTCATCGGCATTGTGCTTGGGCTCAACAGCTCAGCCGTGTGGCTCGCCCCTGGTGTGGGCTCGCTGTTCGCCGCCCTCATCGCCCTCGGGCCTATAGCCGTGGGTCCCACCACACGCGCACTCCGCAAGCCGCTCAGCGCGATCCGTGGTGTCACCGGCGAAATCGCCGTTCGCAATGCGGCGCGCAGTCCAGAGCGCACGGCGCTCACCGCTGCGGCGCTCGGCATCGGCCTCGCGTTGTTAGTTGCCGTGGCCACGCTGGGTTCATCGCTGCAGGGTTCCATTCGTCAAACGATCGGCGAACAGTTCACGGGCAACTTCGCAATCAGCACCGGCGACGGTCAGGGGTTCGGTGGTCTGCCCACCACGCTTACCGACCAGCTCAACGAACTGCCCGAAGTCAGCGATGCAGTCGGATTGGGCATCGCTCAAATTCGAGTCGTCGAAAGCGGAAAGCCAAAAGCCAGAGGTGTTATTACTCTCGACCCCAAGCACGCTGTTGGCCTGTTCAACTTTGTGTTCACGCAAGGTGGCTGGGACGCTCTCAACAACACCACCATTTTGGTGTCAAAAGACAAAGCCGATCGCGACGGCCTCGCGGTAGGAAGCGAACTCTCAGTGTCGTTCCTCGACAAGTCCACACAGACCATCAAGGTCGCTGGCATCTTCGACAACAAGACCTTCGGCAACTTCATTGTCGATCGCACATTGTTCCAGGGTCGCGGCGTCAGCCTGTTCGATGTGCAGATCTTCACACTCACCAAGGCCGGCGTGTCCGAAGCCAACGCTGCCGCAGCCATCAAGACAGTTACCGACAAGTACCCCACTGCCAAACTCCAGAGCCGGAGCGAATTCGTGCAGGCTCAGGTCGATCAGGTCAGCGGCATCCTCAACTTTGTCTATGCGCTACTGCTCATGTCGGTGTTCATCGCAGTACTTGGCATCGTGCTCACGTTGCTGCTTGCAGTGTTCGAACGCCGTCGCGAACTCGGCCTCATGCGCGCCATCGGCATGACCCGCGGCCAAGTGCGCGGCAGCATCCGTTGGGAAGCCATCGTCACCGCAGTGCTTGGCGCGCTCATGGGCACCGGACTCGGCGTGGCACTTGGTTGGATCGTGGTGCGTGCGCTGCGATCCGAAGGCTTCACCGTTTTCAGCGTGTCGCCTGCATCAATCCTGTCGTTCGCAATTGCCGCAGTCATCTTCGCGATCGTCGCTGCCTGGTGGCCTGCGCGCAAAGCAGCGAAGTCCGACATTCTCGCCGCAATCTCCACCACGTGATCTTCGCCGAATTTTCTCTAGAGCGAGCCTGATTTGACCATGCTGCGCCTCGCCCTCAGAAATGTCACCGCCCGGTTTGGGCGCATCCTGCTTACTGCGCTGGCAATCATCGTGAGCACAGCTTTTCTCTCGGGCACCTTCATGTTTCGCGACACGCTTGAGGGCACGTTCAACGCGCTGTTTGCCGAGTCGTACGAGAAGGTCGATGCGTACGTGCAGGCGGCCAACACGATCGAGACGGCGTTCGGGTTCGAGATCCGCGACAAGGTCACCTTCGATGCGGTAGCAATTGCAGCATCGGTTCCGGGCGTCACCGACGCGCAAGCCCTCGTGCAAGGTGACGCAGTCGTCATCGGAAAAGATTCAAAGCCGGTAGCGCGCATCTCTCGGGCAACCTCGGGCGGCACGCTGAACTCAGGCGACCTGTCATTGTGGACAGTGACCAAGGGGCGCGCTCCTCGCGGCGCCAACGAAGTGGTGCTCGACGACCAAACCGCCGCCGACGGCAACTACGAGTTAGGCGATTCGGTGAAGGTGAACGCCGAGGCCGGCTCGCGGTCATTCACACTTGTTGGCCTTGCGCAATACAACAACGTCGCGACACCGGGTGATGCCACATGGGCATTGTTCGATGACAAGACCGCAATGGAGTTCGTCGCTAAGCCCGGCTTCATCGACGCCGTGCTGGTGCGCAGCGATGGCTCGCTGTCCGACACGGCACTGGCGCAACGCATTCAAGAGGCGCTTGATGGCGTATCCACAACCACCGGCACCGAAGTGCTCACCGGCCCTCAAATCACTGCGCAAAGCCAAACCGAACTACAAAAGGGACTCGGCTTCTTCACCATCTTCCTATCGATCTTTTCGTTCATTGCCCTCGCTGTTGGCTGCTTCGTGATCTACAACGTGTTCTCGATTACTGCGGCACAGCGTCGCCGCGAAAATGCGTTGCTTCGCGCCATCGGAGCCAGTCGCCGACAGGTGACCCGGATGATGTTGGTCGAGGCAACCGTCATCGGATTGTTCGGCTCGTTGGTAGGCCTGTTCGCCGGAGCCGGCCTTGCCGTTGGCATTCAGGTGGTACTCAACAAGCTCGGCCTCGGTGTGCCGTCGCGAGGCCTCATCGTCACATCTGGCACCGTTCTCGTCACGGTGATTGCCGGCATTTTCACCACGCTGTTGGCAGCAGCCGTGCCCGCCATCGCTGCCGCTCGCATTCCACCCGTTGCGGCAATGACCGAATCGGCGTTCGAGCAACCGCGCAGCAACAAGCGACGAATCATCGTCGCCGCAACGTTTGTGGCGCTTGGCGTGGCAACCATCGCCGCCGTGCTTGCGGGCGCCGATTCGGTGTTGCTCGGTGTTGCCGTTGTCGCCATCTTCGTTGGCGTGCTACTGCTCGGACCAGTAATGGCCAATCCAATCTCGCGTGTGCTTGGCAGCCCCGTCGAGCGCCTTCGCGGAATCACCGGCGCTATGTCTCGAGCCAATGTTCAACGCAACCCTCGCCGCACGGCGCGCACTGCAGCGCCGGTGCTCATCGGCGTGGCTCTCGTTACCGGCGCCAGCGTGTTTGCAGCCTCGATCAAAGAGCAATTGCGCGATACCATCGGCGGGCAGTTTCTTGGCGAGTACGTGATCAACTCATCCAACGGTGGCTCGCTGAGTTTCAGCCAGGCATTCGTCGACACGCTCAACGAAATCCCCGAAGTAGGTGCCGCCACTGGCCTCGGATTCGCCCGTCTACAAAACGTCGACGACAACAAAGGGTTCTTCGCCACCACGGTGGATCCAGCCACAGCGCAGGACATTCTCGACTACAAATTCGTCGAGGGCTCGTTTGCAACGCTCACCCCGCGAGGATTGTTGATCAGCGCTGGCGAGGCCAAGCGATCCACCCTCGAGCTCGGCTCAACGGTGGCGCTACGCATCGGACAAACCGACATCACCGTGATCGTGCAAGGCATCTATGCCTCAAGCGATCTTGCGCAAGCGCGTGTTGTGCATCGCGATCTCCTCAACGGCACTTCGGTGAGCAACCAAGTCGGCTTTGTGTTCATGACTCGCACGCCCGGAGTCTCAGACAAAGACTTCCGTAAGGCTGTCGATGCATCGATCACGACCTACGGCATCGGCACTCTGCAAAACCGCGGCCAATTCATCGATGGTCGCAGCGACATCATCGACCGCAGTCTGTTCTTTATCTATGGCCTCCTGGCGCTGTCGGTGATCATCGCCATCTTCGGCATCGTGCTCACCATGCTGCTCGCCGTCTATGAACGACGACGAGAGATCGGTCTGCTGCGAGCCGTTGGCATGACCCAACGACAGGTACGCACAACCGTGCGATGGGAGAGCGTGCTCACGTCACTGTATGGCGCGATCGTTGGCGTGATGCTCGGACTAATACTCGGCTTCATCGTCATTGTTGCGCTCCGCGATCAAGGTCTCTCGAAATTTGTGATTCCCACCACTGCAGTCACCGCAATCGTGCTGAGCGCATTTGTTGTCGGTGTGCTCGCCGCAGTCATACCCGCCTGGCGAGCAACCAAACTCGACCTCCTGAAAGCGATCGGTGCCGACTGATGATCGACCCAGCAGATCCCGGCGACGCCGTACTTGCGTTCCTCGCCGAACGCCACCTCGCCAGCCTCACCACAATGCGCGCCGACGGCAGCCCGCACGTGGTGCCTGTGGGCTTCAGTTACTCGCCAGCCGAGCGCTTGGTGCGTGTTATCACGTTCGCTCCATCAACCAAAGCGCGCAACGCCGCACGCGGCGGCAGGGCTGCCGTGTCGCAGGTAGACGGCGGGCGTTGGCTCACCCTCGAAGGCACCGTGAGTCTCGCAACCGACGACTCAAGCGTTGCAGCAGCCGTAGCAGGGTACGCTGCTCGGTATCGACAGCCCGGCGAACGCCTCGACCGGGTGGCCATCGAGATCACTGTCGACCGGATCATGGGTCGCGCTTGAGGACCATTGCCATGACTGAACTTAAAGACATCCCCCTTGTTCTCAAGCTTGAGATACAAGAGGGCACGCGCTTGTGTGTCGTGAACGCGCCCGCCGATTTTCGCGAAACACTTGGCGAGCTACCACTGGCTGTCGAATGGGCGAACCGGGTTCGCCCTCCACTCGACATCATCGTTGCCTTTCATCAGCGCCAAACAGGCCTCGTGAGCGGTTGGCCAACGCTCGTTGCCGCGATTGTTCCCGGAGGCTCAATCTGGATCGCTTGGCCCAAGAAGGCCAGCGGGATCGACACCGACATCACCGACGACAACGTACGTGACACCATCGCGCGCCGCGGCTGGGTCGATAACAAGGTGTGCGCCATTGATGACACATGGACTGCGCTGCGTTTCGTAGTGCGCAGGCCCGAACGTAAGAAGCGCACTGGCGGGCCGAACAAGCCAGCCAAACTTCGCGGCCCCAAGTCGGGTTCACACCGCTAAGCCCGCGGCCAACTCAGCAGCGCAGTTCGCGCCTACGAAAACGCCGCTCGGCGCGGATAGCGTGCGGTCGCATGTTGGCAGCGTTGGAAGTGTTGGACGATCTCTTCAATGAACTCGAGAAGGTGTCCACTTCGCAGTGGTTCTACTTGATCATCTTCTTGATCGCGTTCCTCGACTCGGTGTTTCCAGTGGTTCCCAGCGAGACGGCCGTCATCCTTGGCGGCATCGCCGCCGGCCAAGGTCATCTCAACCTTGCTGCCGTCATTTTTCTCGGTGCCACCGGTGCCGCGCTTGGCGACAACACCGCCTACGCGATCGGACATCGCTTCAGCGCCCCTATTCAGAGGTGGTACGCCAAAAAGGAAAAACGAGCACGCAAGCTCCAATGGGCCAACGACCAACTCCGTCTTCGTGGAGGATCCTTGTTACTCACAGCGCGGTTCATCCCCGGCGGGCGCACCGTTGTCACCGTCAGCAGTGGCATCACGCGCCAACCGCGCCGCCGCTTCGCGATCTTCGTCACCCTCGCCTGTGTCGTGTGGGCCTCATACGCTGCTGTTCTCGGATTTGTGGCGGGCGAACAATTCAAAGACAGCCACACCAAGGCATTCGTGTTTGCCTTCATCGCCGCTGTGTCAGTCAGCGGCATGCTCGAGATCGTGCAGCACTTCCGCAAGAAGCGACGAGCCGCCGACCTACAGCCGTAATCTGCGCGTTCCGCTTTCGCTATCGGCCCCAAGCCTCGTAGCCTGCACTCGATGCTTGCTGTCATTCCCGTTCGAGAAGGTGTGTTGCCCTTAGGCGGCCTTGAGACCATCGCCGAATGCGGTGGCCGTGCCCTTCTCATCGGCTCCGATACCTCAGCCGCAGCAGACCTTTGCGCCGGCATCGCTACTGAAATCTGCGTCATCGAGACAGCTAGCTTTGCTCCCGGGACTTGGGCTCTCGCGTCGGCTCCTCATCTTGCCAACGAACCACGCATTGTGTTGCCCGCCTCGCCCGACGGGCGCGATCTGGCCCCACGCATCGCGGCAACGCTGCAACGCAGCCTGTGGGCCGGAGCATTGTCGGTCACTCCGCACCGCATCGAGTTGGCCCGTAATGGTGGACTCGTCGTGAACGACATTGCCCCGAATCACTCGTTTGTCGCCACGCTGCAACCCGGCGTACGCGGTATCGAGCAGTCCGCCCAAGCAGCAACAACTGCGGTGCCGGTCACCACGCTTGCGTTCGGCAACGGCTCGCCGTCGACCAGCGATGCGCACGTGCTCGAAGTGCTTCCTCCCGATGTCGCCACAATGGATCTGTCCGAGTCACCGCGCATCCTTGGCGGCGGCGCTGGCCTGCGATCAGCCGAAGCCTTTGCGCAGCTCGCATCAGTCGCTTCTCACCTCGACGCATCAATGGGCGCAACGCGAGTCATCACCGACCGAGGCTGGATCGGGCACGAACGCCAAATCGGCACCACCGGCGTGGTCGTCGATCCGCAGCTCTACATCGCATTCGGTATCAGCGGTGCCGTGCAGCACACCAGCGGTCTCGGGCAGCCCGAGCACATCATTAGCGTGAACCTCGATCCGCACTGTCCGATGATGCAGCTCGCCGATCTCGCCATCGTGAGCGACGCCAACGACGTTCTTGCTCAACTCCTCATCAAGCTCGATGCCAATGTCTGATTTCGACGCAATCGTTGTGGGCGCTGGGCCCGCTGGGTCATGTGCAGCCATCGTGCTCGCCCGCGCCGGCAAGCGCGTCGCACTCATCGAGCGTGGTCCGTTCCCGGGCAGCAAGAATATGTATGGCGGCGTGATCTATCCCCGCATCCTCGATGAGCTCATCCCCGAGTGGTGGTTGCACGCTCCAATCCAACGCTGGATTACCCGTCGCTCTACGATGATCATGACCGAGACGCAGGCGCTCAACGTCGACTTCCGCACCCAAGCGTGGGGGCAACCGCCGTACAACGGCGCCACTGCGTACCGCCCCGACTTCGATCACTGGCTGGCCGATGTTGCGGTCGGGGCAGGCACCACCCTCATCTGCAGCACCACTGTCACCGGACTGCTGCACGATGCGAACGGTCACGTCAGCGGCGTAACCAGCGATCGACCCGATGGCGATCTCACCGCGCCAATCGTGATCGCATGTGACGGCGTCAACAGTTTCTTGGCGAAGCAAGAAGGCCTCTACGGCGCTGTCGATGCCGACAACTACACGCTCGGCGTGAAAGAGACGCTCAGCCTTCCCAAGCACGTGATCGACGAGCGATTCGGCGTGCGCGGCAACGAAGGCGTCGACATCGAAATCGTCGGCTGCACCGGATCCGTGAATGGCGGCGGGTTCATCTACACGAACCTCGACACCATCGCCATGGGCCTTGTGCTCAAGCTCTCAAAACTCACCGCACAACAGCAGCGTCCCGAGGAGATCCTCGCAACGCTCAAGCTGCATCCGGCCGTGGCCCCGCTCATCGAAGGTGCCGAGATCAAGGAATACTCGGCGCATCTCATTCCCAAGGCCGGCCTCAGCATGATCCCCTCACTCGCGGGCAACGGCATCATGGTGGCGGGCGACGCTGCGGCATTGTGTCTCGCTGCGGGCATCTGGCTCGAGGGCGTCAACTTCGCATTCGCCAGCGGCATGTATGCCGGCGAGACTGCTGTCGAGGCCCTCAATGCCGGCGACACATCGGCTGGCGGTCTGCGCGGCTACAAGCGTCGACTCGAGCAAACCTTTGTGCTCAAGGACCACAAGAAGCTGCGCAAGGTCCCCGCGCTCGTGCTGTCCGATCGCGTGCAGCACAGCTACCCGGGTATGGTCACCGCAATTGCCGAGCGAATGTTTCGGGTCGATAATCCAGATCCGAAACCGGGCCTTGGCCACATCGTCAAGCAAGAGCGCAAGAGCGCTGGCCTGAAATGGATGCACATGGTTCGCGACGCATGGATCGGCTTTAGGAGCTTCTGGTGACAAGTCCAGCCAACCGCATCAACCCAGACCCCACGTGGCCGACGATCTCATTCGAAGATCGCATCGCCACTGCCGCGTTTCATGTGCACCACAACGCGCACATCGTGGTCGATGGCGCCGTGTGCGCCGACTGCAGCACTCGTGAGTGCGTGGTGGCCTGCCCTGCAAAATTGTTCGTGCCAACCAGCGATGGTGGCATCTTGTTCAACTACGAACAGTGCTTCGAATGCGGCACCTGCTACCTCGTTTGTAATCGCGAAGGCGCTATCACCTGGAACTACCCCGAGGGCGGCCACGGCGTCGTCTTCAAACGCACATGATCGCAGTCTGCCTCAAGTGGGTCGATCAGCGACCCGAGTTCGATCTGCTCGGCGTACCCGTGGCTCCCGACGTCCGCTTCGCCGGTGTGTCGGCGGCCGACCAAGCCGCGCTCGAGTGGGCGCTTCGCTGTCGCGACGCATGGGGCACAGCCAGCAACGAGCAAGTGCTCGCGCTCACGGTTGGCCCACCAGCAGCAGACACCGTGTTGCGCGATGCGCTCGCTGCCGGAGCCGACCGAGCCATCCGCATCGATCTACCGTTCGGCACGCCAAGCCGCGCTGTTGCCACGTGCCTTGCCGACCAACTCAGTGACGCCTCAATGGTCTGGTGCGGCGATTACTCACTCGACCGCGGCACAGGTTCGGTGCCAGCGTTTCTCGCTCACGAGCTTGGCGCCGCACAAGCGCTCGGCCTCATCGCCATCGATCTGCGCTCGACCACCGACACCACTGCACTCCGGCGCGTCGATGGCGGACGACGCGAACGCCTGGCGCTCGTCGGGCCGATCGTGGCCTCAGTAGAGGGTTCTACCGCCATGCTGCGCCGAGCCTCGATGCGCTCGATGCTGCGTCAGCATCAAGTCGAAATCATCGCTGGGCCAACGCAGCACACCATCGAAACTGTTGCCGCCCCAGCGCGCCCCTATCGGCCGCGGCCGCGAGTGATACCAATGCCAGCGGGTGCTTCGGCGCTCGATCGCATCCGCTCGATCACCGCCACCGATACTCCCGTGAGCCACGGCGAAACTGTCACGCTCGATCCCGCAGCAGCGGCTGATCGCATCATCGAAGCCCTGTCCGAGTGGGGCTACCGCACCCGTTAGTGTCAGCCCGATGATGGCAAGGTCACGCGCACGAATAGCCGCTGGCGTTGCGCTCGTTGCGATTGCAACACAAGGATGCGCGCAGAGTTCGATCACCATTCCGCCAAGCTCGGCGGTCGCCAACACCAATGCTCCCACAACCGAGGCCCCAAGCAGCACGATTGCTTCAGCAACCACTGCGACCACGCAACCCCCTGTACTGGTCGATCCCAGCACCATTGGTCAGCCGTGGGGCGACACCGTGCAAGGCGTGCTCACCTTCAGAGGCAATCCAACCCGCTCGTACTACGGCACCGGCCCAATACCCACCAACCCCAAAGTGCTGTGGCGGTATCCGGCCAACGGCGTGAAGATGTGCGGGCCCAGCACCGAGTACGGCATCACCCGTGTGTGGTGCGGCACCGGTTGGACTGGTCAACCAGCGGTATTCGAACGCAACGGCCGCACATGGGTCGTGTTCGGTGCATACGACTACAAGATTCACTTTGTCGATGCAGCCACCGGGCTCGACATTATTGCGCCCTTTCAAACCGCCGATCTCGCCAAAGGCGCGGTCACGGTTGACCCCGATGGCTATCCACTGATCTACCAAGGCTCGCGCGACAACAAGTTTCGCATCATCAGCTTCGACGGCGACGAGGCCAAAGAGTTGTGGAGCATCGACGGCCACACCAACGATGGCATTCACAACGACGACTGGGACGCGGCAGCGTTGGTCATCAACGATTACCTCATTGAGGGCGGCGAGAACGGCTGGCTCCACATCGCCAAACTCAACCGCGCCTATGCCGAAAATGGATCTGTCACCGTGAACCCCAGCATGGTCGCTCGCGTGCAGGGTTGGGACGCTCAACTGATCCAAGATCTCGGCCAGCAAGACCCCCGCCGAGTGAGCCTTGAGAGCAGCGTCGTGATGAGCGGCGACATTGCGTATGTCAACAGCAGCGGCGGCCTCGTGCAGGGTTGGGATCTCTCAAGCCTGCGCACTGGCGTGGGTCAGGTGCGTCGCGTGTTTCGCTTCTGGACGGGCGACGACAGCGACTCAACCATCGTGGCCGACGAAAAAGGCTTTCTCTACGTAGGCGTCGAGGTGGACCGCAACACCAAACGCAGCCGAGATATGGGGCAACTTCTCAAGCTCGACCCTTCGAAACCCGACGACCCGTTGGTGTGGGGCATCGATGTATATCGCGGCCCAGATAGCGGCACGTGGTCCACCCCGGTCTTATACAAGGACATCGTCATTTGGACCACCAAGCCGGGGCGCATCTATGCGCTCGACCGCGTTACTGGAGCCACCCGTTGGACGCTTGAGATCAACAGCTTCACGCTCAGCTCGCCGTCGGTCATCGACGACACACTCCTGCAGGCCGATGGCGCGGGCGTCATTCGCGCGTGGGACATTCACGACACCGAGCTGCCACCAACGCTCAAATGGAAGATCGACATTGGCTCCAATGTCGAATCGTCAATGTCCATCTGGAAGGGCCGCATCTATGTGGGCTCGCGCGAGGGTTTCGAGTTCTGCGTGGGCGACGCGTAGCGTCTCGTGGCAATGACCCCAAGCCAGCCTTCGGCCCACTCACCACTGCTGGGCGACGCGACATGGACTCAGCTCAGTCACGCCCGCGGACCGCTACCCATCGTGCTCCTACCCCTTGGCTCATGCGAGCAGCACGGTCCGCATCTGCCGCTCGACACCGACACTCGCATCGCGTGCGCGGTGGCCGATGGCGTTGCCTCGGCACTGCCGCAAGTACTGGTGGCTCCAGCACTTGGCATCACCGCCAGCGGCGAACATCAGGGTTTCGCAGGCACCCTGTCAATCGGTAGCACCGCACTCGAAATGGTGATTATCGAACTCGTGAGGTCCGCCGATTGGAGCGGCGGCGTCGCGCTGATCAACGGTCACGGCGGCAACCTCGACGCAATCAAACGCGCTGTCGCTGTGCTCACCGCCGAAGGTCGGCGAGTCACGTCGTGGTGGCCAAGCATCGAAGGCGCCGATGCTCACGCCGGTCGCACCGAGACGTCGTTGATGCTCCAAATCGCGCCGCATCTCGTTCGCACCGAGGCACTCGAGCCAGGCCGCACCGACGATCTACGCGATTTGCTGCCTGAGCTTCGTGCGGGCGGTGTCGCATCGGTGAGCCCCAACGGCGTGCTTGGCGACCCCACTGGCGCCAACAGCAGCGAAGGCGCCGCGTTGCTCAGCAAACTTGTCTCCGAAGCAACTACCCATGTCGCCAAGTGGCGGTCGTCGTGAGATACAAGTTCGACGCATCGGTTCGTCGAGCAGGCGACGGCACCGTGCTCATCGGCGGATCACCGCTAAAACTGCTCCGTCTCACGAGCAAGGGCGGTGAATTGCTCGACTCCATCGAGCGGGGCGAGTCAGTGACGATCGACGCAGGCAATAACACCCTCATCAAGCGTTTGCTCGACGGCGGCATAGTGCACCCCCGGCCCGATCATCTACCCACCTCAGACGCGCTCGCAGTCACTGTTGTGATCCCCGCGTTCAACACCCAAGCGTTCGACCTCAACCGGCTTGTGCAGCAGTGTCAGGCGCAGGCCGGCAATGGGTTGGCCGCAGTGTTCATCGTCGACGACGCATCACAGCCTCCACTTGGCGACATCTCGGGCGCCACCATCATCCGTAGAGAAACCAACGGCGGACCCGGCGCTGCGCGATCAACCGGCCTTGCACTGGTCACCACGCCCCTCGTTGCGTTTATCGATGCCGACGTAGACCTCGGCCTCGATTGGCTGCAACCGCTGCTCGATCATTTCGTCGACGACCGCGTGGCTCTCGTAGCCCCGCGCGTGGCCAGCATGCCCGGAGCTTCGCTTCTTGAGCAGTACGAAATGCTGCACTCCCCCCTCGACCTCGGGCCCACTCCCGCCCGTGTGCGTGCCGGCACACGCGTGAGTTACGTGCCATCGGCCGCTCTTGTGTGCCGGGTCGACGCACTACGCGAGGTGGGTGGCTTCGACACGGCGATGCGCGTTGGCGAAGACGTCGATCTGGTGTGGCGACTCGACGAAGCCGCGTACGGCGTGCGTTTCGAGCCCGCTGTCACCGTCACACATCGTCCACGCTCGTCGCTCAAGGCATGGGCCCGGCAGCGCTTCGATTACGGCACGTCAGCCGCTCCACTCGCCAGTCGCCATGCAGGCTCGCTCGCGCCGGTTCGCGTAAGCGGGTGGAGCGCGGCAACATGGTTGGCAATGGCCACCGGATTTCCCATCGTGAGTGGCCTCATCGCAGCGGCCACCACAGCGCTCTTGGCCCGCAAACTGCGCACCATCCCCGATGGAAATCGCGAGGCCGTTCGGCTCGCTGGTCTTGGCCATGTGTTCGCCGGACGTTCAATGGCCTCAGCGGTTACCCGGGCGTGGTGGCCGCTCGCTGCTCTTGGGGCGCTGGTTTCAAAGCGAGCGCGCTACGCGGTGTTGGCCGCTGCAGTCGTGCCTGCATCGTTCGACTGGGTCAACAAACGGCCATCGATCGATCCGCTTCGTTATGTGGCGTTGCGCTTGCTCGACGACATGGCGTACGGCGCTGGACTCACCACAGGCGCATTGAGAGAGCGTTCGCTTGAAGCACTGCGGCCCGACTTCACGTCGTGGCCTCGCAGCAAGAAATAGGTGATCGAGCTAGACAGCCGACCCTGCGAAACGACGCGACAGGTCGTTACAGGATTCGCACACCTCAGCAGGAATGATGCCCCAACGCATCAGCCGATTGAAGATTGTGCAACCGAGGCAGAAGCCAAACACCGACTCGAGTGTGGCCGCCACGGCGATGGCCGCCACAAGTGCCACCGCTAGGCCGTGGTTGCCGAAACCCCATGCGACGCTGGCGGCCACCGAGAGTGAAGCACCGATGCCCTGCGCGAAACGCTTGGGTGGGCCGGGCACAAGCTTGGCCTCGCCACCGATGAGTGGTGTGAGCACACGAGTAGACAACTGACCCAATGGGCTCAGCGTCGGGCCGGTGAGCACACGGGCAACAAAGCCGTAGGTGAGTGGAATGAGCATCCACCATTGCCGAAAAGCTACGAACGTCAGACACTGCAGCACGGCTCCACCAGCCACCAAACGGGCTGAGGTTTCGTTCACCGGATTAGGGAATCGAAAGAGAGTGCGCATGAACGCGACGATATACCGGTAATCCCGATCAAACAACTCGGGAATTGCCCCGGTGCCCCTCGCTGGGGGCTGGCGGCACTACCGTCTGGACTCAATGAGTCTTCGTCTCAGCGTTCAGCGTCGGGCGTGGCAGCAGTCTGTCGACGCTCAGGCAGCGCTCAGGCCGGGCCTGGTTCCCGTGGTGAAGGGCAACGGCTACGGCTTCGGGCGCACCACGCTGATGCCCATTGCGGGCGAGCTCAGCAACCAGATCGCCGTGGGCAGCGTGTACGAAGCCGACGATGTTCCCAACACCCATACGGCAATCGTGCTCACTCCGCACGTCGGCCAACTGCCAACTCACCTGCCGCCGTCGGCAGTGCTCACGATGGCCGATGTCGACCACGTTTCGGCGGCCAAGGCCCAAGGCTGGACCGGCAACGTGGTCATCAAGTTGCAGTCGAGTATGGGTCGCTACGGAACCACCCCCGACAATTTGGCGTTACTTGAGCAGGCGATCCGCGATGGTCAATGCACGCCGGTGGCCTACTCGCTGCACTTCCCGCTCGTTGGCACTGCAGCCGGTCACGCTCACGAAATCGAGCAGTGGCTGCCCCGGCTTAACCCTGAGCTGCCGATAAGCGTGAGCCACCTCGACATCGACGTATACACGCAGCTCATCGAACGCCACGCCAGTCGCGACTTTCAGATTCGTTGCGGCACGTCGTTGTGGCATGCTGAGCGCTCGCTGCTTTCGCTCACCACCGATGTCATCTCGTCGCGTGCGGTCAACGCTGGCGACATCGTTGGCTATCGCGGCACCACCATCCCGGCCGATGGTCACCTCGTACTCGTTGGCGCTGGCTCGGCACATGGTGTGCACGCACTCGACGATGGCCGTAGCCCGTTCCACTTCAATCACCGTCGCCTCGTGCTGCTCGAGCCACCGCACATGCACACCTCAATGCTGTTCGTTGCACGCGAACTCGCTTGTCCCGGTCTGGGCGACCGCGTCGATGTGCAACGGCCGCTCATCAACACCGAGGTCGATGAACTGGAATGGGTCGATGACTGACAAACGCATCACCGCGCTCGACGTCACCCGAGCCGTCGCCTTGGTGGGTGTCGTGATCTTGAACTACCACGGCTTCCTCAACGGCTCCGACGATGGCGTCAACCGTTCGTTTGGTGAGCGAATGTTCGACCCGTTGCAGGGTCCGCTCAGCACTCGTTTTGCGGCCACGTTCGTGATGGTGGCTGGTATCGGAATCACGCTGCTGACCAACCGCAGTCGGCTATCGGGCGATCGGATAGCCATCCGCGAAGGCCGTTGGCGTCTCGCCCGACGCGGCCTGCTGCTGTATTCGTTCGGCTTCTTCGTCGAGTGGATCTGGCCTGGAACCATTCTGTTTTACTACGGCGCGCTCTTCATGGTGGGAGCGATGGTGTTCACGCTTCGGATGCGCTGGATTGCGTTGGTCGGCGCCGTCAGCGCGCTCCTTGGCGCAGGCGTTGCTTGGTTCAGTTACGAACACACGCGCACCGGTCACGACGTGTCATGGCTCGACCCCAAGATCACCTCACCGCGCAACCTGCTGCTGCGCACCTTCATTGGCTACACCCATCCGTTGTTCCCGTGGTTGGCCTTTCTGTGCGTCGGCATCATCGTTGGCCGGCTTCTTCCGTTCGCTGCGCAATTTCGGCTGCGCCTCGGTGTGCTCGGTGTAGCGCTCGTCGCAACCACCTATGCGCTCAGCCACTTCGGTCTCAAGCTGGCCGAATCAAACTCGACGGCCGGCATCCGACCAGTGCGCAGCTTCGCTCAACGCGGAGTCGCTACCGATCGTTGGCAGGTGCTGCTCTCTACTCGCCCCTTCGATCGCGGTCTGCTCTACACCGCTGGCACCATCGGCTCAGCGCTGGTCGCATTCTGTGTGATCTCTGCAATCACTGAGCGCTCCCCCACCGCGTGGCTCACGCGACTGTTGCAACACGCCGGGCAGATGACCCTCACCATTTACGCATGCCACGTAATTGCATTCAACGTTGTGGTGCACTGGATGCACCTGGCCAGCGGAACCGGACTCGACACGGCGCTGATCCTGAGCCTCACCTTCTGGGTGTTCGCCATCGCCATCGGTGCATGGTGGCACCGGTTCTTCGGCATGGGGCCGCTCGAACGCATCTACCGAAGCTTCGGGGGCTAAGGCTCAGATCTTGCGGCCAGTGCCTTCCCAAAACGGCGCACGCAGTTCGCGCTTCAACAGCTTGCCAGCGTCGCTACGTGGCATCTCGGCCACCACATCGATGTTCTTTGGCACCTTGTATGCAGCCATCTTGGCTCGTACCAAGCCCTTGAGATCGCGGTCGAGTGCTGGCGTGTAACGGGTGTTTGGGGTGAGTTGCACAGCGGCTCTCACCTCTTCACCGAACTCGTCGTTGGGCACGCCGAACACCGCTGCGTCGAGCACCGCTGGATGCCCAATGAGAATCGCCTCAATCTCAGCGGGATAAATGTTGACCCCTCCAGAGATGATCATGTCGATCTTGCGGTCGCTGAGAAACAGGTAGCCATCTTCATCGATGAAGCCAATGTCGCCGAGCGTGAAAAATCCAGGCTCGGGATGGGCCTCGGCTGTTTTGCCAGGTTCATTGAGATACTCGAAATCGCTGCCCAGCAAGTTGCGAACATGAATAACGCCTTCGCTGCCGCGAGCCGCCTCAGTGCCATCATCGGCAACGATCTTGAGTTCGACAATGGGCATCGCCTTACCCACCGAACCTGGCTTGTCAATCCACTCCTGCGCCGAGATGATCGTGACGACACCCCCTTCGGTTGCGCCGTAGTACTCGGAAACCTTGGCTCCGAACCAATCGATCATCGCCCGCTTCACCGAAGGCGCGCACGGAGCCGCCCCATGCAAGACGAGTTGCAGCGCGTCGCCGCGGAACGCATCTTGCGCATCGGGGTTCACGCGCAGCAACCGAACGAACTGCGTGGGAACCAGATGCACGTTAGTGACGCCATAGTCGTCGATGAGTTCGAGCGTCTCTTCAGGAATGAACTTGCGTTGCATCAGAACCGAGGTGCCGGCGATGAGCGGAAGGAACGAAAACGCCCATTGCGCCGAGTGATATTGCGGCCCGCACAGCAACGTGAGTCCGGGCGACGGAATACCAATCGAGGCCATCGCCCCTGCGCTGAGCTTCATAATTTCGGGAGGCGCACCAAGCGTGAACGCCGAGTTCTTCACACCCTTGGGTCGGCCTGTTGTGCCCGAGGTATAGAACATCACCCCGCCGAGCATCTGGTCATCGGGCTCTACCGGATTCGCTGCGTCGAGCACTTCTTCGTACGAAGCAAATTCGGTGGTCGGCGTTGGCGACATGATGAGGCGGCACAGCGGCGCGGCATCGGGGGTCAAAGCCAACGCCAGAGTTGCTACAGCTTCAAGTTCGCCATCAACGATGAGCGCCCGCGAGCCGCTGTCGTTCAGCACGTATGCAATCTCGTCGGGAGCAAAGTGCCAATTGATCGGAACTGCGAGCCAACCGGCGCTCGCACAGGCCACATAAACCTCTTCAATTTCGCGGCGGTTGCCCGCAAGCAGAGCCACTCGATCGCCAGGCTGCACGCCGGCGCGCCGCAGCACATCGATCAAACGGTTCGAGCGTTCGTTGAGTTCGCCCCACGTGGTGTCGCCAACGGCATCGATAACCGCAACCCCGTCGGATCGATCCTGAAAGTCACTGAGCAGACGTACCATGCGACGAATGTAGCCCCGAGCAGCATGGCACCGGGTAGATCAGCGAGCCGAGGCACCCCGCGCATTGCGGTGCATGCCGCGCATTCCAACGGCCCCGGCACCGATGAGGGGACCGCGGTCTTCGAGTCGCGCGGGCGTGATGCGCACCCCACGCGAAAAGCTGAGCTGGCAGTGCTCGGACAAGCTGTCTTGCGCAGCGTTGAAGAATGTGGCGCCGAAACCAAGCGCAACAGAACCGCCGACCACCACCAGATCGAGATCGAGCGCATTGCACACTGAGGCAACGGCCCTGCCAACGAGTTTGCCCGTGCGCACCATGATGTCGTAGGTGGGCTCGGTGGGTGACCGACCCGTGATGGCTTCGATCGCAGGCCCCGAGGCCTCGGCCTCGAGGCAGCCACGCGCCCCGCACACACACCTTCGGCCGTTGGGCTCGACGATGACATGGCCAATGTGCCCAGCGTTGCCGGTGGCGCCGTCGAGCAGTTGGCCATCGATCACGATGCCGCCGCCGACGCCCGTTGAGACCACCATTGCCATGAAGTTCTTGCGGCCCACGGCAGCGCCGACCCAACCCTCGGCCAGCGCAAGCGCCTTGGCGTCGAGATCGCCATAGACCGGTAGCTGTGTAATCGCCTGCAAGCGGTCGCGCAACGGGTAATCACGCCACACCGCAATGTTCAGGGGCGACACGGTCGCGCAGTTTGGAGTGACTGGACCAGCCGACCCGACCCCGACCACTACCGGGCGAGCTTGGTGATGTCCGACTGCGCGAGCAAGCTGCGACTCAACAATCTCGCGCAGTTGGGCGAACACGCCAGCCGCGTTGAGGCTGTGGTCAATCTCGACCCGTTCGAAGTCGATGAGTTCGCCCGCCATTGTCATCAAACCAGCAGCCATCTTGGTGCCACCGATGTCAATTGCGAGTACCACGTCCATCAGTTGCGAAGGGTAGTGCCCATCGATCAAGGTAAGCCGATTCTTCAGCGCCCTGATCGCCTCTGGCGCAGTGGGCTCAGAGCGGCACGCCGCCATCGATGAAGACCGACGGAAGACCACCGGTGTGGATGAACACCACATGGTCGTCCACTCCCCAACGGCCCTGGGCGACGTGGCCCATCAGACCGGCGAAGCCTTTTCCTGAGTACACGCGGTCGAGCACCCAGCCGCCAGTGCGCGCTGCCCACTGAATGGCCTGATCGGCGCCTTCGGTGGGTATGCCGTAGTCCTCACCGAGATAATCAGCATCAATCTCGACATCGCTCGCCAGAACACCAGATTCGCCAACGAGTGCCAACGTTGCCGTGGCCAACGCAACAACGTCGGGCATGCCCATCAGCACACCCTTGGCTGCACCGATGGCCACTACATCGGGGACATCGTTACCAAGGCTGCGCCACAGGGCTTTGCCTGCAAGCAGTCCAGCGTGGGTGCCGCCACTCGATGAGGTGAAAACGATTGCGCTGGGAACGAACCCGCTTTCTTGACTCTGCAACATGATTTCGATGAACCCTGCGAGATACCCCAAGGCACCCACAGCGGTACTACCGCCCATGGGGATCGAGTGCGGACGCAACCCATCGGCGGCGAGTTCTTCGGTCAGCACCTCGCGGGCGATCTCAAGCGCTCCCCAATGCGACGCTGCTGCGCCCGTGAAATGTAGATGCGCTCCAAAGAGGTGCGAGAGCAGTTGATTGCCAACAAGCGTGTCGGGGCGATCGCCTGACAGCACCAGATGCGTTTCAAGCCCCAATCGGGCGCCTGCGGCGGCGGTCATCCGGCAATGGTTCGATTGCCCGGCACCCACTGTGATCAGGCAATTAGCGCCCTCGGCCATGGCATGGCCGCACAAATACTCGAGTTTGCGGGCCTTATTGCCCCCAGCCCCAAGGCCGGTGAGGTCATCGCGTTTGATCCACAATCGAGGGCCATCCTCGAACTGTGGGCCTTGCTCAAGGTGGGTCGGCAAGGTGGCAAGATTCGATCGGGGCAGGGTGGAGAGTCGACGCAGCGGCATTGCTTTGACTGTACGTTGGCTGTCAACCAAACCGAACGCGCTCGAGCGGCGTGTCCTGAGCGGTGACTATCACAATGATGAACGACATTCGAATGGTCGACGATCTCGAGTCTCTCTTTCGCGCCCATCACGGGCGTCTCGTTCGCGCTCTCACCGTGGCATGCGGCAACGAGCAAATCGCTGCCGATGCAGTGCAGGTGGCGTTCGTGAAAGCTCACCTGAAGTGGCGCTCAATCATGTCGTACGACGACCCCGTGGGCTGGATCCGCCGGGTCGCCATCAACAACATGCGCGACGAACATCGTCGTGAATCACGCAAGCAACGAGTCGTCGACCGCCTCGGTGCCGAGCCAGAAGTACAAGTACAAGCCCCCCAACTCGACGAAGTCGCGGTAATGCTCGCAGGCCTGCCGCGCCAGCAACGGTTGTCGCTTGCACTGTTCTATGTCGACGGCCTATCCGTCGCCGAGACAGCCGCAACGCTCGGGATTTCTGAGGGCGCAGTGAAGTTTCATTTGCATCAAGGCCGATCCACGTTGCGCGGGCAACTGGCTGAAGGAGTACACCATGAATGAATTCGACGATTCGGTGCTGCGGGATCAACTGCAGCGACTCGGCGGCCACGGCCCCGACGAAGCCGGCGCATATCTGGCGCTACAACAGCGCGTAGGCGTCGCGAGGCGTCGCCGTGCCGCTGCCGTAGTTGGTGGCCTTGGGGTCACCCTCATGATTGGTTTTGCAGCGGCGGCGTACCAGCCGCCAACTAGCTCGCGCCTCGTACCCGCAAACGGTGGCAGCAACGACGCTCTTGTCACCGTGCCAACAAGTGTGAGCAACGGCGACACCACGTCGTCGAGCACCGTCATCAGCACCCCGAACATCAACGGCAACACCGACAACACCGACAACACCGACTCAAGCGCGCCGCAGCCAGGTACCGACTCAACCTCGCCAAGCCCTATCGACGAGCCCGCTACAACGGCGGCTACCGTGCCTCGCGGCAACGCCACTACGTCGGCCCCGGCCACCACGACTGCGCCTACCGTTCCAGCCACTACAAGCACAGAGCCTTCGAGTACAGCGCCTTCGAGCACAGTGCCATCGACCAGTTCATCCGTGCCCACCA
>CAMASN010000025.1 GCA_945861025.1 Ferrithrix thermotolerans DSM 19514
ACCGCTTCGTTGGCGCTCAACGTAGCCGCCCCTACCAACCCGCTTCCGGTTACCGGCTCTGACTCAGCGTCGATTCTGAACTTCGCTGCGCTCGCACTGCTGTTGGGCGTTGGCATGGTCATCGCTGTTGCGATGCGTCGCCGCACGGCAACCGTCGCCAAGTAAGTACTCACGGGCCAGATGTCTGGTCCGACACTGCTACGAGCTACGAAAACGATCCCGCTTGAGCCCAACGCTCAAGCGGGATCGTTCGCGTTTCAGCTACAAACGCTTTGGCGCCTGCCCGACCAATGCCGGCGTCCGCCCGGGTGACCGGTGCTACCTTGCCAACAATTTGCGCTGTGACCTACTCGATTGAACCGATGTGGACACCGACCGCGTAGGTTTCACCCTCAACACCCACGATTCGAATCACACCCGCAATCGGAGACTCAACATCGTTTTCGACCTTGTCGGTTTCGATGCGATACAGCACATCGCCCGCCTGAACGGACTGTCCGTCGCTGACCATCCACTCGACGAGGGTGCCCTCGGTCATCGAAACGCCAAGCTTGGGAATACAGATCGGCAAAGACATGACCTGTGTCTTATCAATGAAGCGTGCGAAGCTACGAACCGTGAGTAACGCAACAAATGGCACAGACGACAGTTCAGACGCATCAGCAGAAACAATTGTTCTGCCGTGGTGGCGTCACCGAGGCAACCTGATTTCAGTTCTCATTGCCACGATCATCCTCGCCGCCGGTGCAGGTTTCGTGATCGGCGAGCGCAACGCCACACCCCAGCCCACCGCCGTAGATATCGGCTACCTACAAGACATGCGCGCACATCACGAGCAAGCCGTTGAGATGGCCCTGATCTACATCGCGAAGCCTGGGACGCACTCGATCTTTCATCTCATCGCCAAGGAGATCGCCTTCGGTCAAGCCGTAGACATCGGGCGAATGATCCAACTGCTGCGCGACTACGGCAACGCCGAAGCAAACGAGAGTGGCACCGCCATGGTGTGGATGGATCACCCCGCAGTACCGCTCGACAATATGCCCGGGCTCGCGACGCCAAGTGAGCTGAAGTCATTCATCGCAGCCAAAGGCGCTGAGGCCGACAAGCAGTTCGTAGCCTTCATGGTCGCTCACCATGAAGGCGGCATTCACATGGCCGATTTTGCCGCCACGAACGCCGTCACGAGCGAGGTGCGCGCGATGGCTGTCGCATCGAGCCACGGGCAGCAGGGCGAGATCGCCGAACTGAAGAAGCTGCTCGCCCAGATCTAGCAAACGCTCGCGGCACTAGCCCTGAGTTCGTTGAACCGCCGCCACAATGTCGGCCACCGTGGGGATGAAATCGGCCTCAAGGTTTGAGGCATACGGCACGGGTGTATTGGCACTGCCAACTCGCTGTACCGGGGCAGACAATTGGCCAAACAGTTCTTCGTGGATGCGACTCGAGAGTTCGGCGCCGAACCCGCATCGGGTGACGGCTTCGTGCACAACAACGGCCCGAGATGTGCGACCGACCGACTGCATGACGGCGGCCTCATCCCACGGCACCAAGGTACGCAGATCGATGACTTCGCACGACACACCGTCGGCCGCCAACAACTCGGCGGCGGCTGCGCAATCGTGTACCTGACGTCCGTATGAGATAAGCGTGACATCGGTGCCGTCGCGACGAATTGCCGCCTTGCCAAACGGCACGCGTACATCGCCCACAGGTACTTCGCCCGCGTACGACTTGTCCCAATACATCATCATCTGCTCAACGAACAGCACTGGATCGTCGTCGAAAATAGCGGTGAGTAACAAGCCCTTCGCATCGGCCGGCGTTGATGGCACTGCAACCTTTATACCCGGCGAGTGAACCGCAAACGTCTCGAGCATTGCTGAGTGCTGAGCGCCGAACCCCATACCGGCGCCCGCCGACGTGCGGATCACCATCGGCACTGTGGTCTGCCCGCCCGACATGTAGCGAATCTTGGCAGCGTGGTTGGTGACCTGATCGAGACAGACCGCAAGGAAGTCCATAATCATGATCTCGGCAACGGGCCGATAGCCCGCAATGGCTGCGCCGATGGCCGCACCAACGATGGCTTGCTCGGAAATTGGGGTCTTACGAACGCGATGCAGTCCGTGCTTCTCGGACAGACCTTTGGTCACCTTGTACACGCCACCCGATGGTTCAGCTATGTCTTCACCCAACAAGAACACCTTGGGGTCAAGCGTCATCGCAATGTCCATTGCCTCATTGATGGCCATGCCTGTCAGCATGATTCGTGGCTCGCTCATCGTGACGCCCCGTTCAACGTGGCGGCAGATTCGTCGCCGAACACATCGGTATACAACTCGCTCGCATCGGGCTGCGGACTATTCAGAGCGAACTCGACGGCATCGTCGATCGCTGCGGTGACTTGCTCTTCAATCTCAGCCAAGGCGGCCTCGGTTGCGTGGGCGTTGTCGATCAGCCACGCCCGATAGAGCACCACCGGATCGGCCGCCATCGCTGCCTTGCGCTCGGCTTTGTCCATGTACTCCATCGCGTCGCCCATCAGGTGACCCCAGAACCGATACGTGCGTGCCTCAACCAGTGTTGGGCCACCACCCGACCGGGCGCGCTGCACAGCCTCACCCATCACCTTCCAGGTGGCAATGGGATCATTGCCATCGACGGTCACGCCAGGCATGCCGTAGGCAGCCGCACGTTCGCTGATGTAGTCGACACCGGTAGACATGCTCATCGGAGTGTGCTCGCCGTACAGGTTGTTCTGACACACGAAGATCACCGGCAGCTTCCACACAGCGGCCAAGTTCATACCCTCGTGGAATGCACCGATATTTGTGGCGCCATCGCCAAAGTTCACAACCGTGACCTGATCGGTGCCGCTGAGCTGAGCCGCAAGGCCGAAGCCGTTCGCGATGGGGATACCAGCGCCGACGATGCCCGTAGTCACCATCAAGCCCGACTCGGGATGGGTCACGTGCATTGGCCCGCCCTTGCCTTTACAGGTGCCGGTAGCGCGGCCAAGGAACTCGGCCCACAACTCACGCAGCGGCACACCCTTGGCGAGGTGATCGTGCAAGCCGCGATAAATCGTGACGACGTAATCATCTTTGCGAAGATGCACACCCCACCCCGCGCTAATGCATTCCTGACCGCGTGGCGAGTAGTAGATGAGGCGAACCTGGCCGCTCATCAACATGCTGCGAAGCCGTTCGTCGCACAGTTTGATTCGACTCTGGATTTCGAACATCTGCAACAACGTGTCGCGGTCGGGTGCGTCGGGGCGTTCAACGTCAGACATGGCTTAAGTACTTACCACCCCCGGTAGGAACCACACGTTGTCGGAGCATCCACACCCCCGTCGGCGACATCCCCCGTGATGCACGCCGTCGTATGCTGCGACCCATGCGCAACAGGCTGTCAATAGTGGTGGCTGCAGGTTGTCTTGTGGCCGCCGCATGCAGTTCAACCGACCCCGGCCTCAGTATCAGCCGCTCACGGTCGCTCGTTACGCCCAGCGCAGACTCGTCTCTCCCTGGAATGACAACTCCAACGGCAACGCCGAGCACCCAAACCGATGCCAATGACGTCACTGTCAACTTCGGCACAGATCGCACCCCAAAGGAATACGACAGCTACCTGAACAACGTCGTTGCCGATATTCAAGACTTCTGGCGAGCCGAATTCCCGAAAATCTACGACGAGCCATACCGCGAGTTCAGTGGCGGCTTCTTCGCGATGTATCCATCTCGCTCTGACGATGTCGAAGTGTGCGACAAGAAGCTCGCCTTCGACGAGATCGCAGACAATGCTCGCTACTTCAGTTGCGGTGACATCATTGCCTGGGACGATGACAAGCTGCTGCCAGATCTCGCTGCGCAGCTCGGCACGAGCGCCGTTGCCACCGTCATCGCCCACGAGTTTGGGCATGCGATCCAACAGCGCGCTGGCATCTTGGATGTGCAGCACCCAACGGTGGTCACCGAGCAACAAGCCGACTGCTTCGCTGGGGCCTGGTCAGCGCACGCAGCCCGCGGCGAATCGAGCCTTGTGACCTTCACCGATTCCGAAGTCAAAGCCGGGCTCGCGGCGATGGTGCTCGTGCGCGACCCACTCGATCCAACGATTGGCGAGACCGTCTTTGAAGAGGGCGGACACGGCACAGCGTTCGATCGGGTCGGCGCTTTTCAGCACGGTTTCATCGGTGGAGCCCAAGCATGCAAACCGCTCATCGACACTCCCCTGCCGTTGATCAACCTCACGTTCACGTCAAACGCCGATATCGCTAATCAGGGCAACATGCCGTACGAAAACCTTCAGAACAGCCTGACCGATGACCTTCAGCGGTTTTGGTCGGCCACGTTCACCGCTAACCAGTTCACCTTTCAAGCGCCCACGGTCATTGCCTATAACCACGACGGCCCCTACCCGACATGCGACGGCATCACGGCAGCGCTTTGGAGAGCAAACGTGATCTACTGCCCGAGCATCAACTTGATCGCGTACGACAACGACTTCGCGATCAATCTCTACAGCAACTACGGAGACTTCTCGATTGGCTACCTCTTCAGCAATGCATGGGGCGATGCCGTGCAGACTCAGCTCAACAGCACCCTTACGGGCAAAGACCGAGCCTTGATGAACGACTGTCTCACCGGAGTGTGGACCAAAGACATCGTCCCGATCGGCTCACAGAGTCAGCCGTTTGCAATCTCTCCCGGCGACCTCGACGAAGTCATTAC
Source organism: Ferrithrix thermotolerans DSM 19514 (assembly GCA_945861025.1). GTDB lineage: Bacteria > Actinomycetota > Acidimicrobiia > Acidimicrobiales > Ilumatobacteraceae > WLMZ01. The sequence goes on from CAMASN010000025.1 coordinate 4,740, forward strand.
AACGGCGCTGATCATCGACGACATCACTGGCCGGCCGCCAGCGGCCAGCGCGTTCGACAGGATCAACACCTTTCGAAACGGCGTGCTCGACGGACTGGGCGAATGCACCAAGCGCCTCGCCGTCGACTGACCGCCCGACCGAGACCCACCGAAACAATTCGTTAGAGAACGGTGTCTCGAATGAGATCAGCGAGTTCGCGCGGACGGTCACCTTGGATGCTGTGGCCGGCACCGTCGATAACAACAACCTGCAGTGCGGGCTGACGCCTCGCAGCCTCTGCCACATCGGCATCATCGACGACCGGAGAAAGTGAACCGCGCACCAACAACATCGGGCAGCGGATCGAGCCGAAGTCGTCCCACAGCGGCGACAACGCACTCGTTGCATCTGCAACAACATCGGTAACGACCGCAGCCTCAGGGTCACGCGATCGAGCGTGACTACGACGGTCATAGTTCCACTGCCAGCTGCCGTCGGCTGATTGATGAGCGTTATGCAAAATGCCGCGGCGCAGCGACGACTGAGTACGAGTGGGGTTGTGTTCGATGGTGCGAACCAACAGATCGTCGAAGCTGGCAAAGGTCTGTGGACCATCGACGAAATCGATCACAGCTTTTGCCTTTTGCTGGTTCACGCCCGGAGTGATGTCGACCATCACGAGGCGGCGCACCAACTCGGGATGCCGCGCAGCAAGCTCCATGCTCGTGAGGCCGCCGAGCGACATGCCAACAACAGCAACGGCGTGAGGAGCCAATTGAGCCACCACCACGGCAAGGTCGTCGGCCAAGTTGATGGGCGTGTAGGCGCCATCGTCGCGCCACCCCGAATGTCCGTGGCCCGCAAGGTCTACGGCCACTAGCGGAACCCCGAGAGCGAGAGCAACGGTGTCCCAGGTGTGAGCGTTCTGTGCCCCACCATGCACGAGAACCAACTGCGGATCGCCGATGCCCCACACCAGCGCGCTCACGAAACGAGCCGATGACTCGTCGGTGCTCGGCTGCACCTGCACCTCTACCCGGCGAACCGCAGGGGGCGAATTGAGTGCCAGACCGAACTCGGCCGCATTCTCATGAAACAAACCAAACTCGTCGTAGGGAAGTGAAGTCACGGGGACATCGTGACACGTTGCGCCTACGGGGTTGGAGGCGCAGCCGTAGTAGTTGCGACGGCCACCGTTGTTGTGGTGGCTACCGGCTTGGCCAGTGTGGTTGTGGTAGCCGGAATGGTGGTGGCAACCGCAACCGTGGTGGTGGTGCTGGTAGTGGTAGTGGCGTTGGGATCCCTGCGGTTGAACACCGGCAAACTTTCTTCCTTGGTATACGCCTCTGGCTCCTTGCCATCTTGGCCCCACACGAAGACCCGATCACCGATGTTTACGTAGTTCTGAAAGGTCTCGGAGATTCGTTTGTGAATACGAATACATCCGTGCGAGGCAGGTTCGAGCGGAATATTGATTGCGCCGTGCACCGCGATTCCCTTGTTGAAATACACCGGGTTCCACATGCCGCCAAGTGAGCCCATGCGCAAGCCGACCACGCGTCGGGTGAACTTGAACACTCCGCCCGGTGTCTTCGAAACGCCACATTCGGCCGACTCGATCGACGGGAAAACAGGGTTTCCCTTCTCGTCGGTGTCCTTGAGCAAGGTTTCGCACCACTCTTGATCGTCGCCGCTCGCAATGTGCATGATGAGCGTTGCCTTGTTGGCCGTGAACACAATGGCCACCTGCTCGGGCAGGTAAATCTCCATGTGGGTCTTCGGCGGATCGATCGCTGCGTCGGCGCGCCGAGGACGGATCACGATGGGATCTTGAATCAACTGCCACATATTGTTGGTGACCTTGCCCGTGGCCTTGGCCCGCGGGGTCTTCAGTACCAACTTCTCAAACGCCCAAATGGCCTGCTGCGTTTGATCACCGAACGAACCATCGGCCACGCCAGGGGCGAATCCAAGCTCGAAGAGGCGGGTCTGCAACCGAGCCACATCGTCGCCAGCCAAGCCGATCAGCAGCGTGCGCGAGAGATTGGTCTTCACTACAGACACCGGCGACGACTCGATCACCACGCCGGACAGTGTGCTGGCTGGCACCGTGAGACCACCGGCACCACCCGATGGCGAGGTGGTGACTGCGCCATCGCCGCCGCCACCAAACACGCCAATAGCGACGACCACAACGAGCACGCCGATCGCCGCAACGGCCGGAAGCCAACGATTTGACGGGTTGATCGCGACCCGGGGTCGGGGGGAATTCATCTGCGTCAGACGACCTTGGTGATGCGCAGCAACTCGGACCGTAGTTGGCGCATTTCGCGCAGAATCTTGATGATGATCGATGGACTACTGAGCGTGGATTCGCCGCGAGTACGTGGGAAGTAATCGACGCCGAACTGCGTGACCGTGTAGCCGAGCTTCTTAGAACGGATCACTAGCTCGGCATCGATGAACGAGCCTTCGCTCTTGAGCTCAATGCGCTCGAAGATATTTCGCTTGCACAGCTTGAACGCAAAGTTGATGTCGCGCATCTTCACGCCGAACATCATCCGAATGAGCGCATTGTAGATCAGGGTGTAGATGGCTCGCGAAGAACCTTCTTCGGTGCGGTCGTGACGATATGCGCTCACGATGTCGCTCTCGTATAAGCGCATAATACGAATTGCCTTGGTGAGCTCGGCGAAGTCGAACGGCAGGTCGGCGTCGGTGTACAGCACCAAGTCGCCAGTGGCCGCAGCGAACCCAGTCTTGATGGATCCGCCGAGCTTGCGGTTCACTGGGTGATGTACCACCCGAATGTGGGAATCCTCTTCGGCGAGGCGATCGGCAATCTGCGGGGTGTCGTCAGTAGACGCGTCGTCGACGATGATCAGCTCGTAGTCAGCGATCTCGCCAGCAGCAACGAGATCGAGACATGCTTGACGGCCAGCGTTGATTGCGCGACCGATGTATTCCTGCTCATTCCACATTGGGAAGAAGATCGATAGTTTCGAGAACGGCACATGGTCCATGAACCCCCAACAGTACCCGTCAACAGGGCACATCGCCCTGCGCGCGGGCGAGAGTTCGTGATCAATCGAGGCTACGCTGCCCACGAGATGGACCTGCCCACCGACTCCGAACACCCGGCCGCAGAGCCGCTTCCACGGCCGCCGCTGCCGCTGCCAGCCCCACCGGTCTTCCTGCCTCCGGCGCTGCCGCAAACCTACGATCTCGCTCCGGCCGGCTTCTACACCGCTCGACTGCAGCCACCACCTGATCCCGGACAGTTCACGCCAGCGTGGCGCACGCTGTTCATCGCCGGGTGGATCGGCGTTTTACTCGGCTTCGCGGCGGTGTGGCAAGCTTGTCGCGTTGCTGGCGTCGCACCGTGGTGGCTCGGGCCCGAGACCAACCGACGCTCCTTCATCATTATCTCCATGCCGTTCATGGCCCCTTTCACGGCAGTGGTTGCCGGCATCGCACGGTTCCGTGTGGCCTGTTACATCGGTGTCGCCGCAGGACTCGTCACGCTGGCCGTTGCATATGCCGATCGCAACCGATTTCCGGGCGTCGCCGTTGTCGAAGCGTTCATTGGCTGCGCCGGCTTGCTCATCAGCATCGGCGCGTTTGCCGGCCGGATGCGGCGCCCTCGCTAACGCTCACGACGCTCGATGCAGAGAATTGATCGCGCGATAGGTAATTTCCGAATCGAGCAGTTCGTTTCCACCGGGGAGTACTGATTTATGCGAACGATTCGACACCCACTTTCAGGCGCCACCTACGACCTCACCGAGCAGGGCACCATCAGCGTCGACAAGAGCGGCGTCATCGGCGAGTTCACCTCGCATGGGGTGTGGCTCAGCGGCGCGCTCAAGCAAGCCGACCCGCACCTGTGCCTGTGGATCGCTGGCAAACAGTTACCGAATCGATACCAGCAAGCCGCCAAAGCACTCACCTCCGACTGACCACGCCTCTAGATCGCCGCAAGGAGTTTCAGCAATGACAACGCTCAGCGAACCACCATCACCAGGCGAGGCCCGATCACCCGGCATCTCGTATCAACAGCTGCTCGACACCGACTCGCGCCCCGAGAACGTGCCGGTGGTGCTGCGTTGGCAGAGCTACCACTTCACCGACGACACCGATATTCCGGTCAGCCGTTACACCAGTCGCGAGTTTCACGAACTCGAAAAAGAAAAGGTGTGGAATCGCGCATGGCAGATGGCGTGCCGCTCCGACGACATCGCCGAGGTGGGCGACACGCTGAATTACGACATCTGCGGACAATCGATTCTGGTTGTGCGCGTCAGCGAGAGTGAGATCAAGGCGTACTTCAACGCATGCTTGCATCGGGGCCGTCAGTTGCGCGAGCACGACGGCAACGCCACCGAACTGCGCTGCCCGTTTCATGGCTTTTGCTGGAACCTCAACGGTTCGCTCAAGCAGGTGCCGTGCGAGTGGGACTTTCCCCACATCGATCCAGATACGTGGTCGTTGCCCGAGCTCAAGGTTGGCACGTGGGGCGGCTTTGTCTTCGTGAACATGGATCCCAACTGCGAGTCGCTCGAGGCGTTTCTCGGCAACCTTCCCAGCCACTTCGAAAAGTGGCCACTTGAGAATCGCTACAAGTCGGTGCACGTCGCGCGCATCTTTCCCGCCAACTGGAAGGTTGTGCAGGAGGCATTCATGGAGGCGTTTCATGTGGTGGCCACTCATCCACAGTTGCTTGCCGGCATCGGCGACGCCAACAGCCAATACGACTTCGAGGGCAACTTCTCACGCGCCATCACGCCCAACGGCACGCCCAGTCCGCACCTGTCGTACATACCCTCCGAACAGGAAATGTTCGATGCCGTCTCCGACCGCCGTCTCGACCAGCCGTCGTTTCTGGTGCTCACCGAGGGCATGACTTCCCGCTCGGTTACGGGCAACGGTGCACGCATCAACCTGCGCAAGATCATCGGCGACGAAGCCGACAAACTCAGCGACGCCGAGCTTTCCGAGAGCATCTACTACACGCTCTTCCCCAACTTTCATCCGTGGGGCGCTTACAACCGCATCACCTATCGATTCCGCCCATACGGCGACAACCATGAGATGTCGATCATGGAGTGCATGTTCCTCGAACCCTTCGACCCATCGAAGCCGAAGCCACCATCAGTACCCATTCACTGGCTCGGACCCGACGACGATTGGACCGAAGCGCCCGAACTCGGCATGTTGGCGCGAGTGTTTAACCAAGACAGCTTCAACCTGCCCAGGGTGCAGGTGGGTCTGCGCTCGACGCGCAAGCCGGGCATCACATTGGCCAACTACCAAGAGACCAAGCTGCGCCACTTCCACAACCTGCTCAATGAATGGATCGCGCGACCCTGATAGGTGCGACGGCGCTATGCCGCCGAGGCGGCGGCGTTGGCGGGAGAGATCTCGATGAAGATGCATTCGCCCGGACACGCCTCGGCAGCGTCGATCACGGCTCTATATTCACGCTCGGGCACAAATGCCAAACTGCCTGATCCACCCGGATCGTTGAGCGGTGAACCGGCCTCGGCAACATAGGCGATGCCGTCTTCGAGTTGCACGAACACATCGGGGCAATGATCGAGACACAGCCCATCGCCGGTGCACAAGTCTTGGTCGATCCACACCCGCATAACGAACATCACAGTATCCAACGATTCCTTCACGCGCTCGGTCGGGACAGCACTACCCTGCTCAGGCAATGAACGCTCCCGTCGCGAAACAGATTCCATTCGAATGGCAACGCCCCACCGGAGCCGTCAGCGATCCATGGGCCTGGTTACGCAACCGCGAAGATCCCGACACCATTGCCTACCTCGAAGCCGAGAATCGTTATGCCGACGAGTTCTTCGCAACCCACTCGACATTCGTTGAGACTGTGTTCGAGGAGATCAAATCGCGCGTGCTCGAAACCGATCTCGAGGCACCGGTGCGCAAAGACACATGGTGGTACACAAGCCGCACCGAAGAAGGCAAGAGCTACCCGATTCATTGCCGCGGCGTATCGCGCGAAACAGCCACCGAGAACGTGCTGCTCGACGAAAACATCGAGGCCGATGGTCACGAGTATTTCTCGCTCGGCGCGTTTGCGGTGAGCCCCGACCATCACCTACTCGCATGGTCCAGCGACATCGATGGCGGCGAGCGCTACACCATGAAGTTTCGAGACCTGTCTACCGGCGCCGAGCTCGCTGACACGCTCACCGACACAGCGTGGGGCGGCTGTGCTTGGTCCGTTGGCGCAGGGGCCGACCCAGACGCGCTGTGGGTGCTCTATGTGAAACCCGACGAAGCGATGCGTCCATTTCAAGTGTGGCGCCATCGCATGGGCACCGACCAAGCGGCCGATGCGCTGGTGTTCGAAGATCTCGACGAGCGGTTCTTCGTCTCGGTAGACCTCACCCGCAGCGATCAGTGGATCGTGATCGAGTCGTCGAGCAAGCTGTCGTCCGAAGTTGCTCTCATCGCTGCCAGCGACCCCACCGCGACCCCCGCTATCGTTCGCCCACGCGCCGATGACTTCGAGTACCACCTCGACCATTGGGGCGATCGTTTTGTCATCGTCACCAACCTTGAGGCCGAAGACTTTCGAGTGATGACCGCTCCGGTGGACGCTCCGTCGCAGTGGACTGAATTCTTGGCGCACGAGCCCGGGCGCCGCATTGTGGGCGCCGAGCCATTCGCAACCCATCTCGTAGTTCACGAATGGCACGAGGCTCAGCAACGGCTGCGCGTGTTGTGGGCCGATGGTCGCGAACACGTGATTGATCTCGGCCTCGAACCGCACGAAGTAGAGCTCGAGTCGAACCCCGAATGGCACACGACCACCGTTCGGTTTTCGTATCAGTCGTTCACCACACCGGCATCGGTCTTCGAGGAAGATCTCAACACCGGCGCCCGAACTCTGCTTAAGCAAAAGCTCGTGCCAGGCGTCGACCTCAGCCGCTACACCGCCACCCGCGAATGGGCGGTCGCGGCCGACGGCACACGAGTTCCGGTAGACATCATGCGACTCAGCGGCGCAGTAGCCAACAGTTCGGCGCCATGTGTTGTCTACGGATACGGCTCATACGAGATCAGCCTTCCGCCGTGGTTTTCGGTGGCTCGCCTGTCGCTCATCGATCGCGGCTGGACCTTCGCTGTCGTGCACCCGCGCGGCGGTGGCGAACTCGGTCGCCGTTGGTACCTCGACGGAAAGTTGCTGTCGAAGGTCAACACCTTTAGCGACACCATTGCGTGCTGCGAGCACCTTGTCGCAACCGGTTGGGCGGCTGTCGGCCGACTCGCCGTGCGCGGTGGAAGCGCCGGCGGTTTGCTCGTTGGCGCGTGCATCAACATGCGCCCCGATCTGTTTGTATCGGCAATCGCCGAAGTGCCGTTTGTCGATGTTGTCTCCACGATGAGCGACCCATCGCTACCGCTCACCGTGACCGAGTGGGAAGAGTGGGGCGACCCACGCGAAGAGCCCTCGGCGAGCTACATGCTGAGCTACTCGCCCTACGACAATCTGCGGCCGCACCACTACCCGGCCATCTATGTAACTGCGGGACTCAACGACCCTCGCGTGAGCTACCACGAGCCGGCCAAGTGGGTTGCGAAGCTGCGCGAAATTCGCGGCAACGATGTGCCACTCGTCTTCAAATGCGAGATGGGCGCCGGCCACGGAGGGCCAAGCGGGCGCTACGAAATGTGGCGCGATGAAGCTCGGGTCATCGCGTTTCTAGCTGCCACGGCATAAGCGGCGATCAGCCGATCAGCACCACAACGGCGAGGGCAATCAGCACACCGTTGCGCAGCAGGTGACGCCAGCCCAATGGGCGGGCGCTCCATGAGCCAAAACACGCGCACGGAGGTCGCTTGCCTTGAGCAAGGCGAATCAGAATGAGCGCTGTGAACAGTGTCAGCACTACAAGCGCAATAACCGCAACGATGGCAGGGGCTACGCGTGTGCACAGCAATGCGCCAATGACGATTTCGAGCGGCGGCACGACTGCCACTGCGACCTGCGGCGCTCCGATTGCTTGAGCCTGCTGCGCCCACAACGGACCGGCTGCGATCTTGGCCGCGCCCGCAGCAAGGAACGCAATGCCAAGGACAAGGCCAGCGGCGAATGCGAGTGTCACGCGTAGACGGTTAAGCCCTCGGCGGCGGCAAATACCTCGACGCCGGAAACCTCGCTCAACCGGGCAATGTTGCTGAGAACCAAGTCGAGCGAGTCGTCGCAACGACCGGGATCGTGGTGGAACAACGCAAGCTTCTTGGCGCCTGCTTCGGCCGCGATCCACGCGGCGTACTCGGCAGTGCAGTGCCCCCACGTGTTCTTGAGGGCGAATTCGGAGGGGAGATACTGCGAATCATGAATCAGCAGATCGCAACCATCGATGAGCTCAAGAGCTGCCGGTGAAGCGCTCATTGACCCGTCGTAGGGCATCTGATGATCGCTCAAGTAGGCGATTGAGATTCCGTTCCACGTGACTCGGTAGCCGCACGTGGGGCCGATGTGCGGAACGAGCCGCGCCTTTACATGCACCTCTCCAGCTTCGCCGAGCGTGAAGTCGTTATCGGTCACATCGTGAAAGCGCAGAGTGCCGGGGAATTGATCGAGTTCAATCGGAAACAACGGCGGCTTGATGGCATCGAGCATGACATCGCTAAAGGTGCGACCATCTTCTTGAGGCGGACCATAGATGTCGAACTGCGAGCCCGGATGCAGAATCGGTGTGAAGAACGGCAGGCCTTGGGTGTGATCCCAGTGCAAGTGCGACAGCAAACAATGCCCACGAAATGTGCCGTCGTTTGGCTGCTCAAGTCCGAAGTACCGCAGGCCTGTTCCAAGATCGAACACGATGGGGTCATTGTCGGGGATCGCAAGAGACACACACGACGTGTTGCCGCCGTAGCGCGCCGTGGCTTCACTGTGGCACGGTGTCGAGCCTCGGACGCCTCGAAACGTGACGGCAATTTGCTTCTGATTCTTCACGTTGTCCCCACTCATCAGACCGCGGCGATCAATGTAGACACTCTAGAACCCCACAGAATCACCGGACGCTTGTGACGTCCGTCCCAGACGCTACGGTCGCATCATGAGCCAGCGCCCAACCCTGCCGAACGGACTCGTTGCGATCGTCAAGCGCGACTGCGCCACATGCCTGATGGTCACGCCGGTGCTTGCTCGCATCGCGGCCGAAGTTGGACTCACCGTCTACACGCAAGACGACCCGACCTTTCCTGTCGACCCCGCTGCGATCCACGACGCCGACCTCTCGGTCAGTTGGCACCACGAGATCGAGACAGTGCCCACCTTGATCCGCGTCATCGACGGCCAAGAAGTAGATCGCACCGTGGGCTGGAGCCGCGCTGCATGGCAGGCGCTCACCGGAATCGATGATCTCGGCAGCGACCTCAGCGTGATGCGTCCCGGATGCGGTTCACTCTCGGTTGATCCCAACCTCGAAGACGAACTCCGCGCTCGTTTCAGCGGCAGCGTGTTGCGGGCGCGGCGGGTTGAGATTGCCGACGCCGAAGACGAGATCGAGGCATTGTTCAATCGCGGCTGGACCGACGGCTTGCCCGTAGTGCCGCCAACCGAAGCCCGCGTATTGCGGATGTTGGCCGGCACCAACCGCGCGCCTAGCGACATCGTGGCAATTGTGCCTCCCGATCTCATCGAGGTCACGGTCGAGAAAGTTGCAATCAACGCCGTCATGGCAGGCTGTCTTCCCGAGTACTTCCCGTGGGTGCTCGCCGCGCTCGAGGCCGCATGCACCAACGAGTTCAACATTCACGGCGTGCTGGCCACCACCATGCCCGTGGGTCCCGTTGTCATCTGCAACGGTCCAGGCACGCGCGACATCGGCATGAACTCAGGGATGAACGTGCTCGGCCAAGGCAACCGCGCCAACCTCACTATCGGCCGCGCCTTGCAACTCGTCATCCGCAACGTGGGTGGCGGTCGCCCCGGCGAGGTAGACCGCGCCACACACGGAAATCCTGGCAAGCTCAGCTTTTGTTTCGCAGAAGACGAACTCGGTTCGCCGTGGTCATCGCTGGCGGCCGCTCGCGGGATTGCCGATGGCGCCGATGCCGTTACGGTCTTCGCTGGCGAAGGGCCGCGTTGCGTTGTCGATCAACTCGCCCGCGACCCTGACAGCTTGGCCAACACCTTCGCGAGCTGCCTGCGTACGTTGCATAACCCCAAGCTGGTCTTGGCGTTCGACGCGGTCATCATCATCGGCCCCGAGCATGCCCGCGTGTTCAGCGATGCCGGATGGGATCGCGAGCGCGTGCTCCAAGAGATCCACTCACGGCTACAGATCAGCGGCACCGACCTCGCACGAGGCGCTCACGGCATCGCCGAAGGCATTCCTGGCCATCTTGAGCATCTCACCCTGCCCAAGTTCAGACCCGACGGGTTGCTGCTGGTTCACGCGGGCGGCGGGGCCGGCATGTTCTCTGTCATCATCGGCGGTTGGGCCAATGGCGAGGTCGGCAGCCAACCCGTCACCCACGCCGTGCGATACTGACCACAACGATTGCTGCAATGACTGAAGGAGCCTGCTCATGAGCGCAGTTCTGCTCGACCCAACCAACGAACGACGCGTGGCAGAGATCACCCGCTTGACGCGCCCGGCATCGCTCGCTGGCCTCACGATTGGTCTGCTCGATATTTCCAAAGCCCGCGGCGACGTGTTCTTGAATCGACTCGAAACGCGCCTCGTCGCAATCGGTGCCGAGGTCAAGCGGTTTCGAAAGCCCACGTTCACCAAACCGGCTCCAGTAGACCTTCGCCACGAGATCGCCAGCCAGTGTCACGTGGTCATCGAAGCGCTCGCCGATTGAGGTAGTTGTACGTCGTGCAGTGTGCACGACATCGTTGATCTCGAGCGCCGAGGTATACCCGGCGTGTTTGTCGCCTCTGGCGAATTTGTCACTGCTGCCGAATCGCAATCGAAATCATTGGGCTTCCCAACGGTGGCTCGCGTGTTCACTCCGCACCCCATCCAAGATCGCACCGATGACGAAATGTCGGCCTATGCCGACGCTGCATTCGATGAGATCGTGGCAGCCATTACAGCCACGCAGGCGCCGTAACCCCACGCCCGCTTATGGGTGCCGATACCACTGGTTATTGAGCACCACGAGTCCGTCGGCAAGCAACGTTGCTGCGACGCGGCCAGCCCGCTCGTGTTGATCGGGCCAACCCATCACTTGGGCAAGGCGCTGTGCCGGCACCGGCCCATCTGCAATCGCCCTCATCAGCCGACCGCGTCCCTGGCGATCGGACCCAACGAACCGGCTCTGGCGCGTACTCACGCCGGCCGACCCAATCGCAGGATCATCGCCAGTGCCCCGCCATGCGCAGCGCGACGCGAGCGGGCACGAATCGCACGCCGGATTCAGCGGACGACACAGTGTTGCGCCAAGGTCCATAAGGCACTGGTTCCAAGCCCACGAATGCCCAACTGGCAACGCTGTATCGGCCGCAACTTGCACCTGTCGCGCTGTGAGCGACACCCCGCCGACGCGCGCATATACGCGCGCGATATTGGTATCGACCACCGCCGCATCACGCTCAAAGGCAAACGCCATCACCGCTCGCGCCGTGTACGCGCCGACACCTGGCAAGGCAAGTAGTTCGTCGAGCGTGCTGGGAAATTCGCCCAGTGCGCAAATCTGCTGCGCAGCAAGCTGCAAGTTTCGCGCCCGTCGGGGGTAACCCAATCCGAGCCACAGTTCAAGCACATCGCCCAATGCAGCGTCGGCGCACTGCGAGGGTGTCGCATACGCCGCCATAAACGCGTGCCATTTCGGGATCACCCGATGGGCCTGCGTCTGCTGCAACATGACCTCGCTCACGAGTACTGCCCACGGGTCACGGGTATGTCGCCACGGCAGGTCGCGCAGCTGCGGCAACCCCCAATTCAGGAGGGCTTGTTGGTCCACACGTCTTGGCCGTCGTATGGACGACGACGTGCCGGGGCGAAGTCACGCTTCCAGACCATCACCCGACGACGGAAGTAGCACACTTCTTTGCCGTCTTGGTTGAAGCCCTTGGTCTCGACGAGCACCGTGCCGCGATCATTCTTCGATGAGGACTCTTTCACTTCGAGCACCCGGGTCTCAGCGTGAATGGTGTCGCCATGAAAGGTGGGGAACTTGTGCTGCAAGGTCTCGACCTCGAGGTTGGCGATAGCTGCCCCGCTGACATCGGGCACGCTCATGCCAAGGCACAACGAGTACACCAAGTTGCCCACAACCACGTTGCGACCCTGAACGCTTTCGCTCGCGAACCAATCGTTGGTATGCAACGGGTGGTGGTTCATCGTGATCATGCAAAACAGGTGATCGTCGTACTCGGTGATGGTCTTTCCAGGCCAATGCTTATAAATGTCGTCAACGACGAAGTCTTCGAGACAGCGACCAAAGGGGCGTTCGTAAATGCTCATAGGTCAAACGCTAGTAGAGCCGATGCGAACCCGCATCGTCGTCGCCATCGAGGAACGTTGGGTCGAACAATTGAGCCTGGCGTTCGAGCTCGCGGGTGCGGTCGCCTTTGGGTCGACGCGGAGCAAAACGCTCGTCGAAGTCGAGTGGGCTCTCTCCAACACTGGCAGCCTCAGTAGCCACCTCGCGCAGAGGTAGAAGCGCTGTGCGCCGCTCGACCGACCATGGCCCGAGCCGTAGGCTCAAATAGCTGAGACCTCCGAGCAGGATCGGGAAGAAGTACTGGCTGAGGCGGTACGAAGCAACGCCAAGCGTGGCAGTGCTGCGGCCCATGCCGAAGCCCACGAGGGTTGAGATCAGCAGGGCTTCGATCACGCCCAGACCGCCCGGCGTAATGGGAATCACCGCCGCGATGTTGGCGATACCAAAGGCGATGATCAAACCATCGATGCTGACCGACCCACCGAAGGCCTTGAGAAACACACCGAGCGCAGCGGCATCGAGTAGCCAGTTCGCAGCAGCCCAACCAATGACCCGACCAAGCAGTGCTCGGTCTTCGGCCAACTCTTCGAGTCGATCGCCGATGTGATGCACGGCGGCGCCCACACGGTCTTCGTTCTGGTGCGCTCGACGAGCAATCCAACGCAGCACGCGCTCGGCGCGCGCTTGGCCCTCGACAAGTCCGAACACGAGCGCGGCGACAAGCCCCATAATGAGAACGCCAGCGATTGCAGCCGATGCGTATCCGGGGTTCACCCCGCGCAACGGGATCGAGATAATCAGTCCGGCCCAGAACAGCAAGTTGAGAACCACTGCAGAACCGAGTCCGGCTGTACCCAGCGCGAAGCCAGCATCAGGCCCGGGGATTCTCGAGAGAGTCATCAACCGATAGCCGAGTGCAGAACCAGCAGCAGTTCCGCCCGGCACCACGCTGCTGAGGGCACGAGTGCTGAGCTGGATGCGAAACATGCGCCACGAGGAAATCAGCGAACCCGACTCGCCAAGCGCAGCTCGAGTGAGCAACGAATACGAATACAGCGCTACGAGCTCAAGTCCGAGGCCAAGCACAAGCAACAACGGCGAGACCCGACGAAGCTCGTTTGCGGCGTTACGAAAGCCGGGTATCAGCGGCAGCACAAAGAAGTAGATAACCGCAGCGAAGGCCACCATTTTGACGACCGACCGAAGCGGGTGGCGAGCAACATTTGCCGCAGCGGCATCAGACGCAGCGGTCTGAAGCTCTTGCGGATCGTTGGCCATCCCTATTTGATAGCCGATATAGAACCCTGTCCAGCGACTTCACTGCTCATGGCGTTCAGCCGAGCGAAGGAAAAGCGTTGATCAACCGCCGCAGTTTGGCCACCAACGGCGGCCGAAAGGCCGATGGAACTTTGCTGAGTTGCACCACCACGAGGTCACGCTCGGGGATCACGATCACGTATTGGCCTTCGTATCCGTGTGCGGCGAAGCTGCCAGGCTGATCAGTCCAGATCCACCAGTGAGCTCCGTAGCCAAAGTGTGGAGGGTCTGGGTCGACCACTCCTAGGGTGCGGGCGTAGTCGACCCAACCGGTCGGCAGCAATCGGCGTCCTGCCCAGAGACCATCGCGCGCATAGAGGTATCCGAACCGCGCAAAATCTTGAGCGGTCGCGAACACATACGACGACCCCACAAACGTGCCCGCTGCATCGAACTTCGGCTCAGCACTGGTCATGCCCAGCGGCGCAAACAAACGATCGTTCAGAAAGTCGCGCATGCCCTGCTCGCCGCCACCCACGATGTCGCCCGCGATTCTGGCCAAGATGTTGGTGGTGCCCGATGCGTAATTCCACACCGTGCCCGGCGGGTGCAGCAGCAGCTGACTGGCGGCGTAATGCGCATGATCGTTGTTGCCTGCGCCGAATAACATGTCGATGCAATGCGAGGTCGATTCGTCGACATAGTCCTCGTTGAACTCGAGGCCTGGCTTCATCGCCAACAGATCGCGAACAGTGATTGACGCTTTGTTGGTACCGACAAACTCGGGCACGGGCGCTAACGCATCGATGTCGATGCGCCCGTCGCCAACCAAAACGCCGAACACCGCGTGCACGATGCTCTTGGCAACGCTCCACGAGATAAACGTGCTCGCCGAATCGAAGCCCGGTGCATATTGCTCGTAAACCATGCGGCCGCGATGAACGACCACGGTTGCCAACGGAACGCCCGCATCGTCGGGGGTCTCGCGAATGGCCTGAAGTGCGGCTTCGGCCGCGACGGCATCAACTTCAGACTCAGGATTGCTCACAGGCCAGGCGTGAGTAGGCCACAGTTCGCCGAGCGGATGCTTACGTAACTCAATCACATCGCGAACGTAGTCCGTGCGAGACTTTCGAAGTGACGCAAACGGCCCAATGGTTCGAGACCATCCGAATGTGGATGAGCACATACGACGATATTGCTCCCCGATCAATCGAAGGCCTCTACGTAATCGGGTCCATCGCGCTCGACGACTGGCAACCACATTCGAGCGACATCGACATCGTGGCCATCACCACTGAACCAGCCGACGAAGAGATGGCCGCCACCTTGCTGACCGCGCATGCCGTATTCGTCGAGCGTTGCCCGTCGGCGCGAGTTGATGGACCATTCCTTGCTTGGGGAGACCTCACTTTGTCGCCTCAGGGCGTCACCCGACCGTGGACGCTCGACGGCGATTTCCATCACGACGCCGAGTGCTTCGAACTCAACCCCGTCACATGGCACACGCTTGCGACACATGGCATCCGAGTCCGCGGGCCCGAAGCAGCCGAGCTAGATATTCCGCTCGACCTCGACGAATTCGCGCGCTTCATCACGGACAACAGCCGCCATTATTGGAAGCCGGTGCACGATCAGTTCGAGGCCGCTCTGAGCGAAATGCGACCCACTGATACGTTGCCCAGTTCAGTGCCGGTGTGGTGTCTCCTCGGGGCGTGCCGCATGTTGTATTCAGCAGCAACAGGTGGTGTCACTTCAAAATCGGCAGCAGGTCTGTGGGCAGCCGACGTTCTTGGCGAGCAACACCGCAAGGTTTGCGAATCTGTGGTGGCGCTGCGCTCCGAGGCAGATCAGCCCGTCGACTTCGCAATGCTGCGCGCATCACTTGATGCAATGGCTGAAGCCCTACGTCAGATCAAAACACTCAGCCGGTAGCACCGTCGGGGTCAATCCACTTGCTCACCGTACGAGGCGCCGCAGCACTCACGATGTCAAGTGCCTCCTGCACGTTGGTTGCTCGCTGCGCCAATTGAGCGTGCGCCTCACGCACAAACCCGGCCGACACGGCACGGTCGAACATCTCGAACAACGGCGAATAGAAGCCCTCGACATCGAGCACAGCAACCGGTTTACGAACGAAATCGAGTTGGTTCCAGGTAAGCACTTCGAGCAGCTCTTCGAACGTGCCAAAGCCACCCGGCAAGGCGATGAAAGCGTCAGCCAACTCGGCCATGCGCGCCTTGCGGCTATGCATCGTTTCAGCCACCTCGAGCTCGCTCAGCCCCGTGTGGCCAACCTCGGCGCGCATCAAACTCTGCGGGATCACGCCGATGACATGACCACCGGCGCCAAGCGCTGCGTCAGCTACTGCGCCCATCAGCCCCAGCTTGCCTCCGCCGTATACGAGCCCAATGCCACGCTCGGCAAGCGCCGTTCCGAGTTCGCGGGCCACACGTTCGTAGGCAAGGACATCACCGAGGTTGGTGCCGCAGTACACACACACTTTGAGCTGTCGTTGCGGAAGATCGGACATCGGCCGAGTTTGTCATCCAACGTGACGTTTGTCCTTCAAATTCAGCGTTTTACTAGCCAATCGCTAATCTTGTGACCATGACCGCTCCCGATCTGCAGGCCGCCCAAGAAGTTATCGAACTCGCCCAAAACGTGGTCGGTAAAGCAATCCGCCATATCGCTGCGAATGGCGGCCCCGATATCCACCAAGTCGTGGCCTACGACATTGCTCACGCTGCCTCGGCAGTCGCTACTGCGCGCTCCTTGCTCGACTACGGCGCCAAGGGTGACACCGAAGGCAAGATCACGTGCGCGTACACCGCCGACATGGCTCACGATCTGATCACTCGCCTCGCCGGCCGCGAGTCGGCGTGGGGCGTAGAGACGGCTCCGCTGAGCTCGGCTCATTCGTTCCTTGAGACCTACCGCAACCCAGAGTTCTTGGCATCGCTAGCGCGTCTCGCTGGTCCTCGCCATCTCGACAGCGATTTCGAAATGGTGCAAGACACGTTCCGCGCATTCGCCGACAAGGTCATTGCCCCCGAGGCGGAGCATGTGCATCGCTACAACGCCGATGTGCCCGAGAAAATCATCAGCGGCCTCGCCGATATGGGCGCATTTGGCCTCAGCGTTCCGGCAGAGTACGGCGGGTTCAGCGAGGGCGGCGATGGCGAATACATGGCGATGGTTGTTGCCACCGAAGAACTCTCACGTGGCTCGCTCGGCATCGGCGGCTCGCTCATCACCCGCCCCGAAATCCTCACCCGCGCCTTGGTGAAGGGTGGCACCGAAGCCCAAAAGCAAGAGTGGCTACCCAAGTTGGCAACCGCCGAAGTGATGGTTGCTGTTGCAGTGACCGAGCCCGACTTCGGCAGCGACGTCGCGGGCGTCACGGTCAGCGCGGTTCCCGCCGACGGCCCAAATGGCGAACCCGGCTATGTGATCAACGGTGTGAAGACCTGGTGCACATTTGCCGCTCGCGCCAACGTGCTCATGCTTTTGGCCCGCACCGATCCCGACCGCAGCAAGACCCATCGCGGCCTCAGCGTGTTCATCGTGCCTAAGCCACTTGCCGAAGCCCACGGCTTCGAGTTCAGTCAGCCCACCCGCGGCGACGGCACCGCTGGCCGCATGGAAGGTCGCCCCATCGACACCATCGGCTACCGCGGTATGCACAGCTACGAGATCGCTCTCGAAAACTGGTGGGTGCCCGCCGAGAACCTCATCGGCGAAGAAGCCGGCAAGGGCCGCGGTTTCTACTACCAGATGGAGGGTTTCGAGAACGGCCGTTTGCAGACCGCGGCACGCGCCGTCGGCTTGATGCAGGCCGCATACGAAGCCGCGCTCACCTACGCCCAGAACCGCAAAGTCTTCGGGTCGAACATCATCGACTACCAACTCACCCAAGCCAAGCTTGGCCGTATGGCTGTGCTCATTCAGGCTGGCCGCCAGTTCTCGTACCACGTAGCCACATTGATGGCCAAGGGCGAAGGCACCACCGAGGCCAGCATGGTCAAGGCCTACGTGTGTCGCGCAGCCGAATGGGTGAGCCGTGAGGCGATGCAGATTCACGGCGGCATGGGCTACGCCGAAGAGTACTCGGTGAGCCGTTTGTTCGTTGATGCCCGAGTGTTGAGCATCTTCGAAGGCGCAGACGAGACACTGTGTCTCAAGGTGATCGCACGCCGCCTTGTCGAGGCAAGCAACGTCTGAGTCTTGTCGCCGATCAGCGTCGAGGCTGATCAGTGTCTAGGTGGTTCCAGCAGTTCGAGCAACGACTGAATTCGATCGAAGTCGGCACCCTCGTGGTCACCGAACGGGTCGAGCAATATTGGATATAGGCCAGCGGCTCGTGCCCCTCCTACGTCCATCGTGACTGAGTCGCCGATGTACGCGATGCGGGCCGGGTCGGTGCCCTCAAAGTGAACCAGCGCGTGATCAAAGATGCGAGCATCTGGCTTGGACACGCCCACAACATGGCTATCGATGATGACCCGCACAGAGGTGAGCGGACCATCGCCTACTTGGCACACGCCACTTCGCTGCAACACTTCTTCGATCTGGCCGCTGGCGTTCGACACCACGCCCACCGGCATACCGCTGTCAACCAGCAGGGCCAGCGCCTTCACTGAGTCGGCCATCGGCCAACGCCACACAAAGGCATTGCGTGTGCGTTCGAGCACGTGCGCCGCGTAGGCAACATCGTAAGCGGGCACGCCAATCGACTCGACATAGGCAAGGTTGTAGTTGCCCCAGAACCCCTCGGTGGATCCTGCGGCCGACTTGGCTGCCATGCCGCTGTAGTGCGCTCGCACGTGCGCGTCAATGCTCGGGTCACCGCCGTAGGGCGCGAGCAGCGGAGCCAACACCGTGGGGTCGGGAAGCAGGAACACGCCACCGGCGTCGAAGAGCATCGCATCAAATTTCGTCACCTCGGCACAATACCGATGGAGGGCTGATCCATTAGCCTGAGGAGGTGCGCAGTCCAAGAGATTTCTTCAAACCGCTGGCCGTCGGAGCTCCCGACCCCATCCACGAAATTCCGTTCCGTCCGAGCAGAGTGATCCACTTCTTCCCGCCGGCCAACGCAAAGATGGTTGCCAAGCTTCCCGACATCGTCCCTACTGTCGACATCTTGCTCGGCAACCTCGAAGACGCTGTGCCGATGTCCGAAAAAGAGGCAGCCCGCGCTGGCCTCGTCGAGGTCGGCCGCACCGTCGACATGGGCAACACCCAGTTGTGGACCCGCGTGAACAGCCTCGACTCACCATGGGGTCTCGACGACCTCGTCACGCTTGTCACCGAAATTGGCGACAAGCTCGATGTCATCATGATCCCCAAGGTCGAGGGTCCCGAAGACATTCATTACGTCGATCGCCTGCTCGCCCAGCTCGAGGCAAAAGCTGGCTTGAAGAAGCCGCTGCTCGTGCATGCAATTCTTGAGACAGCTCGCGGCGTTGCCAACATCGAAGCCATTTGCGGCGCGTCACCGCGCATGCAAGGCCTTTCGCTTGGCCCTGCCGACCTGGCAGCCAACCGACGGATGAAGACCACCCGCGTCGGCGGCGGCCATCCCGACTATTTGGTACGCGCCGATCCCGATGCAGCCAACCCCGAGGCCGCTCGGCCCACATATCAGCAAGACCTGTGGCACTACACAATCGCCCGCATGGTCGACGCCTGTGTCACGTTCGGGTTGCTGCCGTTCTACGGTCCCTTCGGCGACATCAAAGATGTTGTTGCGTGCGAAGACCAGTTCCGCAATGCCTATCTGCTCGGATGCGTGGGCGCATGGAGCCTGCACCCAGTGCAGATCGATATTGCCAAGCGCGTGTTCAGCCCACGACCATCCGATGTCGCTCAAGCCCAGCGAGTCATCGACGCAATGGGCGACGGCACTGGCGCCATCATGCTCGACGGCAAGATGGAAGACGACGCATCGGTCAAGCAGTGCAAAGTGATCGTCGAGCTGGCCCGCCAACTCGCTTCTCGCGATCCCGAACTCGCCGCCTCGTACGGCTTCTGAAGAACTTCTAACAGGAACTCATCATGACAACTCACTCTGACAACAGCGCGTCGTTGCGCCCACGCCGTTCGGTGCTCTACATGCCCGCTGCAAACGAGCGGGCACTCGAGAAGGCCAAGACGCTGCCAGCCGACGCAATTATCTTCGATCTCGAAGATGCCGTTGCCCCCGACGCCAAAGAATCAGCTCGCGTGAATGCATGCGCCGCAGTGGCCTCTGGTGAGTACGGCCACCGCGAATTGACTATCCGCTGCAACGGTCTCGACACGCCTTGGGGCGCCGACGATCTCGCCGCAGCCGCAAAGTCTGGCGCTGCAGCGGTCGTCATTCCCAAGGTGTCTTCGGTAGAGACCATCGATCTTGTGTCATCCATTCTTCGTGCGGCTGGCGCACCCGAAAGCATGAACATCTGGGCGATGATCGAGACCCCAACCGCCATCTTCGACGTGCGCCACATCGCCGCACATTCACGCGTGACGGTGCTCGTGATGGGCACCAACGACCTCGCCCGCGAGTTGCGCGCCCGCCTAGTGCCTGGTCGGCAACCATTGGTACCACATCTCGCCGTGGCGTTGGCCGCAGCACGCGAGGCCGGCAAAGTCATCCTCGATGGCGTGTACAACGACGTGAAAGATCTCGATGGTTTCCGCGCCGAGTGCGTGCAGGGCGCCGAGATGGGCTTCGATGGCAAGACCCTCATCCATCCGTCGCAGGTTGAAATCGCCAACGACGTGTGGGCTCCTACGGCCGACGAGGTCGATCACGCCCGTCGCGTTATCGCAGCGTTCCAAGAGGGCCTCGCCGACGGTCGCGGTGTGATCACCGTAGATGGCCGCATGATCGAAAACCTGCACGTCGAGAACGCACAGCGCGCAATCGCTACCGCCGACGCCATCGCCGCCCTCTAACCATCACCAGCGCGCTCGCCCTCACCAACACCCGCGCCCTCGCCCTCACCAACACCCGCGCCCTCACCAACATCCGATCACCACTCACCACTTTCCTTCAACAAAGCGTTTGTTGAAGACAATTGGTCAACCCCCAACCTGAAGTCTTCAACAAACCTGGGAATGGGGGCTGGGAACGCTGGGAACGCTGGGGACGGTGGACGGTGGGGACGGTGGACGGTGGGGGCGGTGGACGCTTGGGTGCTTGGGTGCTTGGGCGCCGATGCCGGGTTAGAGCGTGGTGCGGAACAGGTTGATGGTGCGGTCCCACGCCGTAGCGGATGCCGCTGCGTTATAGACCTCGGGGCGCGTGTCGTTGAAGAACGCGTGGTCGCAACCGGCATACACGTGCAGCGTGGCGTCCTTACCCAGATCGCGGAGTTGCGCTTGCAGCGCCGCTGCGTTGTCGGGCGTGAAGAACGCGTCGTCGGCTGCGTAATGGCCCTCGACCTTGGCAGCCAATGCCGACCAATCGGGCTGAGCGCTTGCCCACGGGATGAGCCCGTAGAACGGAGCCACGGCTGCAACTGCATCGGGGCGGTGGCACGCGGCAACAAGCGCGAGTCCGCCACCCATGCAGAACCCGACCGCTCCAACCCTGGCGTTACCCGTGCGCTGCTGCAGCAGGTCGATGGCGCCCGACATATCTTTGGCGGCCTCACCGACGTTCAAGCCCATCATCAACTTGCCAGCGCCATCGGGCTCGGTGGCCGAGGCTCCGTGATAGAGATCGGGGGCGAGAGCCACGAACCCCGCAGCAGCGACGCGGTCGACAATGTCTTTGATGTGATCGTTAAGACCCCACCACTCTTGGATGACAACGACTCCGGGTCCGCTGTTTCCAGCGAGGTACCCCTCGCATGTGCCGCCATTACTCGTGAATGTGATCAGTTCGCCCATGAGCGCGACTGTAGTGCGGCCACCCTGTAGCGAGATTCAACGAATCTTGATGGTGACATGTGATCGAACCTATGCGCATCACGCCGCAGCGAATACGATGCAGACATGACTGCTCTCGAAGCTCCTCTATCAGACGCCTACGTCAACGACCGGAGCCATGTGTTCCACAGTTGGTCAGCGCAGGGCGCACTCAAGCCCATCGTGGTTGCTGGCGCCGAAGGCAGCTGGTTCTGGGACGAGAACGGTAAGCGCTACCTCGACTTCTCAAGCCAGCTCGTGAACGTAAACATTGGGCATCAACACCCCAAGCTTGTCGCTGCAATTCAAGAGCAGGCCGGCAAGTTGTGCACCATTGCTCCGTTCCATGCCAACGAAGCTCGCAGCGAGGCCGCACGACTCATTGCCGAGTTGGCGCCCGGCGATTTGAACATGGTGTTCTTCACCAACGGTGGAGCCGAGGCAACCGACAACGCGATTCGCATGTCGCGGTTGCACACCGGCCGCCAGAAGGTGTTGGCTACCTACCGCAGCTACCACGGTGCCACCGGCGGCGCTATCGCTGTGACCGGCGACCCACGCCGCTGGAGCGGCGAGACCGGCGTCTCGGGCGTTGTGCACTTCTGGGGCCCCTTCGGCTATCGCAGCCCGTTCCACAGCACCGACGAGATCCAAGAGTCAGAGCGCGCTCTGCAGCACCTGCGCGAGACCATCATGGTCGAGGGCCCGGGCACCATTGCCTGCATCATCCTTGAGAGCGTGGTGGGCACTAACGGCATTCTCGTTCCGCCCCCCGGTTACCTACAGGGCGTGCGTGACATCTGTGACGAGCACGGCATTGTCTACATCGCCGACGAAGTGATGGCCGGCTTTGGCCGCTGCGGCGAATGGTTCGCCGTGAACCATTGGAATGTCACACCCGACCTGATCACCTTTGCCAAAGGCAGCAACAGCGGTTACATCCCCCTCGGCGGCGTGATCATTAGCCAGCGCATCGCCGATACGTTCCGCGATCGCCAGTACCCAGGCGGGCTCACCTACAGCGGCCATGTGTTGGCGTGCGCGTCGGCCGTCGCCAGCATCAACATCTTCAAAGAAGAGGGCCTCATCGAGTACGCCCGCACGCTTGGCTCTGATGTCATCGGACCAGAACTCGCCAAGCTTGCCGCGAAGCATCCATCAATCGGAGAAGTGCGCGGCCTCGGCGCCTTCTGGGCACTCGATCTGGTGACCAACCGCGAGACACGAGCACCGTTGGTCCCGTTCAACGCCGTGGGTGCCGCGGCGCAGCCAATGGTCGATCTCGCTGCAGCATGTAAGCAGCGTGGCCTGTGGCCATTCACGCACTTCAACCGCTTGTACGTGGTGCCGCCAATCAACACGCCAGCCCACGAGGCCCGTGCGGGCATCGCCATCATCGACGAAGTTCTCGAACTGGCTGATCAGCACTACACCGGCTGACGAGTGGTCAACCACACTCCTGCAAGCGCCACCACAAATCCGATCAGCGCAAGCAGACCAAGGCGTTCGCCAAACAAGACTGCGCCCTCGATAGTGCTGAGCGCTGGCGTGAGAAAGAACAGGCTGCTCACTCGAGCCGCTGCATGACGCTGCAACAGCACCATCATGATCAGCACTGCTGCAATGGACAACACCAGCAACGCCCACGCCAGCGAGAACCACAGGCGCGGCGTCGAGTGGAACTGCCAGTGCTCGTTGCCGATGGCCCCGACGGACACGACAACAGCAGCGGCCGCGTACTGCACTGCTGTGCCGCGCAGCAACGGCATCCGTGCGCCACGAGCCCGCTGCACCAACGTTCCGCCGGCCATGCCAACAACCGCAACGACCATTGCGCACAGGGTGAAGGTGGTGATGCCGCCCGAATGGGCGCGCAAGCGATCGACAACCACGGCGAGCACGCCGACCATGCCTAGCGACACGCCAAGCCATTGGCCACGCCAAAGACGCTCGCCGAGCAACAGACGCGCCGCCACTGATGTGACGACCGGGTGCAGCCCAGCGATGAGTGCGCCGAGACCCGACGGCAGGCCATGATCGACGGCTACAAACACGCCACCCAGATACATCGCGTGCATTCCGAGACCGGTAACTGAAGCCCAAGTAACCTGGCGTCGATCAATCGCTGGAGCGCGGGTGGCGGCGGCAACGATCCACAGCAAAGCGGCGGCGACGCTGAGGCGCACCGTCAAGAAGGTCAGCGGGCCAGCGTCTTGGGTGCCGTAGCGGGCAGCAATAAATCCGGTGCTCCAGAACACCACGAAGAGCCACGGCGCAATGCGTTCAAGCGCAGCCCCGTTGGTGGCGGGTAACTCTGTACGAGCGAGAGTCACTCGGAGGTGGGTGCCGAGTCGTCGCCAATCGAGTTGTCGTCGGCTGACTCGGAGGAGTCGTCGTGCGAATCAGATTCGATGTCGGTGTCACCTTCAACGTCGACGACTGCCGGTGCCCATGCTGGACGCTCGCCGGTTTCGAACTCTTGTAGTTCGGCGAGAGCAACGCGATACGCGGCTTCGGCTTCGACACGGCGTTGACGGGCGCGATCTTGGCCGCGCAGTTGCTTGATGAGATCGGCAGCGCGCTGCTTGTTTGCTTTGAGCTGTTCGTGGCGCTGCATCTGCTCGGTCTCGAGCCGCACTCGTTCACGTTCGGCTTGGTCGGCTGCCTCGTGTGCGCTGAGGCTCTCGGCAAACATCTTCGCTGCGCGGGTGGCGACGTCGTCTACAGGTTTCGCCACAACTACTGGAGCAGCATCGACCTTCGCCGCAGCGACAACCGGCGTCACGGCCGCTGTTCCGAACTGTTTGCGCTGTTCATTTGCCCTGTTGCGTTTTGGCATTGCCGTCTCCCGATGGTGGTGGCTGTCTGTTCATAACTGTTTGACGAAACGAAGGGCGGGCAGCTTGCGCTGCCCGCCCTCGGCTCGTTCTTGTCTGACCGGTTGGTCAGTTACCGCCCTCGGCCAACTCGACCGTGAGAGGAACAAAGCTGCTTCCGGTGACATCAACGCCGGCATCCTTCAACTGCTGAAGTGCTTCGTTGACGATGTCGTTCGTGAATGCACCAGCGTCAGGGGCCTTGGTGAGCACTGCTGCGCCCTCAAGGTTCTTGGTCTCCTGAGCAATCTTGGCGGTGCGATCCCATGCTGCCTGATCGATGACGCCAATGCCGCCGGTGGCTGGCCACACGAGCTTGTTGACTTCATTCATCTGCCACAGCTGGTGGCTTGCGCCGAGCTTTGAGCCCTTGGCAACAACGATGTCGCGGCATGATGCTGCATTGTCGCGGCAGTAGATCCAGCCTTGGATCGAGGCCTTCACGAACTTGACTGCGGTCTCTTTGTAGGTGGCATCGCTGGCGAGCTTCTTGGCATCGGCCCAGATGGCGTCCTGCAACATGCCAACACCCTCGGCCTCGTACGAAACAACGTTGAGGTCATCGGCGGTGTAGAGCTTGCCAGTGGCTTCGTTCTTCGACTCGAGCACCTGTGCGTACTCGTTGTAGGTCATTGCCTCGGCAGCATCGATGTCGCCGCTCAAGAGCCCGGCCATGTCGAACTGCTGAGCCAACAAGGTCACGTCGGTGGCTGGGTCGAGGCCGTTCTTCGACAAAGCGGCGAAGATCTCGTACTCGTTGCCGAAGCCCCAGTTACCAATCTTCTTGCCCTTGAAGTCGGCAGCGGTCTTGATGCCCTTGTCCTTGAACGACACCTGCAGGGTGCCTGAACGCTGGTAGATCTGGGCGATGTCGACGATGTCGGCGCCAGCTTCGCGCGATGCGAGAGCCTTTGGAACCCACGACAATGCGAAGTCAACCTGGCCGTCGGCGAGTTGCTTCTGTGGCACGATCTCAACGCCACCCTCGATGATCTCGACATCGAGACCCTCGGCTGCGTAGCAGCCCTGGTCAGCCGCGGCGAAGTAGCCGGCGAACTGAGCCTGGGTGAACCACTGCAACTGCAGCTTAACCTTGGTCAAGGTGGCAGGTGCCTTGCTGGCATCGCAGCCCGCCGCGGCGACGCCCGATGTTGGTGTTGTTGCTGGTGTTGCTGTGTCGTCACTGCCGCACGCTGCGACCGCGAGGCCGGCGACTGCAAGCAGCACCGCGCCCTTACTGAGTCGATTGATTTTCATTATCTCCCCTTACTGTTTGCTGGTTTTGGATTTCACCCAGAGTTACGCGAACGCTGCCAAGGCACCGCTACGTACTCAAGGACGTTAGCCGCAATGAAGAACCCGAGGCCGAGCACACACGCAGCGCCCACGTAAGCCCAACCCAATGGGTCCTTTGAGTTCGCCATTGCGGCGGGAATCTTTTGGCCAAGACCATCTTGTGTGCCTCCAAAATACTCGGACACAAACGCAGTAGTTACGGCCAGCGGCGCAGCGATCTTGATAGCTGTAAACAAGAACGGCAGCGCGTTTGGAAAGCGAACTTTCTTCATCACTTGTGACGGCGACGCAGCATACGAACGCATCAGTTCCATCTGAGTGGAGTTGCTCTGACGAAGGCCGCGAGCCACGTTGACGAAGACCACGAAGAACACGACGATGGTCACCATCAAGCGGCGGGGCACCTCGGAGCCGATGCGGAACATGTTGTTCAGAATCGAGACGATAACCACGATGGGAATGGCGCTGATGGCGGCCGACAACGGCGTGACCAGCTCGGCAAGTATCTTGAATCGGTTGGCAATCATCGCAACGGCGCAGCCGATGATGATGCCGCACACCAATCCGACCAACGCATTGGTGCCGCTCACGGTGGCCGCAGATCGCAGGAAGCCAGCGTTGTTCACGGCCTCCTTCCAGATCATCGACGGCCTCGGCAAAATGAACTGCTTGATGTCGCGCCAGCGAACCAAGAACTCCCACAGCACAACGAAGCCGACACCGAATGCCACTGGCACCGCAGCGTTGGCTACCTTGCGTTGCAGCGAAGCGCCGTTCACCGATCTTCGATTCCGCGAGCGCCACCAACGTGTTCGATGCCGCGCAATGCCTCGCGCACTTCGGTGATCTTGCCGTAGAACTCTGACGCCTCACGGGTGTCGTCGTTTCGGTTGCCACCAAGGTTCACGTCGATGGTGGCAGTGATGCGGCCCGGGCGCGGGCTCATCACGACGACACGATCGCTGAGATACACGGCCTCGGGAATTGAGTGGGTGACGAAGATAACTGTGGTCGATGTGCTGGCGCAGATGCTGAGCAATTCGGCCTGCATGTGCTCGCGGGTCATCTCGTCGAGCGCACCAAAGGGTTCATCCATCAGCAGCAGCGGCGGGTGTGCCGCCAACGCGCGGGCGATGGCAACGCGCTGCTGCATGCCGCCCGACAATTGCCACGGCATATGGGATGCAAACTCTGAAAGCTTCACGAGTTCGAGCATCTCAGCCGAACGCTCGCGTCGCTTGGCTTGGTCCCATCCGCGAATCTCAAGTGGTAGCTCGATGTTCTTGGCGACGTTGCGCCAATCGAACAAGCCGGCCTGCTGAAACGCCATGCCGTAGTCCTGATCGAGGCGAGCCTGCGCTGCCGGCTTTCCGTTAACCACCAGCGACCCAGACGACACCGAGAGCAGATCGGCAATCAGCCGCAGCAACGTTGACTTGCCGCAACCTGACGGGCCAATGAGCGACACAAACTCGCCGGGTTGCACCGTGAGCGAGATGTCGAGCAAGGCATCGACCTGTTGGCGACCACCGGCGTTGAAGACCTTCGACACGTTGTCGACAACGACCGCTGGCTGGCCCAACGATTGGTCGGGTGAATGGGACTCGTGTTTCACGCTTGTGCCTCCGCAGGCCGATTCTTCGAGAGCGTCCGGTCGACCAATGACACCAAAGCAGCCATAGCGAGGCCGAGCACAGCAGCCCCAACGACCGCCGTGTACACCTTGGCCGGATCGCCGGTGGCTTCTTGGCTATACGACAAAATGAGTCGCCCAATTCCGAAACGAAGACCGATCGAGATCTCTGAAACAACAACGCCGACAACTGCGGCCGCGGCTGCGAGTTTGAACGCAGGCATGAGATATGCGAGCGCAGCAGGGAACCGCAGTTTGCGAAATCCCTGCCACCATGTGGCCGCATACGAATCCATCAACTCAAGCGAGGCAGCGGGCGGCGACGCGAAGCCACGAATGGCTCCGACAGCAACCGGAAAGAACGCCAAGAACGCGCTGAGCATCGCAGCCGACATCCATTTCTGCCATTCGAAACTGCCCAGCTTGAGCCGGCCTCCCCAGCTCACTGTGAGCGGGGCGAGCGCGATGAGCGGAACCGTCTGCGAGATGATGAGGTACGGCATGAGGCCCTTGCGCAGCAGGTTGAAGCGAGCCATCAGCATTGCAATGAGTAGCCCGAAGCACACGCCCAACACCAAGCCGAGCAGCGCGACGCGAAACGAGTACCAGGTTGCCGCGAAGACGGCATCGAACACGGTGCGACTGCTGCCACCGCCAACCTCGGGACGTCCAAAGCGGCGCAGCATTTCGACCACGTGCGGCATTGCCCGATCGCTGGTGCGCGGGATCAAGCGAACGCCAAACACGTCGGCGCCGTTCTCGGGCCCGATGGCTTTATAGCCCTCCCACAACACGATCATCAGCACCAGCGCGCCGGGCACCATCAGTGCTCGACGAATTGAATGGCTACGAGCCGGGGACTCGATTGTTGCGTTCAAACTTGCGGCGGTGTCAGCGCTCACAAACTGGCCTCACGATTTCGCTTTCACGGTTTCGGCAATTGCTGGAATCACGGACTCACCGTAGGCACGCAATGTTTCGTCTTTCGCGTCGTGTTGTAAATACACCGCGAACTGATCGACGCCAAGGGCCTCGAGCTCGCGAAGTCGACGCACGTGTTCTTCGACTGGGCCGATGATGCAGAAACGATCGATGACTTCGTCGGGGACAAAGGTGGTGTGGGTATTGCCGGTTTGTCCGTGCTCGTTGTAGTCGTAACCCCGACGATCTTTGATGTAGTCGGTGAGCGATACTGGAAGGTCAGAGCCTTGGCCGTAGCGGCCCACGAGATCGGCAACGTGGTTACCCACCATGCCGCCGAACCACCGCAACTGGTCGCGGGCGTAGGCGAGATGCTCGGGGGTGCCGTTGGTTACGTATGCCGGCGCCGCGACGCACATGGTGACATCGCTGGCCGCACGACCGAGCGCCAAGGCAGCGTCGCGGACCGCAGCCATTGTCCACTCTGCGATCGCGGGATCGGCCAACTGCAAGATGAAACCATCGCCGATCTCGCCCGCAAGCGCCAACGCCTTGGGTCCGTAGGCAGCAACCCACATTTCGCAACGACTCTTCGAGGCCCACGGAAAGCGGATTTCGGAGCCGTTGTACGGCGCGCTGCGGCCGTTAGCCAACTCGCGAATGACATGAATGCTCTCGCGCAGTGTCTTCAAGGTTGATGGGGCACCGTTGGTGAGACGCACTGCGCTATCGCCACGACCAATGCCGCACACCGTGCGGTTGCCGTACATTTCGTTGAGCGTTGCATACGTACTGGCAGTAACGGTCCAGTCGCGAGTAGCTGGGTTCGTAACCATCGGCCCAACAATGACATTGCGAGTCTCGGCCAAGATCTGGCTAAAGATCACGTAGGGCTCTTGCCACAGGATGTGGCTATCGAAGGTCCACACATGGCTGAACCCATATGTCTCGGCCTTCTTGGCGAGATCGATCACCCGCGCCGATGGCGGGGTGGTTTGCAGTACGACGCCGAAGTCCATGGGTTACCGGTTAGTGGGGAAGCCGAGGTCGACGGTTGATGTGGCCGGGTCGGGCCAACGCGACGTGATCACCTTTGAGCGGGTGAAGAAGTTGATGCCGTCGGGGCCATACATGTGCTGGTCGCCAAACAGGCTGGCCTTCCATCCGCCAAAACTGTAATAGCTCACTGGCACTGGAATGGGCACGTTGATACCGACCATGCCCACCTGCACGTCGAACTGAAACTGCCGGGCCACGCCGCCATCGCGGGTGAAGATTGCCGTGCCGTTGCCGTACTGGTTGTCGTTGATGAGGGCCAGGCCTTCGGCATAGGTCTTGACCCGAGTGACCATGAGCACTGGGCCGAAGATTTCGTCGTCATAGCACTTCATGCCTGGACGGGCGTTGTCGATGAGGCTTGGCTTCAAGAAGAAGCCGCCGCCCGGAGCGCCATCGCGGCCGTCGACGACGAGGGTGGCACCCTCGGCTGCTGCTCCAGCGATGTAGCCAGCGACCTTGTCGCGATGCTCGCCGGTGATGAGCGGGCCCATCTCGTTAGCAGCGTCTGCGGCGCTACCGACCTGGATGTTGGGGATGCGCGCCTTCACCTTTTCGATGAGTGCGTCGGCAACCGAGTCGATGGCGAGCACAACGCTGATGGCCATGCACCGCTCGCCCGCCGAGCCGTATGCGGCGCTGACCGCAGCATCGGCGGCCATGTCGAGATCGGCATCGGGCAACACGAGCATGTGGTTCTTGGCGCCACCGAGTGCCTGCACACGCTTGCCATTCGCAGTGCCTGTTTCATAGACGTATTTCGCGATCGGGGTTGAACCCACGAAGCTGACCGCAGCGATGTCGGGGTGATGCAAGATCGCATCGACCGCAACCTTGTCGCCGTTGATTACGTTGAAACAGCCGTCGGGAAGGCCAGCCTGCTTGAGCAGTTCGGCGATGAACATGCTCGCCGATGGATCCTTCTCGCTTGGCTTGAGCACGAAGGTGTTGCCGCATGCCAATGCGTTCGCGAACATCCACATCGGCACCATTGCTGGGAAGTTGAAGGGCGTGATGCCGGCAACAACACCAAGCGGCTGCTTGATGCTGTACACATCGACACCGCTGCTGGCCTGCTCGCTGTAACCGCCCTTGAGCAAGTTCGGAACGCCACACGCGTACTCGATGTTTTCGAGACCGCGGGCCACCTCGCCAAGTGCGTCGCCGAGCACCTTGCCGTGTTCGGACGAGAGCAACGAAGCGATCTCTTTGCGGTTCGCATCGACCAGTTCGCGCATGTGGAACATGACCTCGGCGCGGCGCGACAAGTTGGTCGAGCGCCACGAAGCAAACGCCGCCTTGGCCACCGCGATCGCATGACCAGTTTCTTCGACCGAGGCGAAGTCGACGCTTGCCTGCTGCTCACCTGTGGCGGGCTGCCACACAACGCCTGAGCGGCCAGAGGTACCCTCGACGACTTTGCCATCGATCCAATGCGAGATCTTCTTCATAACGTGACTTCTTCCATTATTCGAGGGGATTCGGGGTTGACGTGAAAACTAGGTGCTGCGGCGCTCTGGCGCAGGTCAGACCAAGTACTGCGACAGGCCGCGGCGCACGAATTGGCCGTGACCCTTGCGACCGAGATATGCGTTGTTCTGGATGATGATGGATCCACGCGAGAGCACCGTGTCGACGCTGCCGTCGATGACGTAGCCCTCCCACGACGAGTGATCGATGTTCATGTGGTGCTTGTCGTTGATGCCGATCCTGGTCTGGGTCTTGGGGTCCCACACCACGATGTCGGCGTCGGCACCCGGAGCGATGATGCCCTTCTTTGGATACATGCCGAACATGCGCGCTGGTGTGGTGCAACACGTTTCGACCCAACGCTCGAGCGAGAGCTCGCCGTTGACAACGCCCTGATACAGCAGCTCCATACGGTGTTCAACGCCGCCCATGCCGTTGGGAATCTTTGAGAAATCGCCAATGCCGAGTTCTTTTTGATCCTTCATGCAGAACGGGCAATGGTCGGTACTCACGATGGCCAGGTCGTTGGTGCGCAGGCCCTTCCAGAGATCGCCGTGGTGGTTGTGCGTGTCGTGCGCCGAACGCACCGGCGGCGAGCAGACCCACTTGGCGCCTTCGAAACCGGGCTTGGCCAAGGTCTCCTCGAGCGTCATATAGAGGTACTGCGGACACGTTTCGGCGAACACGTTTCGGCCAGCATCGCGAGCGGCCGCGATCTCGAGCAGTGCATCGGAGGCCGACACGTGCACGATGTAGAGCGGCGCGTTACCGGCAACCTTGCTCAGCGCGATGGCGCGATGCGTAGCCTCACCCTCGAGCAGCGACGGCCGCGTGTAGCTGTGGTACTTGGGATCGGTCTCGCCACGAGCCAACGCCTGCGACACGAGTACATCGATGGCGATGCCATTTTCGGCATGCATCATGATGGTGGCGCCGATGTCGCCGGCTGTTTGCATCGCGCGAAGAATCTGACCATCGTCGCTGTAGAACACGCCCGGGTAGGCCATGAACAACTTGAAGCTGGTGACGCCCTCGTTCTCGGTGAGGTAGCGCATTGCTTTCAATGCTTCGTCATCGATGCCGCCAACGATCTGATGAAACGCATAGTCGACTGCGCACTGACCGGCAGCCTTTTCGTGCCACGCACCAAGGCTGTCGATCACGTTCTCGCCATAACGCTGCACGGCGAAGTCGACAATGGTGGTGACGCCACCCCACGCCGCTGCACGAGAGCCCGTCTCGAAGGTGTCACTGGCGTTGGTGCCGCCAAATGGCAACTCCATGTGCGTGTGCACATCGATGCCGCCAGGAATGACGTACTTGCCAGTGGCGTCGATGACTGTCTCGGCGGTGATGCCCTGCGCCTGCACCTGCCCCGGTGCATACATCGCGACGATGGTTTCGCCGTCGACAAGAACGTCGATGAGTTGGCGACCGGTTGGGCTGATAACCGTGCCGTTGGTGATGAGTGTGCGTGCCATGGTGTGCTCCAGTGTGGTCAGCGTGCGGTGAGTTCTGAATACGCGTCGGGACGACGGTCGCGATAAAACGCCCACCGGTCACGGATCTCGGACAGCTTGGTCATGTTGAGATCGCGAACGACAATTTCGGGCTTGTAGGCGTCGGCCACCTCGCCGACGAACTTGCCCTCGGGATCGACGAAGTAGCTCTGGCCATAGAAGTCGTTCTCGCCAAGCTCTTCGATACCGACTCGGTTGATCGCTCCCACGTAGAAAATGTTCGCCACCGCAGCAGCTGGCTGCTCGAGGCGCCACAGGTACTCACTGAGGCCGCGGTGTGTCGCCGATGGGTTGAACACGATCTGCGCACCATTGAGGCCAAGCGCGCGCCAACCCTCAGGGAAGTGGCGGTCGTAACAGATGTACACGCCCACCTTGCCAACGGCGGTGTTGAACACGGGATAGCCGCCGGTGCCGGGCGTGAAATAGAACTTCTCCCAAAACCCCTTGGTCTGGGGAATGTGCTGCTTGCGGTACTTGCCGAGATACGTGCCATCGGCATCGATGACAGCTGCGGTGTTGAAGTACAGGCCCGGCTGCACGATTTCGTACATCGGCAGCACCATCACCATGCCCAACTCTTTGGCAAGTGCCTGGAACCGCTTGGTGGTGGGGCCGTCAGGGATGTACTCGGTGTAGCCGTAGTACTCGATCTCTTGAACTTGGCAAAAGTAGGGGCCGTAGAACAGTTCCTGGAAGCAGATCACCTTCGCTCCCTGGGCAGCCGCCTCACGCGCGGCGATCTCGTGCTTGTCGATCATCGCCTCTTTTGACCCAGCCCAATCGGTCTGGACTAGGGCTGCTCTGACGATCTCTGCCACGTTTCCCCCTTGGGAAGTCCCGTCGACAACCGACAGGTGTGCTGTGATCGTAGATCGCCTCGGCTCATGCCGCCAACGATGCTGGGGCTGTACGAGGTGAGGGGCTAGTAGCCGCCGCCGAGCTTGCCGTGGTCCCAGCTCACGACGCGTTCGACATCGAATACGACGCCTAGACGCTTATGCGCTTGCGCCTCAAGAAACGGCAGCGCCGCATCGCTCAAAATGTCGGCGCCGTTGTATTTCACACCGACTGCTTTGCCGATGGCCAAGATTTCGTCGAAGTCTTCGATGATGCGACCACTGCCAACCAGTTCGACACCGCGCAATTCGTTATACGTCTCGCCGCTCTCGATCAGCGCTGTCATCTTTGCATCGCGACGCAGGTTGATGATCTTTTGGCTCTTGCCGAACGTCCAAAAAACAATCTTGCCGTCGACGACCTCGTACCACATGGCCACCACATGAGGGTGTCCAGATGGGCCGATGGTGGCGACGTTAAGCACCTTTTGATCGGCAAGATACGCCGTCACTTCTTGGTCGGTCATCGTGATGTTGCCGC
This sequence comes from Ferrithrix thermotolerans DSM 19514, assembly GCA_945861025.1. Lineage (GTDB taxonomy): Bacteria > Actinomycetota > Acidimicrobiia > Acidimicrobiales > Ilumatobacteraceae > WLMZ01. The sequence continues at coordinate 38,472 of CAMASN010000025.1, forward strand.
GCTTGCTTGCCATGACGGCGACACTAATAGCAGGTGCCTACATTGCGCTCATGCGGAGCAACTCGTAGGCCATTGCGCATTCGGCGGCCATGCTGGTTACGTCGGCTGGCATCAGCCCGGTCGGACCAACCACGGCCGAACACAAGGCCAACGGCACGACCTCAACATCGTGATGCCACGCTTGGCCGGCACTGGCCAAACGCTCGCCCATTGCTTTCCACATCGGCTCGGGCAAGCGGCGCGCACGCCCAGCCACCAACCACACCGGCACCTCTGAGCAATACGCCACCGCCGCGATTGGATGCGAACCCAACGCGCACAACGCCGCATCGGGGCCGCCAGCGGCGGCCTCGATGAGCACAAGATCGGATGCAGCCACTGCTGCCGCCATACCAGCCGCAGGCACCGCCTCTGCTTGAAGGTCGGCCTGCTGCAGTCGACGTGCGAGGCGCGAACCTTCGTCGTTGGCGTCGATGACCAGCACCGTGGTGTCGCCTCGGCGCATCACGGCTTCTCCAGCAAGGTCGGGCCAACCAACCACGCACACCGTGGCATCGTCGGGAAGCAGTTGCATGAGTTGGCCCGGAGTTGGATCATCGTCGACGTAATCGGCCATACCCCACGCTTCACGAAACGGGTCGTTGGCCGCGAGCAGACTTGCGCAGAGCCACCACAACGCCCCGGCCGTGGGGTGCCGTTCGACAATGCGTCGACATGCAACGACAAGGCCAGCGGGATCGAGATCGAGGCCGGCGATGGCCGACGCGGTCTCGCGAACGAGCATCCGTTGGTCGCCACTTGAGGCGCGGGCCACATAGCGGAGCCGTTCAATTGGGTGCATCTGGCCAACCTAGCTGTGCCAGTTGCAGCATGCTGCGCTAGCGTCGAAGCCGTGGCAAGCAATCCATCGCTCGATGTCGTACTCACCTCTCTCGACGGCGAAAGCCGGCCCCTTGAGGATTGGCTCACCATGTTCAACTTGGCGAGCGTGGTTCTCGACCCCTTCACCAACGAGAGTTCGTGGATTCTCAAGACCGCCGCTCGCATCCTCGCCGGGTTCCGTGGCGCCGACGCACGATGCAACTTCGTCGTCACCTGCACCGCCGACGAGGCCAAAGCATTTCTTGGCCCGCTAGCCGATCAGTTGTTGGTGTTCTGCGATCCTGACCGCTCGTTCGTGAAGTCGCTTGGCCTTGCTGAGCTGCCTGCGTTTGTGTTCGTTGCGATGGACGGCACCATTGCTGCATCGGCCGAGGGCTGGAACGGCGCCGAGTGGCGCAAGGTTTCCGACAGGATCGCAGTGGCTACGGCATGGGCGAAGCAGAGCATCCCGGCTGCCTCCGACCCAGTGCCGTTCAAGGGCACGCCAGCGCTGGCGTGATCAGCGCCACCTGTTGAGTCGCACTTCTGAACCAGGCGACGATCTTCCCGTCGCCGAGGTCATCGCCGACGTTGCAGCGGCACTCGAATCCCGTGGCTCGGCCGTGCTTGTGGCTCCGCCCGGTGCTGGCAAAACCACATTGGTACCGCTGCGTTTGATCAACGAGCCGTGGTTGCACGGCCAAAAAATCGTGATGCTCGAGCCTCGCCGATTGGCCACTCGCGCTGCGGGCCACCGAATGGCTTTTTTATTGGGCGAAGACATCGGCGACACCGTTGGCTATCAGACCCGCGACGAACGCCGCATCGGGCGCAACACCCGCATCGAAGTCGTCACCGAAGGTGTCCTCACTCGCCGCTTGCAGAACGATCCCGAATTGCCCGGCACGGGCTTGGTGATCTTCGACGAGATACACGAGCGCAACCTGCCCACCGATGTAGGCCTCGCGTTCGCCCTCGATGCGCGGCGCACTTTGCGACCCGACCTGAAGATCTTGGCGATGTCGGCAACCCCTCAGGCCGGCACGCTGGCCGCGCTGCTCGGCAACGAGAACGGCCCCTGTCCAATCATCAGCAGCGAAGGTCGCACGCATCCCATCGAGATTCGCTGGTCGCCACCGGGCAAGGGCCAGCGACTTGAGCAGGCAATCACCGAGACCGTGCTGCTTGCGTTGCGCAACGACAGCGGTGATGTACTCGTGTTCTTGCCTGGCATCGGCGAGATCACCCGCGTGTATCAAGCGCTCGATCCACTGGTCGCTGCCAACGTCGATCTCTATCCGCTCGCGGGTGCGCTGTCGCTAGCCGATCAAGACCGCGCGCTCGCGCCCTCACCCGCAGGTCGCCGGCGGGTGGTGCTCAGCACCGACATCGCCGAGACCTCGCTCACTGTGGCGGGCGTGCGCATCGTGGTCGACGCGGGCCAGGCCCGTGTGCCGCGCTACGACATCCGCACAGGCATGACCCGACTCACCACGGTCGCTACCAGTCGTGCCTCGGCCGACCAACGAGCCGGTCGCGCTGGGCGCACCGAGCCGGGCGTGGCCTATCGGGCGTGGAGCAAGCTCGAACAGTCCACTCGCCGCGCCCACCTTGAGGCCGAGATCACTCAGGTAGATCTTGCCGGACTTGCGCTCGAACTCGCGGCATGGGGAACCTCTGCAGCCGAGCTCACATTTCCCGATCCTCCCCCGCCGCGAACCTTGGCCCAAGGCGCCGAACTGCTCGAACTACTCGGCGCGTTCGATGCCAGCCAACGCATCACCGAAGTGGGCCGCGCAATGCTCAAGGTTCCGGCGCATCCTCGCCTCGCGCGAATGGTTGTCGACGCCGTTGGTGCGGCCGACCAATCGTTGGCCTGTGTAATCGCCGCGTTGCTCGACGACCGCGACATTCTGCGTGGGCGCGCCGACGAGCTGCCCAGCGATATGTCGTTGCGCATCCGCGTGGTGATGGGACGCGAGCGCCACGAGCGAGCCGACCGTGGCGCCGTCGATCGCTTGATCCGCCGGGCGCGCGATATAGCTCAACGAGTGGGCATCAGCTTCGACCTCGACGCAATCAACCCCGATCGCGCTGGCGCAGTGTTGGTGCTGGCATATCCCGACCGGCTTGCTGTGCGGCGCAGCCAGCCCGGTCAGTTTCAGTTGCGCACTGGCGTGGGCGCGTGGGTTGCCAAAGACGATCCGTTGGCCAACGAAGCGTTCGTCGTGGCGGCCGACGTAGATGGCGATCGCAAGAACACCCGCTTGCGCCTTGCGGCAGGCATCGATGCCGACGAAGTGGCCGCAACACTCGGTGCAGCCGTAGAGACCCGACACACTCTCGTGTGGGACCGCGAGCGAGGCGACATCGTCGAGCGACTCGAACGCCGACTCGGCAACATGAAACTCGACGAGCGCGTGCGTCGCCCGGGGGCCTCGGCAGAGACCACCGCTGCGCTCATCGATCGCGTTCGAATCACCCGGCTTGGTCCCCTTTCGTGGAGCGACACCGCAACGCAACTTCGCCAACGGGTCGAGTTCGTTCGCCGCGCCAAGCACACCGCCGACGAGACCACTCACGTGTGGCCAGATTGGTCCGACTCGGGCCTTGTGCGGTCGCTCGACGACTGGCTGGCTCCCTATGTCAACGGCATGACCAGCATCACCGATGTTGCCTCGCTGAATCTGGCAACCGTGTTGCGCGCAGGGTTGCAGTGGCCACTCGGGGCGCAACTCGACGAACTCGCGCCAACTCACCTTGAACTTGCATCGGGCCGATCACTGATGCTCGATTACAGCGGCGATCAGCCCGCTGCATCGGTTCGGGTTCAAGACCTGTTTGGCACCAACGTGCACCCCACCGCGGCCGGAGTCGCCGTGGTGTTGCACCTGTTGTCACCCGCCGATCGTCCCATTCAGATCACCGCCGACATTGTGGGCTTCTGGGCCGGATCATGGACCGAGGTTCGCAAAGAAATGGCGGGCCGCTATCCAAAGCATCAGTGGCCCACCGACCCAGCCAACGCTGCACCAAAGCGAATGAAGGATCGATGATGCGGCCCTACGCATGATCTTCGGATTCTCGATCTGGATAGTCGTTACATGCTTTGTTTTAGCAGCCATCGGCGCGTCGGTGCAGGGCGCAATGGGCTTCGGTATGGGCATGCTCATCTCGCCGATTCTCAAAATGATCGATCACGGCTTTGTACCTGGGGCCGTCTTAATTGCTGTCATTCCGCTCTCGGCCGGGGTCGCCATTCGCGAACGGCAGTACATCAATTGGCGCGGCTTCGGATGGGCAATCACCGGCAGAATTCCCGGCATCTTCGCAGCGTCGGCGGCCTTGGCATACCTCAGCGAACGCGGTCTCTCCATCGCTGTCGGTTGCGCCGTGCTCGTTGCTGTTGCGGTATCACTCACGAGTTGGCGTATCCACCCCACGTATCCCAACCTCGCCGTAGCTGGTCTTGGCAGTGGTTTCATGGGCACAATCACCTCGGTCGGTGGACCCCCGATGGCCATTGCGTACCAACACGCTGACCCTCGCGAACGTCAGGCCACGCTTGCGGCATTCTTCGGAGTGGGGTCGGTCATCAGCGTTTGTGTGCTGGCGTTCACCGACAAACTCGGGGGCCGCCAACTCACGCTGTCGGCGTTTTTGTTGCCGGGTGTAGTGGTTGGCATCGTGGCCTCACGGTGGCT
>CAMASN010000026.1 GCA_945861025.1 Ferrithrix thermotolerans DSM 19514
GCCCAGAAATAGATTCCCGACAGCCAGTTCGGAGCGTCCATCACATAGGTGTTACCGCTGGCCTCGGTCTGAGCAACCTTGATGAAGTCAGCCCATGTCTTGATCTCGGTGCTGATGGCCTGCTTGTCGTAGATCCAGCCAGTTGTGCCCCAGTCCTTACACACGCTGTACTTATTGCCCACGTCCCATGGCTGATTGATGTTCAGCGGGTCAATATTTGAGATGTTCGGGAGGCGGCTTTTGTCGAGCTCTAGGAGCATGCCAGCCTTGGCAGCTTGCGGTATGTACAAGCCGGTGAGCACCACGATGTCGAAACCCGACGACTCACCGCCGCTTGCCAGCGTTTCGATGGCCTCTTCATTCGAACTGATGATGGTGACGCTGATGTCGCCCCAACCCTGCAACAACTCGGGATCGTGGTAGTCGGCCCAGCTCAACAGGCTGAGATTCTTGTCGAACTCCTTCGGCGCTGTCTTGGCTGGAGCGCTGCTTCCGCACGCGCTCAACGCGGCCAGCGCCGCAGCACCTCCGCCCAGCGCAAGAAAGCGACGACGATTGATATGTGTCGCCAAGCGCTGCGCTGCCTCTTGTGAAAGCAGAATGCGAGTGGTGTTGTCTGAATGACCCATGTGAATCTCCCTCGTAGCAAGTGGCGTGACGATAGACCAGTTCAGGCCACGCAAACGCCATGCTCGCACTCGCCATCCGAAGTGGCGGCGTACACGCCCTTCACGGGCGTCAGCGCCGCAAGTTCGCGGCGGCCGGGCCGGTCAACGGCGTCACGCCGTCACGGATGTAGGTGCCAGACTTCGGGGGCGGGCGCCCATTGCTCGCCGTCGGGCGTGCCGACAACACGTTCTTGGCACGGATCGGTGAGTGCCCACCATCGCTGGGTCGCGGGATCCGCTGCCAGTGTTGCCATGTCGACGGCATGGTCGTCACCCAAGTATTCGTAATAGCCGATCAGCAAATCCTCATGGAGAAAGATCGAGTAATTGCTGATGTTTGCGGCGGTGATCGCCGCGCACACCTCGGGCCACACCTCGGCATGAAGCTTGAGGTATTCCTCACGGTGCTCAGCACGGAGTCTGACAACAGAGGCGAAACGCTCGAGGTGTGACGGTTGGTTCGACACTGCTATTCCTGTTCTCCGCACGAGACCCGAATCCCCGGAGCACTGCGCAGCTTGGCCATGCGGCAAACGTACGCCACTAACTGAGATTTGTCTTGAACTTCTTTGATGGATTCCGAGTTGGCACCACTCGGCTTCGAGTCGGCGAGTAGAGCCCGATCGTGCACCAGTCGGCGGGGTACGGCACACTGAGAACATGGTGGAGTCGCTAACGCCGACGGTGTGGCCGGCATCGGCTCGTGGGCGATGACCGACCGAGCACCCAAGACCTGCGTCGCCTGCGGTCGTGCTGTCGAGTGGCGCAAAAAGTGGGAACGTAACTGGGAGTCCGTGCGCTACTGCTCGTCCGCCTGCCGCCAGCGAGGGGTTCGCAATGTCGACCAGGCACTCGAGTCGGCGATCACGACGCTGCTCGACGAACGAGCCCGTGGCGCAACGATCTGCCCGTCCGAGGCAGCCACGCTCGTGGCGCACGGCCAGGGCATTGATGACGACCGTTGGCGGAACCTGATGGAACCAGCGCGAGCCGCTGCGCGCCGTCTGGTCGCAGCCGGCGAGGTCGAGATCGTGCAGCACGGGCGTGTCGTCGACCCGTCGACAGCCAAGGGTGCGATCCTGATCCGCCGTAGGGACCCTCGATGACGTTGCTCCCGTCGCCCGGTCTGGGCCGCGTCGCGGCCGAAGCGTTCGTTGCGCAGCACCTTTCCCATCTCGCGTGCGATGGTGTCCAGGGTTCTGGATCGTTTGCGGGCGGCCAGTTGGCCGCTGACTCGGCGCTCGCTGCCTTCGACATCACCGGTTACGCCACTCGCCGTAACGAGGTGTACCCGCCGTCGAGGCGTGGTGCCTCTCGACTCTCGCCATACATCCGCCACGGCCTGCTGTCACTCGAGGATGTCTGGGACCACGTCGCCCGTGGGCCCCGCCGCGACGTCGAGAAGTTCCGCGATGAACTGCTCTGGCAGGAGTACGCCCGGCACTGGTACGCCCGTCTCGGAACCCGGACTCGCCACAACACTCGCCATCGCCTCCCGGAGTCGGATCTCGCATCTGGCGTTTCGGCCGACAACGGATGGTCGCGGCGGCTGTCCTGTATCGATCTTGCCGTGTCGGAGTTGGACCGCGACGGGTGGCTCGTCAACCAGACCCGGATGTGGCTCGCGGGCCACTGGACAGTTCGCGAGGGCCTGCGGTGGAACGACGGCGAGGACCACTTCTTTCGACATCTACTCGACGGCTCACGGGCTGCCAACCGACTCGGCTGGCAATGGGTGACCGGCGCCGGGTCGTCGAAGCCGTACGGGCTCAGCCGACATCAGGTTGAGCGACGCGCCCCGGGGATCTGCATGTCGTGTGAGCTCCGCGATGCGTGTCCGATCGAGGGTTGGCCCCGGGATCCGGTGTTGGAAACGATCGAGCGAGTCGACCGGCTCCACGTCGGCCCTTCACCCGCTGTCTCGGCGGGCCCGGTCGGCGTGGTCGCCAACGAGACCCCGGACGCCGTCTGGTTGACGGCCGAGTCGCTCGGCCATCGCGATCCGGCGCTTTCGGCCCACCGTCACCTTCCGGTCCTGTTCGTGTTCGACGAACGTCTCCTGGGATCGCTGCGGTTGTCTTCGAAGCGCCTGGTGTTCATGACCGAGACGCTCGCTGAGCTCGGGGTCAAGCACGACCTTCGAGTGTCGCTCGGCGACCCGGTAGAGATTCTCGCAGACAGGCAACTCGCCGTGACGTTCGCACCGGTGCCCGGCTTCCGACGGCGGGCTGAACGCCTGCAGCCCGCCGAGCTGCACCCGTGGCCGTGGCTTCGCCGCCCGACCGCAGGACCGATCGAGTCGTTCAGCGCCTGGCGACGCTCGCTCGGCTGTTGATTCACTTGAGCGACTGTCGCCATCGGAAGTGGCGGCGTACACGCCCCTCACGGGCGTCAGCGCCGCAAGTTCGCGGCGGGCAGCGTCGCACACACGCTGGTAGTGGGGCGGGTGGGTATCGAACCCACGACCAAGGGATTATGAGTCCCCTGCTCTAACCACTGAGCTACCACCCCGTATCGCCAGCATTGCTGACGCGATTTGTGCTGGGAAATACAAACGGGGCCCGCGAGCACGGGCCCCGTTTTGCTCCGAGGGCAGGGCTCGAACCTGCGACCCGCTGATTAACAGTCAGCTGCTCTGCCAACTGAGCTACCTCGGAAAGGCATGCTGAGATTAGCACCACGGCCTGAGATTTCCTCGGAACTTGAGGGCTTCATCACGATCGAAATGTGTGATGCGCCGCACGCCGATCACTCGGGGTCGAGAAAATCCTTGAGTCGCTGACTGCGCAACGGATGGCGCAACTTGGCAAGCGTTTTGGCCTCAATCTGACGCACGCGTTCGCGGGTGACGCCGAACTCTTTGCCGACTTCTTCGAGCGTGCGGGCCAGACCATCGTCGAGACCAAAACGCATCCGCACAATCTCTTGCTCACGCTCGGACAGCTCGTCGAGTGCCTCGTTCACCGCAATGCTCAGCATCTTTCTCTCGGCCTCATCGTCGGGCGCGATGACAGAGCCGTCTTTAATGAAGTCGGCCAGGCTTGAGTCGTCTTCTTCGCCCACTGGAGTGTCGAGCGATAACGGATCTTGGGAGATACGCAGGATGTCGCGCACCCGCTCAACCGACATTTCGCAACTCACTGCGAGCTCCTCGAGCGTTGGCTCACGTTTGAGATCCTGATGCATCTGGCGCTGTATACGCAACACGCGGTTCATGCTCTCGACCATGTGCACCGGGATACGAATGGTGCGCGCCTGATCGGCGATGGAGCGGGTAATGGCCTGACGGATCCACCACGTTGCATAGGTGCTGAACTTGAAACCCTTTGAGTAGTCGAACTTGTCGACGGCTCGCATGAGACCGAGGTTGCCCTCTTGAATCAGGTCGAGGAACAACATGCCACGACCGCTGTAACGCTTGGCAATGCTGACCACGAGGCGCAAGTTGGCCTGAATGAGATCGCTCTTCGCTTGTTGGCCAGCCTGCACGGCCCGCATCAAGCGGCGGCGATCGGCAGCATCGAGTTCGGCGTCGCGCTCGTCGATCTCGGTCGCGGCCCAGTTGCCGGCCTCGATGTCTTGAGCCATGCGTCGCTCGTCGTCGGCATTCAGCAGACCAACACGGCCGATCTCTTTGAGATACATGCGAACGGTGTCGCCAGTAGGGCCAGTCTCGTACTTCTCGCCCAAGCGGGTCGCACGGCGACGGCGGCGACCAACGAGCCCGCCAGCAGAATCGTCGGGCTCGTCGAGGACAACGGGGCGCACCATGCCTTGCGGGACGGTCTCATCGATGGGGTCGTCAACCGTGTTGTCGATGTCGATGCCGCGATCGGCCAACGCCTCGGTGAGCTTCTCGAGAATGGTCGGGGTGAGCTCGATATCGAGCAACACCTCGGTGACCTCGTCGGCATGAACCACGCCGACGGTGGCAGCACTAGAAACAAGCGCATCCCATTTGAGTACATCAACGCCGGCGAACGGTGGCTGCACCCAGTCAGATTCAGTTTCTGGTGTTACTTCGTTCAAAGTGTTCCGTGTTCCTCTGTGCGCAGCTCGAGCCACCTTAGCAACGCGACCGCAGCGTCGTGTTGGAGGCCCCGAACCGACAGACTGTCGAGTTGCTTACGTGCTTCGCTATCTGCGCGAATCTCATCGTGGTCCGTGATTCGCAAGCGTGTGCCAAGCCTACGGCGCACAGCGGCCGCAATCAGGTTGAATGCCTCAATTTCCGGATCGGCATCGAGGTCTGCCACCGCTGCTCGTTCGAGGATCTCGCGCGCTTCTGGGTCGGCCAATTCAAGCGCAGCATCAAGGCCACCCTCCGAGGCAGCGACCGCCGCAAACGCACGTCGATGAACATCGGTGGCGAACAGTTCTTCGGTGAGCCACCCAGCGATGCCGTCCCAATGCTGTAGCAGCAACGACACAGCCACGAACTCGCCGTTCTCAGCGGCGCCTACGGTGCGAGCCGGCGCCACGTTGAGCGTGGGTTTGCGCTTGGGTTGTTCGGCCACCCGCACGAGGTCGATCACTGGCAGCCCGGTATGGCTGGCTACTTGCCCGGCGTAGAGTTTGCGCACATTCAGATCGGGGTGCTCGTTCACAACGGCCATTGCCTGCTCGGCGAGACGAGCCTTGGCCTCGGGTGACTGCACCGACTTGCCGACCATCACGCGCTGCAGTCGGAAACCCAAGAACGGCAGCGCAGAGTTCACGGCGGCCACCAGTGCCTCAGGGTCGCTGAGGCTCAAATCGCCAGGATCTTGTCCGTCGGGGAACCGAGCCACTGCCACTTGAACTTGATACTTCTGCTCCCACTCGTAAAAACGCTCGGCCGCGCCCTGGCCTGCTTTGTCGGCGTCGAACGCCAACACCACGCGACTCGCGAACCGCTTGAGAATCTGCACGTGCTGTTCGGTGAGCGCCGTGCCACAAGTAGCCACAGCACGCTTCACGCCAGCGCGGTGAAAGCCAATGACATCGGTGTAGCCCTCGCACACAATGACCTGATCGTGGGCCACGATGTCGGCCTTGGCCCAATTGAGTCCATAGAGCGTGCGGCTCTTCGCATAGATCGCAGTCTCAGGTGAGTTCTTGTACTTCGCTGGGTCTTCGGAGCCTGGCAAGATACGCCCGCCAAACGCCACCGGGTCGCCGTTGTCGGCGAAGATGGGGAACAGCACCCGACCGCGAAATGAATCTTGTAAACGGCCGCGCTTGTTGGTGAAGGCAAGCCCAGTATCACTGAGCAGATCGCCCGCAACACCAATGTTGTTGCTCATCACATCCCAATCGTCGGGCGCCCAACCCAAGCGAAACGTGCGTGCAATATCGCCCGACAAACTGCGTCGCCGCAGGTACTCGCGGGCCTCACGCGCATCGGGCGAGGTGAGCAGTCGTTGGTGATACCACTCGACCGCTTGCTCCATTGCCTCAATGAGCTTCTTGCGGCGCAGACGTTCTTTGCTCTCGCCGCCCGTGGTGTACTGCAATTGCATGCCGACCTTGGTGGCCAACTGCTCGACCGCGCCAACAAAATCGGTGTGCTCAATCTCTTGCACAAATTTGAACACGTCGCCCGACGCACCACAGCCGAAGCAGTGATAGCGGCCCATCTCTTCGCGCACGGTAAACGACGCGCTCTTCTCGGCATGAAACGGACACAAGCCGCTCCAGTTGCGGCCAACCTTGCGCAACGCCACGTAGGCCTGAACGATGTCGACGATAGAAACGGTGCTGCGCAACCGCTCGATGTCTTCGTCCACGATTGCCATTGCGCCGAGGATACCCGGCGCCGGGACTGTGGGCGTTAGCGCTCTTGAGGTGGCGGCGGCGCTTCGGTGCCGATGAGCTCGATCTGATCTGCCACAGCGCAATCACCCCCAAGCACTGAGTCGACAGCAAAGAGCACATCTGGGTGGTCTCGCCCAACACCAACACAGCGAAGTACGTGAACATGAGAGCCCACACAAACACGTTGTCGATGGCCAAGCTGTATTCGATGAGGCAGCCACTGAAGTACTCGCTACCGACGCGACCGCCGAAGGCCACGAACCTTGACGCTACGCGCCGATTGCCCCCTCGTTTGGCAAACCTCGAAGCGAGGAATTACTTGGTGTCGTTCTTCGATTTTGAACCCGACGCGTTGATCACAGCTTGCGCTGCGGCAAGACGAGCGATCGGCACGCGAAACGGGCTGCAACTCACGTAGTCGAGACCGGCGTTGTAGAACAACGTGATGCTCTCTGGATCGCCGCCGTGCTCGCCGCACACGCCAATCTTGAGGCCCTTCTTGGTACTCCGGCCACGCTGCACGCCCATGCGCACAAGCTCGCCCACGCCACCTTGGTCGATGGTCTCGAATGGGTTGCGCTTGAGCAGGCCCTGCTCGAGATACGCCGGCATCATCCGACTCTCGACGTCGTCGCGGCTAAAGCCGAACGCCATCTGGGTGAGGTCGTTGGTGCCGAAGCTGAAGAAGTCGGCCTCTTCGGCGATCTCGTCGGCACGGATTGCTGCTCGTGGCGTTTCGATCATGGTGCCGATGGTGACGTTGGGCTTGTTCTTCATGCCCCTGACCGCAAGGTCGATCTCGGTCTGCACCCAACTACGTGCCAATGCAAGCTCTTCACGGGTGACCGTGAGCGGAATCATGACCTCGACGATTGGGTTGTGGCCCCGTGCTCGCAGTGATGCCGCAGCGGCCATCAGCGCACGCACCTGCATGGCATAGAGACCTGGCTTCATCACGCCGAGGCGCACACCGCGTGTGCCAATCATCGGGTTGTGCTCGGCCCACTCTTCGGCGGCCTTGAGTTCGGCCTTCTCACGCTTGTTGAGACCAGTGGTGGCGGCCTTGATGCGCAGTTCTTCGATCGAGGGCAAGAACTCGTGTAGCGGTGGATCAAGCAAACGAACCGTTACTGGCAGACCATCCATGGCCAACAGAATCTCTTCGAAGTCGATCTGCTGCACGCGGCCGAGGTCGGCCAACGCAGCGAGTTCCTCTTCGGGAGTGTCGGCGAGAATCATCTCGCGAACCACTGGCAAACGGTCTGGAGCCAAGAACATGTGCTCGGTACGGCACAGCCCGATGCCCTCAGCGCCAAGGTTGCGCGCGTTAGTGGCATCTTCGCCAGTGTCGGCGTTGGCGCGAACGCCAAGCTTGCCCTTACGAACCGCATCGGCCCACTCGAGGATGGTGTTGAACTCGGCTGGCGGCTCAGCGGCCGCTAACTCCATTGCACCAACAATCACTTCGCCGGTGGCACCGTCGAGGCTGATGACATCGCCCTCTTTGACAACAACGTCGCCGACAGAGAACTTCTTGCCATCGATCTTGATGGCGTCGGCACCCACAATTGCGGGCGTACCCCAACCGCGCGCCACAACGGCAGCGTGACTCACGAGACCACCGCGAGCAGTGAGGATGCCTTGGCTGATCATCATGCCGTGCACGTCTTCGGGGCTGGTTTCGCTACGAACGAGGATGACCTTTTCGCCACGCTCGTCGGCCTTCACAGCGTCGTCGGCAGTGAAGTAGACCTTGCCCACAGCAGCGCCGGGCGACGCAGCGAGGCCCTTGGCCAACACCTTGCCCTTTCCAGCGAACTGAGGATGCAACACCTGATCGAGATGCTCGGCGGCAACGCGGGTGATGGCTTCGGTGCGGCTGATCTTCCAGCGCTGATCGCCCTTGCCAGTGCCCTTGGTCATGTCGACGGCCATCTTCAGCGCAGCAGCACCGGTGCGCTTGCCGACACGGGTCTGCAGCATCCACAACTTGCCCTGCTCAATGGTGAACTCGGTGTCGCACATGTCGGTGTAATGACGCTCGAGACGCTCGAAGATGGTCATCAGCTCGGCATGAAGCACAGGAAAGTGACCCTTCATGTGATCGAGGTCTTCGGTGTTGCGAATACCGGCAACAACATCTTCGCCCTGGGCATTGATCAGGAAGTCGCCGTATGGCTTGTTCTCGCCAGTGGCTGCGTTACGGGTGAAGCCAACGCCGGTGCCGCTGTTCTGGTCGCGGTTACCAAACACCATGACCTGTACGTTTACTGCGGTGCCGAGTTCGTGGCTGATGCGCTCACGAACGCGATATGCAATCGCACGAGCTCCGTTCCAGCTGGTGAACACGGCCTCAACCGCGCCACGCAACTGCTTCACGGGATCTTGCGGGAACGCTTTACCAGTGGCCTCTTTCACAATGGCCTTATACGACTGACAGAGTGCCTTGAGTGCTGCTGCTGGGATCTCGGCATCGGTCTTGACGCCTGCAACCTTCTTCGCTGCTTCGAGTTCGTGTTCGAAGGGCTCGCCCGACACGTCGAGCACAATGCGGCCGTACATCGCAATGAAGCGACGGTAGCTGTCGTAGGCGAAGCGCTCGTCGCCGGTGACGCGGGCCAGACCCTTGACGCTCTTGTCGTTGAGACCAAGGTTCAAGACGGTGTCCATCATGCCGGGCATCGAGAACTTGGCGCCCGAGCGAACGCTCACGAGTAACGGATCGTCGGCATCACCGAGATTGCGCTTCATGGTCGCTTCGAGCTTGGCCACTTGCGTGGCGATCTCGGCATCGAGGCTCTTGGGCCAGCCACCGTGCATGTACGCACGACAGGCATCGGTGCTGATGGTGAAACCCGGCGGCACCGGCAGTTTCAACACACTGGTCATCTCAGCGAGGTTGGCACCCTTTCCGCCAAGGAGGTCTTTGTACTCCATGGGGGGACGGCGATGTTTGTGGGAGAAAGCGAAGACATACGACACGGGCATTGAGTGTAGAAGATTGAGCCGCTAACACCGGAGATACGCAGCGGATTCACCCCCAACCGCGCCCCGAACTCACCTGCGCGCTCGAATACCAACGCTTGAGTCGTAGGCTCGCAGGATGAGCACCGCTCCAAGCCTGCGCATATTTGGGTTCCCTGTCGATATCCGTCCTGGCTTCGTGATGTTGCTGGCACTGTTCGTCTTCCTGAATCCCGGCGAGGTGGGCCTTTGGCTTGCCGTCTGCGTTGGAATCTTCACCCTCATCCACGAGCTGGGTCATGCGTTCGCTGCTCGCGCCACCGGCGCCGAGGCCAGTATTGCGCTCGACTTCTTAGCGGGTTACGCATCGTTTCAACCCACCCGTGCGCTCAAGCGTTGGGAGCGCGCCGGCATCTCGGTGGCCGGCCCAGCGGTGCAGATTCTGCTGGGCATCATCGTGCTCGCAGCGTTGGGCACGAGTCCGTTCGATGTCGACTACATTCGCAGCACTGCACCAACGTTGGCGGTGTGGTGGGCCGGACCCATCATCGGCCTGGTGAACCTGTTGCCCATCTTGCCGCTTGATGGCGGCAACATTGTGATGAGCGGCCTCGACGCCATTATCCCCGGCCGCGCTCGAGTAGCGATGATCTACTTCAGCATCGCGGTCACGTCGGGCGGAGTCGTTGTGCTCGCTCTCGGCGACCACCCAATCGGCCCATTCTTTTTGATCTTCCCGCTGCTCACCCAGCTACAGATGCTGCAGCATCGCAAAACGCAGACGGCGCTGGATCGGCACGGCAGTTGGCAACAGTGGGCGGTCAGTGCCGAACGCGATGCGTGGACCACTGGCAAACCTGGCGCATTCCCACCGGGTATGAACGTGTCGCCATGGTTCCGTGCAGCCGAACTGGCTCGGGTGGGCAAACTCGACGAAGCCTCACGCCTACTCACCGACGACTTCACTGGGCGCCAGACCGCGAACTGGATGACACCAGATGCAGCGAGCCCCGAAGAGCTCGCCGCGCTCGTTGGGTTGTTGCCACAACCATTGCCTACCGGTAACGCCTACAGCGAATACGTGTTGGCTACCGCTCTCGTGCGGCTCGGTCAGTTCGACCTCGCTGCCCGATACGCGGCCGATCTCTATCGGCGCTCGCCAGGCACGATGCCCGCAGTGATTGTTGCGCAATGCGCTGCAGCACTCAATGACAATGAGCTCGCCGTGAAATGGTTGCAGGCCGCCTTTACCAGTGGCACCAACCTCGACTCTCTCGCCGAGGCGATCGATCAGCTCCCCGAGTTCGTACGCCTACGCGATCATCCCGAGATCGCGATTCTGCGCAGCGAGCTTGCGCTAACCCTCTGAGGGTCGGGCTGCGAGCACTGTCACATCGTGGCCGAGTACCTGCACCACGCCGCTTGGCTGCACCGAGCGCGCAATCAAGGCGAGCGCCGTCCACTCCCCCGATTCGACCTGTTGAGCGGAGCTCGTGATGCGGCCAACCACCGCTGCTGCGTGAGTGACGTCATCTCCAACATTGAGCGGCGTCGAGCTCTGCAGAAGCCTCACGAACCGAGGCGCTTGTGATCCGCGGCTATCCATGCGCTCGACGAGTTCCTGGCCGGGATAGCAACCCTTGGTGAAGTTCACGGCCTGAGCCACAACACCGGTCTCGGCTGGGATGGTGACGTCGGTGATCTCGCTACCCATCGCTGGCCATCCAGCACGGATGCGGGCGAGTTCAAGCTCGGCAGGCGAACCCTCACGCACACCTGCAGGCGCTTGCGGATCGGATCCGATGAGATCGAATGCGTCGGCGGTACCCCATGCAGGTGCGCCATGACCGATGCCATCGGCTGCGTAACGCACCGATATGCAGCGCCATGGAAGCGAAGCAATATCTACCTTTACGCGAATCTTGAACCGATTGAGTCGCGCCATCAACGGCTCGCCGTAGCCGTGGTCTGTGTCGATCACGAACTCTTGGTCAGCCACGCGGGCGATACGAATGAGTGCGTCGATCTTGCCGATGGGCTGCAAGACAAAGCTGTAGGCCGACGCGCCGACGGCGAGGCCCCGGATGTCTTGGCTGATCTGGCTCTGCAGATAGGTGAGCGAATCGTCGCCCGACACGTGCACGACGTCACGAGGTACTTCAGTCCAAAAGGCAGTCACGTCCTTAGTGTGGCGCGCGATCACTCATTGTCGTCGATTTGTGCTCAGTCTTAGGCGACTGTTCCTTGCTCGCGCCGCCTTGCGGTCATGCGCCGAGCAGCAGGGATAGCGGCCAAGAACGCCGATGCCTTGTTGACGCACTCAAGGTCTTCTTCTTCTGGAATCGAGTCGGCGACAATGCCTGCGCCCGCTTGCAGATGAGCGCCGTGCGAGCTGACAAACATTGTGCGAATGGCCAGTGCGGTGTCGAGGTTGCCGCTGAAGTCGATGTAACCCACGACGCCGGCGTATGGCCCACGCTTCGCTGGCTCGAGCGAATCGATGATCTCCATCGCACGCACCTTTGGAGCGCCGCTGACCGTGCCCGCAGGCAGTGTTGCGCGCAACACATCGATGGGCGACTTGCCGGCCACCAGCGAACCAGACACTTCAGAGGTGAGGTGCATCACGTGGCTGTACTTCTCGAGGGTCATCAGTTCGTCGACATGCACCGTGCCGAACTTGGAGACGCGGCCCACATCATTGCGGGCCAGGTCGACCAGCATGATGTGCTCGGCGATCTCTTTGGGGTTTTCGCGCAGCTCGCCGGCCATGCGCCGATCGTGTTCTTCGTCGCGGCCACGACGGCGTGTGCCCGCGATGGGACGAGACACGACCTTGCCCTGCAACAGCTGAACCATCGGCTCGGGCGACGAGCCCACCAAGGTCATCTCAGGATGACGCAAGAAGTACATGTAGGGGCTCGGGTTAATCTGGCGAAGCACGCGATACACGTCGAACGGATCGGCCTGAAGATCGATATCGAAACGCTGCGACAACACCACCTGGAACACATCGCCAGCAAGGATGTGCTCCTTGGCAACCTCGACCGCCTGTTGGTACTGACCGTTAGGCATCGACGAGGTCATCGCCGGCAACGCCTCGCCCGACTCGGGCGGCGACACCGGCGCATAGGCCAGCGGTCGCGCAAGATCAGCAACAGACTGCTGCACGCGTAGCGCAGCCGAGTCGTAGGCGGCATCAAGGTCGGCGGCGCTGAGGTTGAGCACCGGCACGCTCTCGATGAGGTACACACGCTGACGCCAATGATCGAACGCCGCGAGCGAACCAATCACGCTCATCACTGCGTCGGGCATGCCGCGATCATCGGTTGCTGCGTTGGGCAGGTGCTCAACTTCGCGAATGACGTCGTACCCCAAAAAGCCCATCAACCCGCCCTGCAGCGGCGGCAGGTCGGGGAAGAGCGGCGCCTTGTAGTGCTTCAGGATGCCTTCAAGCGCAGCGAGGATGCCTTCGTCAAGCGGCACGTCGGGGGGCAGCGAACCTTCGACGGTGATGGTGCCGTTACGCAACAGCAGCGAGGCTTGCGGCGAACGACCAACAAACGAATAGCGACTCCAACGTTCGGCGTGCTCGACCGACTCAAGCAAAAACCCATTGCCCTCGCCCACCAATTTCACATACGCGGCCACAGGGGTTTCAAGGTCGGCCAACAGTTCGGTCCACACCGGCAACACGGTGTGCTCGGCTGCGAGCGCGTGGAACTCTTCACGCGTGGGACGGATGCGGAAATCGCTCATCGCCGCTTAGTCCTGCGCGCCAAAGCGGCGAAAGAAACAGCTATAGGCACCGGTGTGACAGGCGCCGTTGCCTTCTTGCTCTACCTTGAACAGCAACACATCGGCGTCGCAGTCGTAATAGGCCTCACGCACAAACTGACAATCGCCGCTGGTGTCGCCTTTTCGCCACACCTCTTGACGGCTGCGGCTCCAATAGACCATGCGTCCCTCGGTGAAGGTCATCTGCAAGGTCTCACGGTTCATCCACGCAACCATCAATACGTCTTTCGTGGTGATGTCTTGAGCGATAACCGGCACCAGACCGGCGGCATCGAATTTCACCGCAGCGAGTTGGTCGGAAGTGGCGTCGATCGGTACTCCGGATGGCATCCGGCCATGTTAGATGCGAACGTCTCAACTCGTCTGATCGATTAGATGTAGAGGCCTGTGCTGCTCTCGTTACGCGAGGCCGCTACTGCGTGCAGATCTCGTTCGCGCAGCATGATGTAGTCCTTGCCGCCCACCTCGACCTCGTAGCGATCGTCGGGGCTGAACAACACTCGATCGCCAACTTCGGCGCTGCGAACATTTTGCCCGAGTGCCACAACCTCGGCCCACACCAAGCGCTTGGCCAGTTGCGCAGTAGCCGGAATAAGGATGCCGCCCATCGTGCGACGCTCGGAATCTTTGTCAGGTATGTGCACCAGCAGACGATCGTTCAGCATCTTGATCGGGAGCTTGGTGTCTTCGTCGGCCACAGCACGACGGTACCGTCTAGGGCGTGCGGATTGAAACTGTGATGCTCGAGGCGCTTGACGGCGCCCAGGTAGAAGCCGACCTTGTTCGCGTCGATGGCGCCCGCGGCTCTGTGGTGCTCGCTCATCCACATCCGCTCTTTGGCGGTGACAGGTTCAACCCTGTGGTCGACGCCTTGTTCAACGCATTGGTAGACATTGGTTTCACCACACTTCGGTTCGACTTTCGCGGCGTGAACAACTCATCGGGCAATCACGATGGCGGCGACAGCGAACGCCTCGATATCGTTGCGGCGATCGAACTGCTCGAGGTCATCGACCCCGATGCACCCATCTGGTTGGTGGGCTATTCGTTCGGTGCGTTCGTGTCGCTCAACGTGGTGGATCCACGCGTTGCCGGATGGGTTGGCGTCGCTCCTCCGCTGGCCGCAATGAACGCACGTTGCGTGGCCGACACCGATCACCGATCAAAGCTGCTGCTGGTTCCAGAGCACGATCAGTACAGCACGCCGGCCGCCACCGCCGACTTTACGGCATCGTGGGTGTCGTGCACGCAGAGCACAGTGGCGATGACCGATCACTTCCTCAATGGCCAGCTCAACGTGATGGTTGAAGCCGTGTGCGCCCACCTTGAGGCGAGTACATGATCGTCAACGATCAGCTTGATCGCCTGCAGAGTCACCACGACATCCGTCAACTCATCGCCCGCTACTGCTGGGCGCTCGACACGCTTGATCGTGAGTTGTTCACCACGGTGTTTGCCTCAGACGCAACCGCGCGCCTTGGTCGCGGCACCCAGCACGGACCCGATGAAATGTGGACGTTGATTCACAGCGTGTTGGCAACGCTCGACCTGAGCCAGCACTTGGTTGGCTCTCAGCTCATCGATCTGCACGCCGATGGCGCAACGGCCACGAGTCGTTGCCACTTTCACGCTCAGCATGTGCGCGCCTCAGCCGAAGGAGGCTCGCAGTACCTAATCGCTGGTCGCTACGACGACAAGTTGGTGCGCACCAGCCACGGTTGGCGAATCGCCCATCGAAAGCTCACCATGTTGTGGAACACCGGAAATCCAGCCGTGATTGGCGCCTGAGTTTCGCCTACTTGGCGATGGCCGCGTCGACGCGCTGCTTGAGTTCGGGGGTGAATACCTCGAGCACTTCGAGCGCACCCATGTTGTCGACAACCTGCGAAGCGCGGCTTGCGCCAGTAATGACGGTGGTGACGTTGGGGTTCGAGGCGCACCATGCAATGGCCAACTGCGCCATCGTGCAGCCGATCTCTTCAGCGATAGGACGCAGGCGCTCGACCCGGTCCACTTCGGCCTGATCAGTGAGACGCTTGGCCAACCAGCCGTAGCCGGGCAACGCCGCGCGGCTGTCTTCGGGCACGCCGTCTCGGTACTTACCCGTGAGCAAGCCAGAAGCGAGCGGGCTCCAAATTGTGGTGCCCAAACCAATGTCTGAGTAGAGCCGAGCGAACTCGACCTCGACCTTGCGACGCTCCATCATGTTGTACTGCGGTTGCTCCATCACGGGCTTGTGTAAATGATGACGCTCGGCAATCTCATACGCGGCGCGAATCTCGTCGGCGGTCCACTCGCTAGTGCCCCAGTAGAGCACCTTGCCGCGCTCGATGAGGTCGTGCATTGCCCACACGGTTTCTTCGATGGGTGTGTTGGGGTCGGCGCGATGGCAAAACAACAAGTCGATGAAGTCGACGCGCAACCGATCGAGACAGCCCTCGATGGAGTGATGCAAGTACTTGCGGTTGAGTGTGTTCGCCATGTTCGGCATGTTGCCGTCGATGCCCCAAAACACTTTGGTGGAGAGCACGTAGCTCTGACGCTTCCAGCCGAGTTCTTCGATGACACGGCCCATGATGGCTTCGCTCTCGCCGCCTGCGTAGGCCTCGGCGTTGTCATAAAAGTTGCAGCCTGCATCGTGTGCGGCCTGCATGCATTCGAGCGCTGTGTCGTCTTTGAGCTGGTTATCGAACGTGACCCACGATCCGAACGACAGAACCGACAACTGCAGACCTGAGCGACCAAGCCGACGAAATGGCATCTTTGTTTGAGGCATACCTCGACCGTACAGCGAGATCAGCCGGGAGGGCGAACAGTGACCCCTGCGTCGATGAGCGCCCGTTTTGCGTCGGCGATGGTGAACTCGCCGAAGTGAAAGATCGAGGCCGCGAGCACTGCATCGGCGTGACCGTCGACGATGCCGTCGACAAGATGCTGCAACGTGCCGACGCCGCCGCTGGCGATGACCGCCACGTTGACCGAGTCAGCAATGGTTCGCGTGAGGTTGTTCTCGAAGCCTCCGCGGGTGCCATCACGATCCATTGAGGTGAGCAAAATCTCGCCTGCGCCCAACGCCGTTGCCTGCTGTGCCCACTCAACCGCGTCGCGACCCGTTGGGGTGCGGCCGCCATGCAAAAACACTTCCCATCCGCCGCCAGCAGCATTGGCTCGAGCGTCTACTGCGCAGACCACGCACTGCGACCCGAACTCTGCGGCGATCTCGGCAATCAGCTCGGGACGTTCGAACGCAGCGGTGTTGACGCTGACCTTGTCGGCCCCGGCACGCAACATGCGTCGCGCATCTTCGACACTACGAATACCCCCGCCGACAGTGAACGGAATGAACACTTGCTCGGCCACGCGACGGACAACCTCGGCCATGGTTTCGCGACCATCGGACGACGCAGTGATGTCGAGGAACACCAACTCGTCGGCACCTTCTTTGTCGTATCGAGCGGCGAGTTGTACTGGGTCTCCAGCGTCGCGCAGACCAACAAAGTTCACGCCTTTGACGACGCGCCCGTTGGTGACATCGAGGCAAGGGATAACGCGGGCGACTTTCATGCTGCGGCCGCTTTCACGAAGTTGGCGAGCAACGCAAGACCCGAGGTGCCCGACTTCTCGGGATGGAACTGCGTGGCGAACACGTTGCCGTTGCGAAACGCAGCATTGAGTTCGGTGCCGTATTCGACGGTGGCCGCCACCATCGCTGGGTCGTCGGGAACACCATGCAGCGAGTGCACAAAGTACATCCACGAGTCGTTGCCCAAGCCAGCCAGCATCGCGTCGTGCGAGTTGGTGATACGCAGCTTGTTCCATTGCATCTGCGGGCGTTTCACACCAGTAGGAATCCAGCGCACCACACCAGGGAGCACGCTCAGACCTGCCGCATCGGCAGTCTCTTCGCTTGAGTCGAACAACATCTGCATTCCTACGCAGATGCCGAGGAACGGGCGACCCGATGCAACGGCGTCGTGCACGCTGTCTTCGAGATTGGCGGCACGAAGAGCGTTCATGCACGCCCCAAACGCGCCAACGCCAGGAAGCACAACAGCATCGGCTTCGCGAATAAACCCGGGGTCGACGCTGAGCGACGCATCGCCGCCGACGCTCTGAAGCGCCTTTTCAGCGGAGCGCAGATTGCCGATGCCGTAGTCGAGAACAGCAATAACCGGACGACGTGCGGTCACAACACGCCCTTGGTGGTGGGCAACGACGAGCCCTCAATTCGCACGGCGTCGCGGAGGCAACGCGCCAAGCCTTTGAACGCGGCTTCGATGATGTGATGGGCGTTGGTTCCGCGCCGCAACGACACGTGCAGGGTGATGCCTGCGGCCGTTGCAAAGCTGCTGATTGCGTGCTCGGCCAACTGCGGATCGAACGCAGGATTGCCAAGCGGCAGGCACTCGAGCGTGGGCACATCCCAGACCATGAACGGACGCCCCGAAAGGTCGAGGGCAACTTCAACGAGTGCTTCGTCGAGTGGATACAAACCGCTAGCAAAACGGCGCACACCAACCTTGTCGCCAACCGCTTCTCGGAATGCCTCGCCCAAGGTGATGGCCACATCTTCGACCGTGTGATGGGTATCGATGTGCAGATCACCGATGGCCTGAATGGTGAGATCGAAACCGCCATGGCGACCAAGCTGATCGAGCATGTGGTCATAGAACGGAATGCCGGTTGAGATGTTGGTAACACCGGTGCCGTCGAGGTCTATCGACATCTCGATCGATGTCTCCTTGGTCTTGCGAACACGGCTTGCTGTGCGAGTCATGCCAGAACCTCCTGTAGTGCGGCGAGAAATGCGTCGTTCTCTTCGGGTGTACCCACGGTGACCCGCAGACAGTTTTCGAGGCGTGGCCATCCGCTGCAATCGCGAACGAGCACGCTGCGATCGACGAGGCGACGCCAGACATCTCGTCCGGATATCGACGTAGGCCTGAACAGAATGAAGTTTGCGCCGCTGGGCCACGAGTGCACCGGCATCGAGGCGAATGCCGACTGAATGCGTTCGCGCTCGGAGACGATGAGGTCGATGCGCGCCTGCATCTCGTTCACGTAGCGCAGCGCGAGGCGCCCTGCGATCTGCTTGGCAGTGTCGAGGTGGTACGGCAAGATCACCTTGTCGAGTTCGGCCACCAACCACGAAGGCCCAACGAGATAACCCAGCCGCGCGCCAGCCATCGACCATGTCTTACTAAACGTGCGGCTGACCACCAACGGTGTCTCTTCGTCGATCAGATCGAGCGCAGTCCAGTCGGCGAATTGGCCGTATGCCTCGTCGACCACAACGAGGCCGGGCGCCATCGCCATGACCTCGCGAACGTTTGACTCTGGTTCGACCAATCCGGTTGGGTTGTTGGGCGAGCACAAAAAGGTGATGATCGGATTGCCGGTCTCGCACACTCGCCGCGCCTCAGCAAGATCGAGTGTGAAGTCGTCGTTGCGTTCGCCTTCGATAACCGTGGCTCCGGTAAGCCGAGCGATGTGGGCATGCAATTGGTACGTGGGCTCGAACGTGGCGACGGTTCTGCCGGGGCCGGCGTATGCGAGCAGCAACGTTTGCAACACCTCGTTGGAGCCATTGGCCACAAACACCTGGTTCGAATCGACACCGTGCAGGGTGGCAATGGCAGCACGAAGTTCGGTGGCTGCGCGGTCGGGATAGCGATGCCACTCGATCCGTGAGACCTCGGCGACGAACGCATCGCTCCATGCCGCGGGGGGTGGCGTGGGCGACTCGTTGGTATTGAGACGCACACGAACCGACACATGCGGCGAGTGGTAGCCCTCGAGAGCCTTGAGATCATCACGAACAGCTATGCGAGCCACACGGGCAGGCTAGCGAGCATGCCGTTCAACACACGAACACATTGTTTGCAGCGATGCGTCGCGGATCGAGCCACTGCGTGCGCCAGAATGCCGACATGAGTTCTTCATCGTCCGCCGAGATCAGCGTGATCGCCGATGGCATCAACATGTATCGGGTCCGGGTGGCGGGTCTGGCCGAGCCGTTGATTGGCTCGCCACAAGACGATCTGATCGCCGCTCTGTATGAGACCGAGCGAGCGCTGCGCAACGCTCATCGAGCCATGCAACGAGCAATGAAGTTGGCCCGCTAAGCCGCTCGGAAACTGGGCAGTTGCATCACTGGGGCGAAAAATGACAACGACCCCTTGCGGGGTCGCTGCGCTGTGAAGCCAGGCGGCGGATCCCGGCAACACCCACAATCCAGGTCGCAAGACCCAGTTGGTACATGCATTGTTGCACTGGACATCCATCTGCGCAAGAAAAAACTCGACGCAATTTGAGCCTCGAAAGCCGCGTAGCGGGGGCTACGTCGCTTGTGCCTTTGCCGAGGCCGCACGCTTGCGTGGCAGCAGCGACGAGGGACACATGTCCTCGAGCACGCACTCAGCGCATTTTGGCTTCTTGGCATCGCACACCCGGCGACCATGCAAGATGACCCGCAAGCTGAAATCGCCCCATTCGGCCGGCGGCAGGAACTCATTGAGCTCACGCTCGACCTTCACGGGGTCTTCGTGCTCGGTCAGGCCAAGCTTGCGGCTGAGCCGGCCCACATGGGTGTCTACCGGCAGGCCTGGCAGCTTGAACACAACGCTACGCACCACGTTGCCGGTCTTTCGACCAACGCCCGCCAGCGTGACGAGATCTTTCAGTTCGGTGGGAACCTCGCCGCCGTATTGATCGACCAACGATTGCGCCATCGAGATGATGTTGCGGGTCTTGGCCTGATAGAAGCCAGTTGAGTGAATCATCACCTCGACGTCGGCGGGGTTGGCGGCGGCCAGGTCATGCGCCGTTGGATAGCGATCGAAGAGCGCTGGGGTGACCATGTTGACCCGAACATCGGTGCACTGCGCCGCCATGATTGTGGCCACGAGCAACTCAAACGCATTGCGGTGATCAAGCTCGCAGACAGCTTCGGGGTATTCGACGGCGAGGCGACGCACTACTTCTTTGGCGCGGCCTTTGGGGGTACGTGGTGAACTCACGTCGGTCACCCTAGGGGCTTCCCTTCAGCAGTTGGGGTGACGGGCTATCCTCACCCCGATGCAATCGATTGATGTTTCGGCGCACCTTGATGCGACGGCGGCATCGGCCGTATTCGATCTCATCGCTCTTGCCGAGGCCGCCGACGGATACCGCCCCGTGTCCGACCAGTTCTGGGTAGACCTCACCAGCGCGACGCGCAACGATCTGCTCAGGATTCGGCTCACCGAATCAGGTTCCGAAACGGACTCCACCGTTCTGGTTGCCTATGCACAGGCATCGCCCACCGCAACCTCGTGGTCGGTCGAGCTTGTTGTACGACCCGATCGCCGCCATGACCTCGAAGCAATCGCCCGCACGATGATGGACGCCGCCATCGTCGCAGTGAGCGCGAACGCTCGCGAACCAATCGAGCTGAGCTGGTTGGTCTACTCCCCCACCTCCTCGCACGAAGCCCTCGCAGAACACCTCGGCTTGGCTCCTCGCCGGCGGCTTTATCAAATGCGACGGTCGTTACCCACCAACATTGATTTCATACTGAGCACGCGTCCGTTCTCGGTAGGAGCCGACGAAGATGCATGGCTGTACGTAAATCGTCGCGCCTTTGCGTGGCACCCCGAGCAAGGCCAGTGGACCCACGACACACTCAACTCGCGAATGAGCGAGCCGTGGTTCGACGCCACCGGGTTCCTGTTGCACGAGCACGACTCTCGCCTCGCTGGTTTTTGCTGGACCAAGATCCATACCGACACGACCCCAGCGCTCGGCGAGATTTACGTCGTCGCCGTCGACCCCGATTTTCACGGTCTCGGATTAGGGCGCGCGCTCACTCTGGCAGGCCTACAAAACATGGCCGAGCGCGGCATCACCGAGGGCATGCTCTTTGTTGACGCCGACAACACCGGTGCGGTTGCGCTGTACACCAAGCTTGGTTTCACGATTCACCGCGTCGACTGCATGTATGAAGGCACTCTTGACGCCCGCCCGAAGCCCCAAGGAGACGCCCAATGAGCACCACAGAAGAACTCCCCCGTTGGGATGTCTCCGATGTGCACGAGTCGTTCGAGGCGCGCACGTTTCTTGCGGCACGCGAGCGTTGTGGCGCCGACACCGATCGACTCGAGGCCCTGTTCGAGTACCACGGGGTTCGCTCTGTAGAAGCACGCGCCGTCACCGCAAACGATGGCACCGCTGCCGACGCGGTCATTGCCGCAATCAACGATTGGCAGCAACAACTCGAAGAACTCTCCGTTTATGTCGAAGCCACCGTGTCCACCAACAGCTACGACGAGCAGGCTCAGGCCCTCGCCGACGAGCTGCAAACGCTGTACTCGCGCGGCAAGCCGTTGATGGCCCGTTTGGTCGACTGGTTCGCCGCACTTGGCGCTGAACAACTTGCGGCGGTCAGTGGGCAAGCCCACGAACATCTCGGCCCGCTCACTCGTTTGGCGGCTCGCGCCGAGCATCAGATGAGCGAGATCGAAGAAGGCCTCTACGCCGAGCTCTCGCGGTCCGGCTCAGCGGCTTGGGGTCGCTTGCACTCTGACGTCACCTCGCAATTGCAAGCCGATGTGCGCTCGGCCGACGGCCAGACCCAGCGTCTGCCCATGGCTGCGGTTCGCGGGCTTGCAACCCATGCTGACCCAGCCGTTCGTCAGGCGGCATACGACGCCGAGATGACCGCGTGGCCAACTGTTGCTGTCGTGTGCGCTGCAGCACTCAACGGCGTCAAGGGCGAAGCCAACGTGGTCAACAGTCGTCGGCGCTGGGCGTCGCCTCTCGACGCGTCGCTCTACGCAAATAGCGTGAGCCGCGCCACCTTCGATGCAATGCAAACCGCCGTGCAGTCAGCGCTTCCCGACTTTCATCGCTGGATGCGCGTCAAGTCTCGTTTGCACGGCCAAAGCAGCGCACTTCAGTGGCGCGACCTGTTTGCACCGTTGCCATTCGCCCCAGCATCGATCTCGTGGCAAGACGGCCTCGGCATTGTCCGAAACGCGTTCGCGTCATACGGAGGCACATTGCACGGTCTTGTCGACCGTGCCATCGATGGCCGCTGGATCGATGCCGAGCCCCGCCAAGGCAAGAGCGGCGGCGCCTTTTGCGCCCCCTTCGTGGGCGATCGTTCGTTGGTGTTTCTCAACTGGACGGGCAGTGTCGATTCGGCGCAGACCACCGCCCACGAATTGGGCCACGCCTACCACAACACCCAATTGGCACATCGCACTCCGCTGCAGCGACGCCTGCCGATGGCGCTGGCCGAGACCGCGAGCATCTTCTGCGAAACGCTTGTGGTCGAAGAGGGCCTCCAACACCTTCAGGGCCACGACCGACTCGCACTTCTCGACGTAGATCTCCAGGGTTCGGCTCAGGTAGTGGTCGACATCCACAGCCGCTTCTTGTTTGAGACCGAGGTCTTTGCTCGTCGCCAGCGGCGCACCCTTGGAGTCACCGAACTCAACGACTTGATGCTCGAGGCCCAGCTCACCGCGTATGCAGACGGGCTCGACCAAAGCACCGCACATCCATATATGTGGGCGGTCAAGGGTCATTACTATGGCTCGCACTTCTACAACTGGCCCTACACCTACGGCCTGTTGTTCGGACTTGGCCTGTTTGCCCGCTACCAAGCCGACCCAGATCGGTTCCGCGGTGGTTACGACGATCTGCTGTCTCGGGCCGGCATGAACAGCGCCGAAGAACTCGGCCAGTCGTTTGCACTCGACGTGAGCGATGTCGGGTTCTGGATGGCCAGCATCGATGTCTTACGTTCACGTATCGACGAATACGTACGTCTCAGCGCAGAGTTGGGCCTGTGAACATGACCATCACCCGCACCCGCTACGACCTCACCCGTGCCGAACTCGGCGAGATGCTTGGCGGCGAACCACGCTTTCGAATCGACCAAATCTGGAAGGGTCTGTACGAGCAACTCAGCGAGCCCAGCGAACTCACCACGCTGCCCAAAGCGCTACGTGCCCGACTCGAAGCCGAACTGCCCTCGGCGCTCACCACTGTTGTCGAACGCATCAACGACGACGGCGACACCGTGAAGTACCTCTTCGAACTTTCTGGCGGCAGCCGTATCGAAACCGTGCTGATGCTGTACCCCGACCGAGTCACCGTCTGCGTCAGCAGCCAAGCCGGTTGTGCGATGGGGTGCGGCTTCTGCGCCACCGGTCAGGCCGGATTCACCCGACAGCTCACGGTCGGCGAGATCGTCGAACAAGTGGTGCGCGCCTCACGCAAAGCACGCGAACTCAACCGCCGCTTGGCCAACGTGGTCTTCATGGGAATGGGCGAGCCGCTCGCCAACGAGCCAACTGTGTGGGCAGCGATCGAGCGCATCAACAACGACATCGGCCTGGGTGCCCGACATATCACAGTGTCCACCGTGGGCCTCGTGCCCGGCATCAAGCGGGTCACCGAGTGGCCGATGCAAGTGAACCTGGCTGTGTCGTTGCACGCCGCCAACGACACACTGCGCGACGACATGGTGCCCATCAACCGTCGGTACCCACTCGATGCGCTGATGGATGCGTGCGCCGATTATCTCGAGGCCAAAGGTCGCCGACTCAGCTTCGAGTGGGCGCTCATCGACGGCGTCAACGACCGCGACAGCGATGCGCGCGAACTGGCGGCGCTGTGTCGCTCGCTGCCTCTGGCCGCTCACGTGAACATCATTCCGCTCAACCCCACGCCGGGTTACCTCACGCGCGGAACACCGATCTCACGCGTTCACAAGTTTCGCGATCGTCTCGAAGAACTCGGCGTGAATGCAACAGTGCGCCGAAATCGTGGCACCGATATCGATGCCGCCTGCGGGCAGCTCGCCGCCGGACAACCCGTGCAACCGGTCAGCTTGGGTCGGCGTCCAAGTACTTCGGATTAGCCACTGCAAGCTTGTCGCGCACGCTCTGCCACACGGCGGCGCGCACAGCTTCTTGTACCTCAATAGATGAATCGGTGCGGTCGTCGCCCTCACGAATAGCGCGTGACAGTTCTTCGTCGCTACCAAAACCCAACATCTGCAGCCGTTCGAGATGACGCTCGGCTTGCTCGGGTCCGAGTTCGAGTTCGCGCTCGACCATTAAGAGCACCGTGATGGCCACCCGAGTATGAAACTGCAGGCGACCCGAGGTGCCCGCAAGCACATCGCGCTCGAGCCACTCGCGCACGGACTCAACAAGTTGTTGAGCCGTTGGAACGTCGTGCGGCATCACCACTTCCCCTCGAGTGCCAAGAACAGATCGTGTTCGTTCTCGCACACACGACGACCAATGGCTGCCAGTTCGTGGCTGCGAGTGATTCGACCGAGATGCGACTGGGTTTGAATGATGCACATAATGCCCCATTTCAAGGTGCCAAGAACCTCCCACCAACGAACAACGTCGGCGTCAACAGCCACGTTGGCCGCACGCGCATACGCCTCGAAAAACTCGTCGTACTCACCGAGTCCCGCCACCGGCTTACGCACGCCAAAACGCCACGCCTTCACGCACAGCCAGCCGAGGTCTTCCATTGGGTCGCCGATGTGAGCGAGCTCCCAATCGAGCACTGCTCGCAAGCCATCGGGTCCAACCATGATGTTGCCCAACCGAAAGTCGCCGTGCACGATGCAATGGGGGCCAACGGGCGGACGGTTCTGTTCGAGCCAGCGAAACACCAACTCAAACGTGGGGTGCGAGTACTTCAGCGCGCCGAGTGCCTCGCGGTACTGAACGACTTGATCCGTTGGCAATAGTGCCGGCGCTGCAGCGGGGTCGATGCTGTGCAACCGCGCCAACGCCACTGCGAAGTCTTGAGCAAGGTGGGTACGAGCCTCGGCGAACTGATCGTCGCGCAAGATCTTGCGGGCGATGGTCTCGCCCTCGAAGTGGCTCAGAATCATGTAGGCAGCGCCAAGATCGCTCTTGTCTGTGGATGCCGCAATCACTTCGGGCACCGGCACACCGCCAGCTCGGGCGGCGCGCAGCACAGCAAATTCGTTGCCCATGTCGCGAATGTCTCCGCCGCGTTGGCGCTGCAAAATCAGCATTCGCTCGTTGGCGCTGAATTGCCAGGTCTCGCGTGAGGCCCCGCCAGACAGACGGGACAGATCGGCGACCGCTACACCGCCCAACACTGCAGACAACGACGCTGCAAGTTCCTCGTTGGCCATGTGGCTAGGTTCGCATAACGCGCTGCTCGCGCTGCAACCGGCTGATTAGCAGTTGGCGCGAACCGTGGGATACGGGTTCACGGCCGGACCACCAAGCGGGTGAATCTCGAAGTGCAAGTGCGGCGTAGAGAAACGAGCATTGCCCGTTTCTCCCACGTAGCCAATGACCTCACCCTTGGCCACTTGACCAAGGGTTGCATACGCATCGAGGTGCGCGTAGTAGTACTTGTTGCCATCGGCACCGGTGAACCAGATGGTGGTTCCGCCAAGTTCGTTGCGCTTGGGTAGGGCGAAGCCATCGACCACGGCCACGATCAACGTGCCTTTCGAACTGATCAGGTCGACACCTTCGTGTTTACGTCCGCCAGATCTGGCGGCGCCCCACGTATCGCCGAAGGCCGTAGCGCCTTGGATGGGGCACACCCAATCGTCGCCGCTGCCGTAAATCTGATCAATGGTGACGCCTGGGCGCCCACCGCCGCCGCCTGATCCGGTGGTGCCACCCGCCGAGCCACCCGACGCCCGGTTGCCCGAGGTGACGCCATTGCCGATATCGCCGCCATCAGAGCCAGCGCCTACGGCCTCCGTCTGATCTCGCTTGAGCTTTTCGGCCGCCTCTTGGGCAATTTTCTCGTTGGCCTTCTGACGCTGAGCATCGAGCGCCTTCTTGACCGCCTCGCTCGTGAGGCGTGCCTTCTCGATCACCCGCAAGCGATCTACTTCGTCGAGCGCCGTTTGCTGCAACGCCTTGAAACTGATCTGCGCCGCCTCGAACTTCTTCGACGTCTTGTCGGCCGCCTTCTTCTTCTTGTCGAGCTTCTTGTGGATGTCGGCATACTCGTCGAGGCTGCTCGACGACGCCTCGTTAATGATGCCGATCAACATCGCTGTCTGCGCTAACTCTGTGGGGCCAGCAGTGCCCGTGAGCAAACCAATGCCTGTAGTTCCGGTGCCGATGTAGCGATTGACCGCAACCGACTCGACGGTGGTTTGCAGGTCGTTGGCCTGTTGCTGCAGCGACAGAACCTCTTGATCGAGCTTGATCTTTTCGTCTCTGATCACATCGAGCCTCGACTCTGCCTGCGTCCACGCCTCGGCGGCTGCGTTGGCTCGGTCTCGCGCTGCTGCAATCTCACGGGCTGCGTCTTGCGCTGTGCCACCGCCGGTAGCGGCATGAACAGCGTTGTACCCGACGAGCGGCAAGCCCATCGAAGACAACAAAATCACCACCAACATCCCACCAAATTTGCGCATGACGAGGCGAATGGTACCTGTTGGCGCCGTTTGCTTGCCGTCATTGCGGCAGCGCCAGATGTCACCACGTGCCATAGCCTGAGCGAACCATGACGACTCTTTCTGGCAGTGAAGCCCTGCGTTTCGAACATGTCACGTTCATCCGCGACGAACGCCGAATTCTCGACGACATCAATTGGTCGGTGAGATCTCACGAACGAT
Organism: Ferrithrix thermotolerans DSM 19514; assembly: GCA_945861025.1. Classification (GTDB taxonomy): domain Bacteria; phylum Actinomycetota; class Acidimicrobiia; order Acidimicrobiales; family Ilumatobacteraceae; genus WLMZ01. The sequence continues at coordinate 26,860 of CAMASN010000026.1, forward strand.
GGCTCATCCTTGGAGCCAACGGTTCCGGCAAGACCACCCTTGTTCGAATGGCGTCGATGTACGAACACCCGTCGTCGGGCAGCGTCACTGTGCTCGGAGAAACACTCGGCAGCACCGATGTACGCATGCTGAGGCGCCGTATTGGCGTGATGTCGGCGGCACTGGGCGCTCAGTTGCGGCCCCAACTCACAGCACAAGAAACGGTAGTCACCGCAAAGTACGCAGCGCTCGAAACGTGGTGGCACACCTACACCGACGCCGACTACGCCTTGGCCCGCGCATGCCTAGACCGCATGGGGGTCGAGCAATACGCCGAACGCAGTATGGGCACGCTGTCGTCGGGCGAACAGCAACGCGTCTTGCTGGCCCGAGCTTTGATGAACGAGCCCGGCGTGCTGGTGCTCGACGAGCCAAGCGCCCGTCTCGATCTTGGTGGACGCGAACAACTCGTGAACGCACTTGCCGAACTGACAACCGATCCCGCTGCGCCGCCGCTGATCTTGGTGACCCACCATGTCGACGAAGTACCCGAAGGCATGACCCACGCAATGTTGCTGCGCGAGGGCAAGGTGCTCACCACAGGCTCTATCGACGCTGTGCTCACATCTGAGTCGCTGAGCGAATGCTTCGGCCTGGCGCTTACCGTAGAGCGACGCAGCGACGGCCGACTTACGGCGTGGTCTCGCCGATCAGTGTGAGCAAGCGCTCACGGCTGGCAGCGATCTCATCTTCAAGCGCCCGCCCTACCAGCCCACCAACCCACATGCCGCCGCCGTAGTGCAGGTTCATCTCGAGGCGACTGCCGCCTGACGCCGCAGCCAACTGCACGCTGAGCCGCCACACGCTGTGCTTGCGCGCATCGGGCTCGCCGCGCTCGAACACCACGCGCCAATCGTCGGCCTCGCCAGCTTGAGCGATGTTTCCATATTGAGTACGCACCATGGTGAGTCGTTTCGATCGGGCGAACGGCCCAAGCCGCGCCCTCAACTCAATGTTCCAAGTCGGGCGACCCAGGGCGTCGTCGTCGAGTGCCTCAGCGCGATGTACGAGACCCATCCATTGTGGGTACACCGTGAGATCGTCGACCCACGCCACTAGCGCCGCTGGAGGGCACGCGGCGCTGAGGTCGGCGTTGATATTCACCCCAGCAGTATCGCCGGTTTGAGGTGCCGAAAGAAAACTTTCTAGAAACCAAACCATCGCCCAACTGGGCGACGTGTCATCCTCGAACATCTATATGAGGGAGACACCATGAAGTTCACATCAAAAGTTGCAGTAGTTACGTTGTCGGTTGGCCTGATGGCTCACGGCGGCGGAATCGCTTTCGGTAGCGGCAGCGGCCGCGGCGGCGTCGATGACAACCCGCGTACCAAGTCCAGCATTCCATCGTCGAGCAGCATGCCATCGAGCAGCGTTCCAACGTCGAGCAGCGTTCCAACGTCGAGCAGCGTCCATGAGGCAAACCACGAGGCTGGCGACTGCTACTCATCGCACTCGCCCGACCGTGTTGCTGCCCGCACCGCCCGCTTGAACAACGTGGTCACGAGCCTCACCGCTCGCATCACTTGGCTCAACGCATCCAAGGCAAACGCATCGTACAAGGCTGTCAAGAAGATCAATCAGCGGATCATGAAGCTGCAGCGTGACATCAACAAGACCAACGCTCGCATCGTCAGAGAAGTGCAGCGTATGCGCCCAGCGTGTACCCCGTCGTCAACGACCCCGTCGTCGACAACCCCAGTGTCGACACCATAAGGCCATACCGACTGGGAACCCCAGCGAAGTTTCTGCGCCCCGAGCCTGGTTGGGGCGCAGATACGAAAGAGCAAGACAGATCGACGCCCCTTTTCTGGTGGGGCGTCGATCTTGTTTTTCGGCTAACCCTTGGCTCGCGGGTCGCGTTGCTGGCCACGGAACGCCCGTGACAACAACGGGCTCGTAGTCTTGAGCAAGCCATTGAGATCGTCGGCGTCGTCGAACACGGGACGCCACGGCATGGCACGGGTTTCGTCAGGGTCAGATGACACCAGCGGCACGAAGTCGCCGACCAACACTGGGGTCAGCGGCGGTAGTTCTTCGGGCAAAACCTGCTCAACGGCCGACGCATCGGGAACTTCGGTTTCATCTGACGACGCCTCAGCGTGAAACGCCAGTTGCGGCTCGACCGCCACCGCATCGTTAGGTTTACGAGCTGGTCGACGAATACGGCGCAGTTCGCTGGTGGCATCACGGTCGGCCACTCTGAACAAGCGCGGACGCGGTTCGCGGCGATCGTCGAGAGTCCACCCGCGCGGCACCACCATTGCATCGGCATGGCGACGGCAGACAACACCCGCACGAGGCGGCGGCGCACCATCGGGCACGGTATCGAGCCAGACCAGAAGGCGATCGGGGTCCATGCCATAGGCAACACCAGCCGGCACAGAGCATCCTGGACGTTCACAGAGGCGACCCATGACCACAAACGTACTACTGCGCCGCAGCCGGTATGAGTTTCATCGACACAAGGTCGTGAGGTGCTTAGACCTGACGGCCAAGGAAGCAGAGCAACTGCGTCTGCGCATCGGCTCCGGCAGGCGCTTCGACCTTGGCACCGAACACGCCGGGCTGGCGAAGCATGGCGTCGAGCGGAAGCAGACCCGACAGGGCGCCTTCTACAGCACCCTGATCGAGCGACTCATCGCCGCCCACAGCGCGAGCCAGATCCCATGTGTGCACCAGCACGTCGTTGCAGATCAGCCGGCCGATGAGCTGCTCGGCAGGCATCGGACCAAATGGGCCGGGCACGTTCTGGCTCAAATCGCCGGTGCTGAGACCAGCGATGAACTGAGCCTGAGCGCTGGACCATGCTGCGGCAATATCAGCGTCAGCAGCAACCTCAACCGGGGCGCCGCTGGAGAGCACTGCACCGATGCGGCTCAGGTTGTTGGCCACATGCACCACAACATCGCGAGCGGTCCAGTCGCCACACGGTGACTGATTGCCCCAAGCGCTCGAGTCGGTTGCGCGCACTCGTGCGTCGAAACCCTGAAGAAGACCTGTGACCCGCTGAATAACTTCGTTGCTCATCCGGCCATCGTAGATCGTTGTGCGCACGAGGGAGCAACCCTTCGAGGGCATGGGCCGATCGACCCAATTTGCATGAAAAGCGTTGCGACCAGAGCGCCATGTGCCTATCTTGACGCCGATGAGTGATCTGGACCAGCGCCTGCGCCGTTATGTGGCTGCAGCAATTGAGGGCGACGACGTTGCCATTCGCGAACTGGTTCGCGCTACCCAGCCGATCATCTGGCGCATGTGTTCAGCGCTTGGGTCGCCTGGCGAAGAAGACGATCTCGTGCAAGAGACGTACATTCGCGTGCTTCGCTCGCTACCCAGCTACCGCGGCGAGGCCTCGGTTACTGGTTGGATGCTGGTCATTGGCCGGCGGGTCTGCGCCGACCATGTGCGGTCTCGTCAACGCCAGCGCCGTTTGGCCGAGGCCCTCACGACCAATGCCACCGACAGCATTTTTGCCAACTCAGACCCTGCGGTCTGGGAGCTACTCAAGAGTATTGACCCTGATCGTCGCGAGGCATTCGTGCTGACCCAAGTGGCCGGCCTGTCATACGAAGAGGCTGCTGAAGCAATGGGTTGCCCCGTGGGAACCGTGCGGTCACGTGTGGCCCGCGCCCGGGCCGATCTGGCCACCCAAGTACGCGCCGCGCAGGCGTCGTAGCCGCAAGAAACTGCGGCCGTTTTTGTGGGCGATACCGGTCTCGAACCGATGACCTCTACGGTGTGAACGTAGCGCTCTACCAACTGAGCTAATCGCCCGAAGGCGCTCGTATGGTAGCAGCGCATCGCCGTTGCGCCTACTCGTTGGCCAACGCTGCGGTCGTTGTTTGGGTCATCGCGACCCCGCCAATCGAACGCATACCTGGCCCATGCCCTGTCGGTCACGGTGCGACTCGGTTCCTTGGGTGCACACCGCATCGAACGAGATCAGCGAGTGCACCACACCGTCGTTTGCGCCGTTACACAGCACCTCAATGGCATCGCCGTTGTCGGCGATATCAACGCACGAGCCGGCCTCGATGAGGTTGTCGGGCTTGAGCGGAGAACCCGGTTTCGTGAACGCCGCGTTGACCAGCACGAAGGCAATTCCGAGTACGCCCATCACCGCCAAAAATCGCCACGGAAACTTCGATGGCGTGGGCGCAATAACCAGCTGCTGCACCGCCGAGGCCGCGTTCGACGCAGACGCAGACGCCGACGCCGACCCGCCCGACTGCGCTGCGCTGCCGTAGGCGGACCGACGAGACCGTTCGAGGCTCAGGTCGTAGGCAGCACGCTTGGCAGGGTCAGAGAGCACCTTCCAGGCGTAGTTGATCTCAGCCATGCGAACAGCCGAGGACTCGCCTTTGGCGTCAGGGTGAAAACGCCGCGCGAGATTGCGATACGCAACGCGAATGTCTTCGCGACTCGCTGCAGGCGATACTCCGAGGCATTCGTAATAGTCGACGATGCACCTACGTTAGACAGCCAACGCCGCGAGCGCATCGCTGAGTGGACTAGTAACCGCGATCGTGGTGAACCGGGCCGATGAGCTCTGCGCCATCGGCGTACAACCGCACGTTTTGGGTGATGCGCGCCGACAGCAACGGCACCGCCATCTCTGGAGTGTTTGCCACATGCGGCGTGATGATGCAGTTGGGCAGCGACCACAACGGGTGCCCGTCGGGAAGCGGCTCAGGGTCGGTGACATCGAGACCGGCGCCGCCGATGATGTTGTTCTGCAACGCCCACACCAGATCGTCGGTGACAATGTGTTTGCCACGCGCCACGTTGACGAGCCACGCATGCGGCTCCATCATCTCGAGTTCGCTGCGCGAGATCATGCCCTCGGTATCGGGAGTGAGCGCAAGCGCCAGCACTACAAGGTCGGCGCCTGGCAGGCAATGCGCATACTGCTCGGGCTCGACCACGATGTCGGCGCCATCCATGTCTTGCACCTTGTTGCGAACCACGGTGACATGACAATCGAACGGCTTGATGAGACGCAGGAACGCTTCGGCTATGCCACCGCCACCCATAATCGTGACTCGCGCTCCAGCAAGGTTGATGCCCTGTGGCCGGCTCCACGAGGTGGCTCGCGCATAGGTTCCGAGACCGCGCATGCCCGCCAACGCAAGCGTGAGAGCCATCTCGGCACAGGGCTCGGCGAAGACACCTTTGGCGCAGGTCCACAAGCGATCGGTGTCGATCAGATGGACAAAGGGCTCAATGCCGGCAAAGGGCAACTGCACCCAGCGAATGTGATCGGCGTCGGCGAGTGCGTCGGCGAGTTGGTTGGCATCTTTGCCGCTCGCCCAGACCAATGCTTCAGCATCGGCAAGGTCAACAACTTCTCCACCGCCGGCGATGATGGCATCGGCCATCCAAGACGGAGCAGATGTGGGCCCGAGCGCGACACGGGGCGCGTTGGTACTTGGCATGATGCCGAAACGCTAGCGGTTCGCGAGGAGTCGCGACGCAACCGTCTCGCCGCTCTCGACTGCGCCCTCGAGGTAGCCCGTCCAGGTTGCGGTGTGCTCACCAGCAAAGTGAATGCACCCGTGAGGCCGACGCAGCACATCCCAGAAGCGAGTGATTTCGCCAGGACGGTACACGGCATAGCTGCCGCCAAATAGCGCAAGCCCCGACCATGCTTGCGAGAAGCCACCCAGCGGCGGCGGCAGTGCTGGGTACATCTCGCGTTGGCTGAGTTCGATCTCGCGCATGCGCTCGCTCTCAGCAAGATCAGCCAAACGCGTTCCGCCCTCACCACCGGTGTAGCCCATCAAGATTCCGGACTCGGCCGGATGCCCAACCGTTGGCTCATACACACGCTGCGCACGACCAGTTGTTGTGGCATAACCAGCAGGCCACACGCGCTCCGGATACTGCAAGGCTGTCTTGGTGACACGGCCGTAGCCAAGACCGTGCACGGCCGCAGCGAGTTCGGGGGGCAATGGTGGGTCGAACACCACAGCGCGCAGCGGCACCAAGGAGCAGGCAAGCACCACCTGGTCTGCGTGGTACGTGTTCGCTCCGGCGCGCACGTGAGCGCCAGTTTCGTCGATGGTGACTGCATCAACTGTCTCGCCAAAGCGAATCATTCCCGGCGGAAGTGCCTCTGCAAGTCCGGCCGTGACGCCGCTGACTCCCCCAATAATGCGCTGCGCCACGACCTCGCCATGCGGTGTGGCCGCTGCTTCGTACAGCGCCCGCTGTTGAGCAACAAACAACGCCGACACTTCGTGCGGTTCGGCCGCGAACTCGCCCTGCATGTTTCGTGTGGCGAACAGGCGGGCGAGCTCACCCAGTTCGAGTTGCTCGATAACAGCTGCTGCCGACAATGAATCGAACTGCGCCGCCTGCGGGTGCAGTGCGGGCTGCGACGCATCACTGATGCCCGCCGCGACTGAGGCAAAGAAGTCTTCGAACCGATCAAGTTCGTCACCTAACTGCGGGTCGATGCGGGCGAGGTCTGCTGGATCGAGCAGTGCTCCGTCGCGGAACAACCAACGCCGGACGGCAGTCCACGTGGTGGCGTTGTCGTCCATGCGTAAGCCGAAACGATCGACGAGGGCGCGCATGCGGGGATGCACATTGTCGACCCACTCGGCGCCCGCCTCGGCGGCTTGGCCATTGATGAACTCAGTGCTGCGGGTGTAGGCGCGACCGCCGACCCGATTTGAGGCTTCGAGCACAGCGACATCGCACCCGGCGTTGTGCAACAACTCCGCGGCAGTGAGACCCGCGAGGCCTGCGCCAACAACAACAATTCGCATCGCGAAGGCGGTTCAGTTGCCGGTGAAGGTGGCGGCGATTTCGGAGCCCGACTGGCCGCCCCGACGAAGCACCACCGCGACAATCGCAACGGCCAACAAGGTGGCGCCGATAAACAGCGTGGCCATTGCCGCAACCTCGGGGCGAATGATGCCGCCCGACAACCCGAAGACATAGTTGGGGAAGGTGGTGACACCGGCAGGACTGACGAAGCTGGTGGACACAACATTGTCAAGGCTGAGCGTGAATGCCAGCATTCCGCCCGACAACACTGCGGGCATCACCAACGGCAGCGTGATCTGCCAAAAGGCGCGCGCTGGAGTAGCGAACAGGTCGGCAGCCGCTTCCTCGAGGCGAGCATCGAGTCCTGAAACGCGAGCACGCACGATGAGCGTGACCACCGCAGAACTGAACACTGTGTGCACGAGCACAATCGGCGTGAGGCCTTCGCGGAACGGGCCGCCGAGACGCACGAACCAGCTCAGCTGCCCAGCACCATCGACGATCTCGGGCGTGACCAAGATGAGCAAGATGATGCCAACGAAGCCAGCGGTCCACTTGCCGGGCTTTCGAGCAAGGGTCAGACCGGCCAACGTGCCGAGTACCAACGCAAGCAATGTGCTGATGACCGCTACCTCAATGGAGACCTTCACTGAACTCGTGAGCGTGGTGTTGTCGAACATGCGCGACCACCACACCGTGGAGAAGCCGGTCCACCTGAAGATGCTCTTGAACTCGTTGAACGACATCGCCATCAAAAAGAAGATGGGCGTGAACAAGAACGCGATGACCACCGCTGTCCATGCACCAAGTGCATTGGTGATGCTGAGGTACTTCTTCATCGCGCTACGACCTTGACGGCGCGGTTTGCTTTGAGCAGTTTCGACATGAACCAGAAGCAGGTAGCCAGCACGCCGAGCACGAGCAGAATCGAGATAATCAACGACACCGCGATGGCAGAACCAGAAGCGGCGTCTTGCGCCTTGAAGTACTGGTTCGCAACCTCGGCTCCGATCATGTTGCCCTTGGCTCCACCGAGCAACGCTGCTGTCACGTAGTCACCCGACAACGGCACGAACACCAAGATCAAGCCAGCAACGATTCCGGGGCCCGCCAACGGAAGCGTTACTTGGAGGAACGTTCGAATGCGATTCGCGCCAAGATCTTTCGACGCTTCGCGCAGGTGCAACTCGACCCGATCGAGAGCCACCCACAGCGGGAAGATCATCAGCGGCAAGTAGTTGTAGACGATTGCAATCTGCACCGCAGTACGCGTATCGAGAATCTCGATTGGTCCGCTGCGCAATGCTTGGCCGAACGTAAACCAGTGGCCCGACTGCAAAAAGTTTGAGACGAAACCACGCGGTTGCAGCACGATGCGCCACGCGAGGGTACGCAACAAAAAGTTCGCGAAGAACGGCACCATCAGCAACGCCAGCACCGCGGTCTTTGCCTTCGGCCCAACCTTGAATGCCAGCAAATACGCCACTGGAAGGCTGACAACCAGACACAGCACGGTGCCAAGAATCGATGTGTACATCGTCTGTTTCAGCAGCGAGCGGAATGACCCGCTGACAACCTCGCGATAACGATCGAGGCTGGGCGAACTGAGATCAACCGTGCCCGGCGACCCACTGATCTTGCGGCCGAAGCTGTTGACGATAACCAGGCCCACCGGCACGACGAACAGAAACACGTACCAGACAAACGATGGAATCGCGAGAAGGAACTTCGGGGCGCGCAGCCACGTGCGTTGCTGCGGTGGCTGCGCTCCGAGTGTTGCCTCCATTGGTCAGCCGCCAGCCTTTGCTTTCACATCGCTGTAGATCTTGACCAATGTCTCTTGTGCCGAGTTCACATCGCCCGACTTCATCATGGCGACCTGTTCGTCGGTGAAGAAGACCATGTCCTTGAAGTCGATGTCGGCTGCCAATGCATCGACACCCTTGATGCCGGTGTTGTAGCCATGGAAGTTGAGGTCAGTCACGCTGTTGGCTGGGTCGAGGATGAAGTTGATGAAGTCGTACGCGGAGTCGCGGTTCTTGGCACCCTTGAGAACGCACCAGTTGTCCATCCAGAGTTCGGTTTCTGGCGAGCCAATGCCCCAGACATAGCGCTCGATATCGTCGCCTGCCTCTTTCACCCCGATGAGACCTTGACGGGCGTCGCCGTTCCAGACTTGAGACAGCGCATAGCTGCCCGAAGTGAGGTTCACGCCTGGGTATGAATCGAATGCCTTGATGTGTTGAGCGAACTCATCGACCATGAACTTGGCGCAGGCATCGAGATCTTCCTGCTTCTCGGTGATCCACGAGATGCCATTGGCCCAGAAGTAGATGCCGGCCAAGTTCGGGGCCGTATCGAGCACGCTGGTCTTGCCGCTGGCTTCGGTCTGAGCCACCTTGATGAAGTCGGCCCAGGTCTTGATTTCGGTGGTGACCACGCTCTTGTCGTAGATCCAACCGGTGGTACCCCAGTTCTTGCACACGCTGTACTTGTTGTCTGGGTCCCACGCCTGGTTGGCGTAGTTGGGATCGAGATTCGAGAAGTTGGGAAGCTTGGTCTTGTCGAGCTCTTCGAGCATGCCAGCCTTGGCCAACTGCGGGATGTAGACGCCAGTAGGCACCACCATGTCGAAGCCCGACGAGCCGCCACCCTGAACGAGTTTCTGAATGGCCTCTTCGTTCGAGTTGAAGATGGTGAGGCTAATATTGCCCCAGCTCTTCAACAGGTCGGGATCGTCGTACTCGGCCCATGTGAACATGTTGAGGTTCTTCGACTTTGAACTGCTGCTGCCGCCACACGCTGCGAGCGCTGCAACTGCGGCGGCTCCGCCGGTGAGCGCCAAGAACCGACGACGGTTGATGGTGGCGGCAACGCGCTGGGCTGCTTGTTTCGAAATAAGAATTCGAGAGGTGTCGTCTGAGTGATTCATTGCGTGTGTCCCTTTCTGGAGACCTATTCGGCGTACTCGGCCAAAGTTGGAATGTAGGTGAGTTGTCTGGTTTGTCGGCGAACCGACGGGCTATTCGAGAGCAATTTCCTCCGCTGGATCGGGCAGTACGAGATCGGCCTGCTCGGCAGAGAACTGGTACACCTCGGACTCATCCCAGTGGCAAAACACTGGATCTCCGGGAGCCAGGCGCAGTGCGCCTTGCCGAGGAAGCATCGAGAGCACATCGCGCTCGGCGGTGCGCACCACGTATTGCAATACGTCGCCGTAATGCGAGACACCAGCAACCGTGCCGGCGATCACGTTGTGCGAGCGGCCGGGGTCGGCGCTGCTGAGTTGAATGCACTCGGGGCGGATCGCTGCAAGCGCTGGCTGGCCTTGAGCGACGCGCTCTTCGGGGCTTGATGACACGAAGATCGTGCCGTCGCTCGCACGTACGCCTTGGCCAGTAGACACACCACGCCAAAAGTTGTTGCGACCGATAAAACCAGCCACAAACGCCGAAGACGGCCGTTCGTAGACGGTCTCTGGGTCGGCGAGTTGTTCGATATGACCATCAAGCATGATCGCAATGCGATCGCTCATGCCCATGGCCTCTTCTTGGTCGTGCGTCACGAACACAAAGGTGATGCCGAGCTGACTTTGCAGCAACTTCAGCTCAATCTGCATTTCCTCGCGAAGCTTGCGATCGAGGGCGCCCAGCGGCTCGTCGAGCAGCAACACACTTGGTCGGTTCACTAACGCTCGAGCGAGAGCAATACGTTGCTGCTGGCCACCCGACATCTGGCGGGGCTTGCGATCGGCGAGCTTGGTCATCTTCACCATGTCGAGCGCCTCAGCGACCCGAATGGCAATGTCGGTTTTGGAGACATGGCGTTGACGTAAGCCGTAGGCAACGTTCTCGGAGACTGACATATGGGGAAACAATGCGTACTGCTGAAAGACCGTGTTCACGTCTCGCTTGTATGGCGGCACGCCCTGCACAAACTCGCCGCTAATGCGAATATGGCCTTCGTCGGGTTGCTCAAAACCGGCCAGCATTCGAAGCGTTGTTGTCTTGCCGCAGCCGCTGGGGCCGAGCAACGACAAGAACTCGCCGGCATGAATGTCGAGGTTGAGTTTGTCGACTGCGACCATCGAGCCGAAGCGCTTGGTTACGTCGACAAGTTCGACGCTGCCGCGGTCTTGACTCATACCCTCGCACCCCCATCTCTGCAGTGTCGACAGTGTAGACACTACGCGCGACCGCGAACGAACCATTCGATTGAGCAGCCGGGCCATTTCACGCTGCCGAAACACCACACTTCATTTGCCCTTCCGCAGCGAGAGGAGCAGTATCGGTAAACATGGATCCAGAGATCGCTCACGCCGACGACAACGTTGAAGCATTGCAGCGAGCAGCGCGGCGCCATTTGTGGGGACACTTCACGCAACTCAGCGGGTTCCAGACCGAGCCAATGCCCATCATCATCCGCGGTGAGGGCAACTACATATTCGATCAGAACGGCCATCGTCTGCTCGATGGACTGTCCGGCCTATTTACGGTACAGGTTGGTCATGGACGGCGCGAGCTTGCCGAGGCAGCCACGCAACAAGCTGCCACCTTGGCCTACTTCCCACTGTGGAGCTTTGGCCACGAGCCAGGCATCCGGCTCGCTGCTCGCCTAGCCGAGTTGGCCCCAGGCGATTTGAACCGCGTCTTCTTCACCTCCAGCGGAAGCGAGGCCGTAGAAAGCGCATGGAAGTTGGCGGTGCAATACTTCGCCGAAATTGGTCAACCGATGCGGCGCAAAATCATCAGCCGACACTATGCGTATCACGGCACCACGCTGGGGGCGCTTTCGATCACAGGCATCCCAGCGATCAAGAATCCATGGGAACCCTTGCTGCCAGGCGCCGTGAAGGTCGTGAACACCAGCAGCTATCGCTGTGGCATGTGCGCCGCTGCCGGATCATGCACCTTGGCATGCGCCGACGACATCGAGACGCGCATCATCATCGAGGGTCCCGACTCGGTCGCTTGCGTCATTCTCGAACCGGTACAGAACACCGGCGGAGCGCTGGTGCCTCCCCCCGGCTACTGGAAACGAGTGCGCGAGATCTGCGATCGCTACGGCGTGCTACTCATCAGCGACGAAGTGATCTGTGCCTTCGGCCGACTTGGGCATTGGTTCGGTTGCCAGCGCTTCGACTATCAGCCCGACATGATCACCTTCGCGAAGGGAGTCACCAGTGGTTACGCCCCACTGGGCGGCGTCATCGTCAGCGATCGAATCGCTGCGCCGTTTCTGGAAGAGGGCCGCACCTTTCTGCACGGCCTCACCTTTGGCGGCCACCCGGTGAGCTGCGCTGTAGCGCTCGCCAATATCGACATCCTTGAACGCGAAGACCTACCCGGAAATGTGTTGCGCAACGAAGCAATCTTCGACGACGTAATGGCCCGCATCGCAGCTACTCCAATTGTCGGCGAGGTTCGCGGCTGCGGTTACTTCCGTGTGGCCGAACTCGTGAAGGACAAGAAGAACAAGACCACGTTCACCGATGACGAATGCGATTGGTTGCTGCGCGGATACCTCTCGCCAAAGCTCTACAAGGCCGGGCTCTTCTGCCGCGCCGACGATCGAGCCGACCCGGTGGTGGTGCTCTCGCCTCCGCTCACCTGCGGACCCGACGAGCTGCGCTTCATCGGCGACACCGTGGTTGAGGTCTTCAATAATGCATGGGAAGCATTTCAGTCGCGCTGAGCATCATCACTTTGACCCGAACGCAAGCACTAAGCATTCGTGAACCACGAGTTTGCCTGACTCTTGAGCGCAAAGAGGGCTGCATGAGCACCACCGACCAACCGACGTTTGAGCAGCACTGTGAGGCATGTCGGATCATCGATCGATTCGATGGCCACGAAGACGGACAGATCGGCACACCCGCCCACTTCAATGTTCTTGATGAGCGGCGACTCGTTACAACGCTTCGCAAAGCCGAAGGTTCAATCGCCGACGGCGTCACCTCATTCGCCGGGTCGATGAAGTTCGTCTATATCCACGGCATCTGGTTCGGCATCTGGGTTGCCCTCAACGTCGGCCTCGCCGGGGTGAGCCGCGAGTTCGACAAGTTTCCGTTTGGTCTCCTGACGATGATCGTGTCGCTCGAAGCCATCTTCCTCGCCACATTTGTGATGATCAGTCAGAACCGCCAAGCCGCCCGCTCTGACATTCGTAGCCGTCTCGACTTCGAGAACAACCTTCGTTCACAGATCTGGTCGGTCCACATCGGCCAGGCACTCGGCATCGATGTTCCACATGTCGAGGACCTTGTGAAACGAGCGATCGCGGCCGCCGAAGAGCAACTGAATCGCGAAGTCGGCTAACTGTTGATGTTGGCCATCACGTGCTTGATGCGCGTGTAGTCGTCGAGCGCATAGGCCGACAGGTCTTTGCCGTAGCCACTCTTCTTGTAGCCACCATGCGGCATCTCAGCAACGAGTGGGATGTGGGTGTTGATCCACACACATCCGAAATCGAGGCGCTTCGACATGCGCATCGCCCGACCAAAGTCGCGGGTCCACACCGACGACGCAAGGCCGTAGTCGACGCCGTTGGCCCAACGCACAGCCTCATCTTCGTCGGAGAACTTCTGCACGGTGATAACGGGTCCGAACACTTCGTTCTGCACCATTTCGTCGGTCTGACGAAGGTTGGCCACAACAGTTGGGGCGTAAAAATAACCAGACGAACCAACGCGAGAGCCACCAGCAACGACGTTTGCGTGATCGGGGGCACGGTCGAGAAAGCCACTGACGCGAGCAAGTTGATTGGCATTGTTCACCGGGCCGTACAGCACATCTTCGTCGTCGGGCATGCCGGTCTTGATGCCAGCCGCCGCGGCGGCGAGGGCAGCAACAAACTCGTCGTACACGCCTGGGGCAACAAGCACGCGCGTGGCGGCGGTGCAGTCTTGGCCGGCGTTGAAAAAACCAGCGGTAGAGATGCCCTCGACGGCGGCTTCGATGTCGGCGTCGTCGAACACCACCACGGGAGCCTTGCCGCCAAGCTCGAGGTGAAGACGCTTCAGGCTGTGCGAGGCGGCCTCGGCTACTTCCATGCCTGCGCGAACTGAGCCAGTAATGCTGACCATCGATGGGATGTCGTGCACGACCATTGAGCGGCCTGTATCTCGGTCGCCGCAAAGCACGTTGAACACACCAGCGGGCAAGAACTCGGCTGCGATCTCAGCAAGCAGCGTTGCGCTGGCAGGCGTGGTGTCGCTGGGCTTGAGCACCACAGTGTTGCCGGCGGCCAGAGCTGGCGCGAACTTCCACACCGCCATCATCATCGGATAGTTCCATGGCGCTACTTGCGCACACACACCCACAGGTTCACGACGGATGTAGCTGGTCATGCCACGCATGTATTCACCAGCCGATTTGCCGTCGAGGTTGCGCGCCGCGGCCGCAAAGAAACGGATCTGATCGACCATCGGTGGAATCTCTTCGCTGCGGGTGAGCCCGATGGGCTTGCCCGTGTTTTCGACCTCGAGCGCAATGAGTTCATCGGCGCGAGCCTCAACAGCATCGGCAATACGGAACAGCGCCAGCGAGCGCTCTGATGGCGTGCTGTCTTTCCAGTCTTCGAACGCTGCAGCCGCAACGGTCATCGCGTGATGCACGTCGGCTTCGCCAGACAGGGCGGCGGTTGCGTACTGCTGACCGGTTGCCGGATTGATGACGGTGGTGGTGCGACCATCGGCTGCATCCACATGCTGACCATTGATGAAATTCTTGAAGCCCTGCATGAGCTGAGTCCTCTCGGGGATAACGGATCCCAGCGACGACGAGACCCCGCAGAAAACTAGATCACTGCGGCACAGCGATCAACACAACCCGTCACAGCACCCCTGCAAAACTTGGCAGTATGTCCCTATGAGTAATCTCCCCACCGTTCAGTCCGGCCTCCGTAGTGTGGGCGTGCCACGCGAGATCAAGACCGCCGAATACCGCGTGGCGATGACCCCCGACGGCGTGCGCGAATTTGAGCGCCACGGCATCGAGGTGTTCATCGAAACTCACGCCGGTGAGGGTGCCAGCATCGCCGATGCCGATTACGTGGCGGCAGGCGCAACCATTGTTCCCACTGCGGCCGACGCGTGGGCGCAAGAGTTGGTCGTCAAGGTCAAAGAACCAAAGGCCGAAGAGTTCCAGTTCTTGCGACCCGACCTCACGTTGTTCACCTATCTACATCTGGCTGCGTATCCCGCAGTGGCGGCAGCTCTGTTAGCTGCCGGCACCACGGGCATCGCCTACGAAACGGTGCAAACCGAAAGTGGCGCTCTTCCGTTGCTGGCGCCGATGAGCGAAGTAGCCGGCCGCCTGGCGCCGCAGTTGGGAGCCCATTATCTCGAGCGACACAACGGTGGCCGCGGCGTGTTGTTGGGTGGCGCACCCGGCGTTCGACCAGCCAAAGTCGTGGTACTCGGGGCCGGCAACGTGGGCTGGAACGCGGCGTGGATCGCAGCGGGCATGGAGGCCGAGGTCGTGTTGTTCGACAAGAACATCGACCGCCTTCGCTGGGTCGATCAGATCCAGAAAGGTCGCGTGGTCACCTTGGCCTCGAACCGCGGCGCAATCGAGCGCAACATCGCAGATGCCGACTTGGTGATCGGCGCAGTGCTCGTGGCGGGCGGCCGCGCTCCGGTTGTCGTGAGCGAAGACATGGTGCGCAGCATGAAGCCAGGCGCTGTCATTGTTGACGTTGCCATCGATCAAGGTGGCTGCGTCGA
>CAMASN010000027.1 GCA_945861025.1 Ferrithrix thermotolerans DSM 19514
CGGCCGGGGGGAAAGCCGTTCTTGAGACGGCGACAGCGTTGTCGGGGCCGGTCACCTTGAGCGAGAACGGCCTGAAGTACACCGCTATCTACTCGGCAGTCACCGGGCGGATGAAAAACGTCCTAGTCGTTGACATCGAGGACTAGGCCGAGGCGCGGTGCGCTGAAAGAGAGGTCCGTCTAGATGCTCCCTGGTCACAGTGTGGTCACAGAAAGTTCACCACAGGGCGATATTCGACGTCATCGACCACCTACGTAGGGTGTCGTAAATATACCCTGAGCTGGACTTATTGGTATTCGAGCACCTTGCCCAATACAGCCCTAATGCGGTTCGATTCCCGGCGTCGCCTCCATATTTCTCATGCCGCCGGAGTCGACGCCGAGAAGCACGAGGGTGCTCTACGGAGCTGAGAACCATCCCAGGTAGAGCGCATCGAGCTCGGTGCTGTACTGGGCGGTCATGCCGCAGCCAGCGACCTGTCCATCGACGGCCGACACGAGGTAGTCGCCGCCCTGTTCGAACGATGCCGATAGCTCGGGGTCTACGGTGCCGTCGGCAGTACCCGTGGTGACCACCACTTGATCAGCGGTGCCATTGGCGTACCACTTGGTGACATCGAGTGTGACCACGTTGCCCGCAATAGACGCCACGGTGCCGCGGAAGGCCACCGTGCCGTCTGGCTGCGTGATTGATGCATCGAGTTGCATGCAGCGGGCACCTGCCGGTGACGGCGGCGCGAACGCCAACGCGATTGTGGTGGGAGCCTTGGCGTCGTCGCCTCGGAGAATGACAAATCCGAGGGCTGCCACGCCGGTGAGCGCTAGCCCGCTGATCGCGAGCATGAGCGGGCGGCGGCGTGCTGGTGAAGGCCCGGGCGCTGTGGGTGTGATGTTGGTCTGCATGATCTGCTCCATAAGTGCGGCGGCGCGAGAGCCGGTGGCTGATTCCATGGGTGCACTGCCAACGGGGTCGAGGCGGGCGAGCTGGTCGAACAGTTCGTCGTGTTGCGTGTTGCCGTTCATGTCGCCTCCTTCTGACGCTCGATGGGAGTGTTCCCGACCCCTTCGTGTCCGGCACCGGCTCCGTTCTTTCGCATGAGCGCTCCGGCCAATCGGCCCTTCGCCCGGTGGATCCGAATCGACGCCGCATTGGCGCTGATACCCAGCACTACAGCGATCTCTCGAGGTGGCAACTGCTCCCACGCCCAGAGCCGAACGATCTCGCGGTCGTCGGCGTCGAGCGAAGCGAGAGCAACCTCCAACGCCGGATCTGCCTCCACCGGCGAGGACGGGCGCTCGCTCATTAAGCGATCCATCAAACCTGCCTGCCTGTCTGCGCCGCGCCTCCGGTTCGCTAGACAGCGGCGAGCCACGCCATAGCACCATGGCAACACTGCGTCATCGGGCACCTCATCCAGTCGGCGCCACAGCACGAGCAACGCATCGGCCACCACATCATCGGCGGTGGCGGGGTCGGTACGTCGCAGTGCGTAGCGCTGCAATGGCAGATACACCACTCCGAAGAGCACCTCAAATCTCGCTCGGCGATCGTTCACGCGAGGCCCATGTCTACCAACGTCCGATTCCTTTCAGGATTTCCCGCACTGGTCAGGTGATTATGACGACCGCAGCACCCACCCGGTTCCCGTGGTGGTCAGTTCGCGATTGGTCGTGAACTCCCCCAGCCGAAGTGGGGTTTACCAGCGAGGCCTGATTGAATCAGGGCTCGTGAACACCTTCAGCCTCAACGTGCCCTCGTTCCGTTTCCCAGTACGCGCCGCTATTCGTTCCGGCGTGTGCGTTGTTGCATTTGCAACAATGTTGGGGCTGTCGTCATGCGGAAGCTCAAGTAGCAACGCCTCTGATGCATCGGTTCCTGTGCCGCAGGTTGTTCGCGAGGCACTCGCCCAGGCAACCCCGGCCAATGCTCCCGGCCAGACCCTCTATCTGCAAGACGTCACCATCCCGGCGGCTACCAAGCTGGGTACCCACCTGCACGAAGGCACGCAAGTGGCTCATGTGCGCAGCGGCGTGCTTACTTACGACATCGTTTCAGGCGTTGCGGTGGTCACTCGTGCCGACGGCAAGGTCGAGAACTTCACTGGTCCACAGGTGATCACATTGAACCCCAGTGACGCAATCACCGAGACCGAGCAGCTCATCCATTTTGGCGCCAACGATGGTGACGTTCCTGTGGTCATCACACTCGCCGCGCTGTTGCGCGACGGCGCCCCAGTGGCCACGCCACAGAAGTAATCAGCGCGGCGGTTTGGAGCGGCAATAGATGCGCAAGTCGCGTATGTCATGCTGTCGCTATGTCCGAAGCCGCATTCCCGTTTGCCGAACGCCCACTTCCAGATTGGTATGAAGACGCCAAGTTCGGAATCTTCATTCACTGGGGCCCGTACACCGTTCCGTGCTTCGCTCCAGTCGAGAACAACATGGGCGACCTCATGGCTGGCGACAACTGGACCGAGGCGTTCCGTTCGAGCCCGTACACCGAGTGGTATCTCAACTCGTGGGCGCTCGAGGGCAGCGCCACAGCCAAGCATCACGCCGAGGTCTATGGCGATCGCACCTATCAGAGTTTCGTCGAAGAATTTCGCGAGCGCTCCAATGGCGTCGACGTAGCCGATTGGTCCGATCTGTTTCAGGCTTCCGGCGCGCGTTACGTGGTGCCCGTCACCAAGCATCACGATGGTTTCTTGATGTGGCAGAGCGAGCATGCCAACCCCAACCGCACCGACTGGATGGCCACGCGCGATCACGTGGGCGAACTGGCCGAAGCCGTGCGCGAGCGCGGCATGCGCTTCGGTGTGTACTACTCGGGCGGGCTCGACTGGACCTTCAGCGAGCCAGGCTTCGACAGCGTGATGGGCATGATCCAGAACATTCCCGTCACTCCTGAGTACTGCGATTACGCCACGGCGCATGTGCATGAGCTCATCGAGCGCTATAGCCCGAGCCTGCTGTGGAACGACATTGCGTGGCCAATGACGCTCGACCCCAACGACGTGTTTTCGTATTACTACGACCGCGTTCCCGACGGCATCGTGAACGATCGTTGGAACATCATCGCGGTGCGTTCGGGCCTGCTGCACGCCGACATCGCCACCCCCGAGTACTCGACCAAGGCCTCGGATGACCGCAAGTGGGAAGTGTGTCGCGGCGTTGGTCGTTCGTTCGCATACAACCGGATGGAGACCGAGGCAACGATGCCTTCGGTCGACGAACTGATCTGGATGCTGGTCGACATCGTGGCCCGCGGCGGCAACCTGTTGCTCAACGTGGGCCCAACCGCCGACGGTCAGATTCCTATGGCCCAAGCGTCGCGACTCGTCGCGCTGGGCTGGTGGCTCCGCGTTAATGGTGATGCCATCTACGGCACCCGCACATGGCGTATCCAGACCGGGGTTACCGACGACGGTCGCGAGATCCGCTACTCCATGAACGGCGACACTGTGTATGCCTGCGTCGAGGGCGGACCCTCGGGCGAGCTTCGTCTGGCCGACGTGTCAGTGAGCGCCGGTTCGGTTGTGACCATGCTTGGCAACAGCCGCACCCTTCCGCATCGCGTTGATGGCAATGATCTGGTGATCACGCTCGTCGATCACTTACCAGCGTCGCCAGCAACGGTGTTTGCGATTACCGGAGCGATCTAGCGCGGAGCGCCCACAAAGCGTCCGGCCTGTGTCGGACGCTCGAGGTGAGTCTGCGCGTTGGCCACGGCGGCAATGCGGTCGATCATCTCGGGGGGAGCCGCCATGGCTTTGCCCGCAACAGTGTCGACATGCAGATACATGTGCTCGCCCGTTGAGATGAGCGTGTGGTCGTCGGCGCGATGCATGCGATTGAACAGGTGCAACCGCTTTTCGTCGTAGCTGATGACCTGTGATGTCACGTACACGACATCGCCAGCGTGCGACTGAGCCGCATAGGTGATGTGGCTCTCGACTGTGTAATAGCTGTGGCCGCCACGCAAGTATTCGGCGTCGACGCCGAGGTAGCGCAAGAAGGCATCGGCAGCATCGCCTGACATTTGCGCGTAGCGGCTGTCGTTGGTGTGGCCGTTGTAATCAACCCACTCGGTGGGAATGCGAATCTCGTGCACCTTGAGTGGTTGAGCCGAGTCGTCGGCCACTGCTGGAGCAGGAGCGCGATCGAACAGCGCGCGTTCGAAGTCGGCGAGCACCTCGCCGGCGCCATAGCCAACAGTGCGCAGACCTTGCATGACCGACACGAGGCAGTCATCGCGAAGCTCTTCGAGTTCGCGGATGGTGCTTCCGTTTGCCTGGTCATCTGATTGGGCAACGATGGTGTCGATGAGCTCTTGATTGAGGTCGGGCACATCCATCAACTTGGTCCAAGGCCACTGCAGCGTGGGCCCGAACTGAGCAAGGAAATGCTGCATTCCGGCCTCGCCGCCAGCGATGCGGTATACGAGGAACGTGCCCATGAAACTCCAGCGCAGACCGGCGCCGAAACGGATTGCGTCGTCGATCTGTTGAGCGGTGGCGATGCCATCGTTGATGAGCCACAGGGCCTCACGCCACACCGCTTCGAGCAGGCGATCGGCGATGAATCCATCGATCTCTTTGGTGAGCATCAGCGGACGCATACCAATGGACGTGTACACCTCGGCGGCGCGCTCTTTGGCAGCGGTAGATGTTGCGTCGCCGCCACAGATCTCGACCAGTGGAAGCAGATACACCGGGTTAAACGGATGGCCCACCACGAGACGCTCGGGGTGATGCATACCGATCTGAATCTGGGTGGGCAAGATGCCCGATGTCGATGAGCCGAAGACCACCGAAGGGTCGGCCACGGCACTGGCGCGCTGCAGAATCGACTGCTTGAGGTCGAGCCGCTCGGGTGCGCTTTCTTGCACGAAGTCGACGCCGATAACGGCTTCTTCGGGAGTGGCCACGAAACGCAATGTGCCCTCAACCGGAAGTGGAGCCATCGTGAGCTTGGCGTAGGCGCGCCGCGCGTTGGCGATGACAGCCTCGACCTTGCGTGGCGCTTCGGGATCTGGGTCGTACAAGATCACATCGACACCATTGAGCAAAAAGCGTGCGGCCCATCCGCCGCCAATGACGCCGCCACCCAACAGGCCAACGGTGTTGAGGCCGGGAATCGGGCTCATCGCTTCACCAGTTGCAGCTTGTCGCGCACGGCTTGCGCCGACATGATCTTGGCGTTCATGCCGCCCAAGATGTCTACGGCGCGGCTGACGAGCTCGGCGTTGGTGGCGAGGTGTCCAGCGCCGAGATAGAGGTTGTCCTCGAGCCCAACGCGCACGTTACCGCCAGCAAGCGCTGCCATTGCGACATAGGGAATCTGCATACGGCCGATGGAGAACGCCGAGAAGACCGAGCCGGGAGGCAACAGGTTGACCATCGCCATCAACGAGATGACGTCGTCGGGGGCGCCGTACGCAATACCCATGCACAACTGCACCATCACGGGATCATCGAGCAAGCCGTCGCGGATCATCTCTTTGACCATCACGAGGTGTCCGGTGTCGAAGACTTCGAGCTCGGGGCGCACGCCGAGTGCTTGTACCTGGCGGGCCATTTCGCGCAGGATGCTTGGGGTGTTGACCATGATGTAGTCGCCACCCGAGGCGAAGTTCATCGTGCCGCAATCGAGCGTGCAGATTTCGGGTAGCAACGCACGCACATGCTTGAGGCGCTCGGTTGCGCCGGCCATGTCGGTGCCATCGGGGTTCGGCGGCAGGGGATTCTCGCCGGCTCCGAGCACGAGGTCGCCACCCATGCCTGCGGTGAGGTTGATCACAACGTCTACATCGGCGGCGCGCACGCGCTCGACAACTTCGGCGTAGAGCTCGGTGTCGCGAACGCCTACGCCGGTCTCAGGGTTGCGAACGTGGATGTGTACTACGGCTGCGCCAGCGCGAGCGGCATCGATGGCCGATTCGGCGATCTGCTGAGGAGTGACCGGCACATGTGGGCTCTTTGAGGTGGTGTCGCCTGCTCCGGTGATGGCACAGGTTACGAATACGTCCCAATTCATTGTCTACGTCCTCATCGCTGATCTGGCCTGCGAACCTCCGCAGAGCGTGTCGAACATTACACCGAGCCAGAAAACGGCGCGCTATGGTCGCATCATCTGCACGCGTTCAGGCTCACTCGTTCATAGAGAAACGGTTCGGCATGGCTCTCACACCTGACTTCGACACCTATCCCATCGACTTCACGATCAGCGCGGCCACGGCCGAGCGAGGCGCGGTCCATGTCACGTGGTCCGACGGCCGGGTGAGTCGATTTCACAACATTTGGTTGCGCGATAACTGCCCTTGCGTTCAGTGCGTGCACCAGGTCACCAAAGAGCAGACCTTCGAACTGGTCACGGTGTCGCCCGACATTCATCCTGTAGCCGTGGCGGTTGCGGCCGATGGCTCGTTGTTGGTGCGGTGGTCCGATGGTGACCACGCCAGCGAGTTCCACACGGGTTGGCTGCGCTCCAATTGCTACAGCGCCGAGGCGCGTGCCGAGCGCGTTGTGCAGCGCACCACATGGGACTCAACCACCTTGAGCGAGCCCCCTACGTTTGATGGACCAGCCGTTCTGAGCGACGACGCTGCGCTCTACGAGTGGCTGGTTGCGCTGCGCACCTATGGCGCCACCCGTCTGCGCAATGTGCCGTGCACCGACGAAGCAATCACTCATGTCATCGGCCGAATCGGTATTGCGCGCGACACCAACTTCGGTCTGTTCTGGGACGTGCGCAGCGAACCAAATCCAGTAACCAACGCGAACACGGCGTTGCCGTTGCCGCCCCATGTAGACCTGCCCACCCGCGAGTATCAGCCGGGTCTGCAGTTTCTGCACTGCATCGAGAACCAGGCCATTGGCGGCGACAGTATCTTGGTCGACGGCTTCCGTGTCGCCGAGTTGATGCGCGAGCAATACCCCAGCGAGTACCACACGCTCACCAGAACACCGTTCGACTGGGCCAACAGCGCGAAGGTCACCGACTATCGCTGGCGGTCGCCCATCATCGTCACCGATGCGTCGGGCGCCGTCACCGAAATGCGTGTCGGCAACTGGCTACGAGCCCCGCTCGACCTTCCGTTTGAACAAGTCGAAGAGGCCTATGACGCGTATCGCCGCCTGTTCGAGATGACATATCGCGAAGACCTGCAGCTGCGGTCCCGGTTCGAGCCAGGCGATCTTGTGGCGTTCGATAACCGCCGCACATTGCACGCCCGTAGCGAGTTCACCGATGCTGGTGGTCCACGGCATCTTCGCGGTGGCTACACCGAACGCGATGACCTGCAGTCACGCATCCGGATGCTCGAGCGCGCCATGCGCGAGCGCCGTGTTGCGCTAGGCAACTCAACGCTGGGGTAGCACCAAGCGCACGTTGGTGTCGATATCTCGGCCCGCCATGTATTCGGCAGCCTTCGGTGTGCGAAAGCCGTAAGCAAGTTCGTGGTGCAAAGCGGCGAGGCCGCCCGCTGCTTCGTTGTGATCGAGCATCGTGCTCACGATCTCGTATGAGCCATCGGTGTGGCGCACAAGCTCAATGGCTCGGGTCTGCGATGGCCAATCGATAATCGACGACGTCGTGATTTCCCAGAAGCCACCGTTGGGTCCCGGGCGTGGTTCAATGCGGTTGAAGTGACGGTGTCCCACCAACCACGCGACCACACAGCTATGGCGATGAACCACGGCCAGCATGTCGGCGGCGAGGTGCCGGTCGGCGTTGTGGCCCCGCTCGTTGATCAATGTGTCGGCGCCGTGATGGCTCATCAAGATGGCCACACGACCCGGCTGCTGATCGACCTCGGCGAGTTGCCGTTCGAGCCACTCGAGTTGCTGTGTGCCGATGCTGCCTTGGTAGTCGCCCTCGGGGTGGTTGGTGTCGATCAAGACCAACCGCACGTGCTCGGTGTCGATGATGGTGTCGGTTGAGTCAGCGCTCACGTTCTTGGCCGAGTAGCCCAATGCGCCGCGTGCGATGTGGGCTTCAATCCACTCGCGCTTGGTGATGGCGCGTCGGTCGGGATTCGCTGCGATGGGGTAGCTGGGGCCGCATGAGAACGCCTCGGGTTCATCGAGGAAGAGTGCCAACGGATTGTCGCTGGCAAAGCCGGTGGGGCGTTGCAGCGACTTGGTTGCGCCAACAGCGATGCGTTCGATCGCAGGGTTGTTCAGCGCGGTGCCCTGGCGCATCAGGTCGTGATTACCAGGAACGCTGGTCCACGCAAGGCCGAGTCCGAGCGATGTGCACGCTGCGCTCACGCGAGCGATGAAGTCGGGTTCGGTGTCGTCGGGATTCCAAAACGGCCACGCTTCACTGAAGGCCCGAGTGATGGTGTCTTGTGCGCTGCCGACGGCGCTCAGCGCGGTGGTGCCGCCGGCCATCACCGTGAGATATGCGTCGAGTTCGTTGCGCTGGGCGTTGTCTATGTTGTCGCCCGTGGACACAACGAGATCGAATGGCCGATCAGATCCCCCAGCGCATGGGTTCTGGCGAATGCGCTCAACATGGGCGCGCAACGCCCACAAGGTGAGCGAATCGTATGGCCGATGCATATGTAGCAACGGCCGGAATACTGGATCGTGCGCCTCGAGCTCCACCCATTCGCCACGTGCCGGCGACGCTGCATCGAGTACGTGAGT
The DNA here is from genome assembly GCA_945861025.1 of Ferrithrix thermotolerans DSM 19514. Classification (GTDB taxonomy): domain Bacteria; phylum Actinomycetota; class Acidimicrobiia; order Acidimicrobiales; family Ilumatobacteraceae; genus WLMZ01. The sequence goes on from CAMASN010000027.1 coordinate 8,651, forward strand.
GTCGGTGAGATGCACAAGGCTGAGCAGTGTCTCGCCGACACCGTTGTTCACGCTGCCGCCGAGGTTGGTGCGGGTTGCTGTTGACACTTTCGTGACCTTAGCGTCCGCGCCTATGTTGTCGCCGTGACAGATCCCTTAGCCAAGGTTGCATTGTGGAGCCCACCACGTGAGCGCGCCCTCGACACCAACATCGCTCGGTTCGCGGAGGCGGCAAACATCAACCCGCTTGACTACTCGGCGCTGCATCGCTGGTCTGTTGAATCGCCTGATGAGTTCTGGCGCGCGATTTGGAAAGAGTGCGACATCATCGGCGACCCAGGTACTGAAGTGTTGCGACGAGATCAGAATCTCGCTGCGTGTCGGTTCTTCCCCAAGGCGCGTCTCAACGTTGCAGAGAACCTGTTGGCGCATCTCCCCAATGACCAACCAGCGATTGTTGCTTATAACGAAGCAGGTCTTGATCGATCGTTGTCGTCGATCGAACTGCGCGCCGCAGTAGCGCAGCTTGCGCAAGCGTTGCGTGCTGCTGGCGTGGTTGCTGGCGATCGCATCGCGGCGTTTGTGCCTAACGGGCCCGAGGCGATCATCGCGATGTTGGCCGGTGCCTCCATCGGCGCCACGTTTGCTTCAGCGTCACCCGATTTCGGCGTGCCCGCCGTGCTCGATCGTTTCGGTCAGATCGAGCCAGCGGTGCTCATCGGCTGCCTCGAGTACACCTACGCCGGCAAGCACATCGACTGTCGTGACAAGCTCGCCGAGATCGCAGACGGCCTGCCGACAGCCCGTGTGAAAGTCTGTTTTGGTGGTGTCAGCGATGGCCCCGAGGGCTTTATGCAATGGAGCGAAGTGCTTCACGCCAACGTTGGTGCTGCGCTCGCATTCGAGCAGTTGCCGTTCGATCACCCGTGGTACGTGTTGTTCAGCTCGGGCACTACCGGCAAGCCGAAGTGCATCGTGCATCGCGCGGGTGGTGTGTTGTTGATGCATGCCAAGGAACATCGTTTGCATTGCGACATTCGGCCCGGCGATGTGGTCACCTACTACACAACCACCGGGTGGATGATGTGGAATTGGTTGGCTTCGGTGCTCGGCACGGGAGCAACCGTTGTGTTGTTCGACGGTTCGCCGATGTACCCAACGCAGCATCAACTCTTCGCCATGGCCGAACAACAGCGCATCACATTGTTGGGCGTGTCGGCCAAGTTCATCGATGGCTTGGCCAACAGCGAACTCGACATTGCCGGTACTCACGATCTGTCGGCATTGCGAACTATCTGCTCCACCGGTTCGCCGTTGTCGCCACGCGGTTTCGACTACGTGTATTCATCAATCAAGGTCGATGTACACCTTGCCTCAATCTCGGGCGGCACCGACCTTTGCGCGAGCTTCGTTGGCGGCGTGCCCACGCTGCCGGTGTACTCGGGTGAAATCCAAGCGCCGTTGTTAGGCATGGCCGTTGAGTTCGTCGACGAGTCGGCGCATGCGCTCGGCGTGGGCGATGGCCCCGGCGAGTTGGTGTGCGCGCAACCATTTCCATCTCAGCCATTGGGTCTGTGGAACGACGACCCATACGGGCCCGACGGCCGCAGCTACCGGGCCACCTATTACGACCGGTTTGAGGGTAAGTGGGCACACGGTGACTTTGCTTCGTGGACCGTGAATGGCGGCGCAATTATCCACGGACGCTCCGACGCAACGTTGAACCCCGGGGGAGTGCGCATCGGCACCGCCGACATCTACCGCGTGGTCGATGCAATGCCAGAGGTTGCCGAATCAATCGCCTTCGGCCAGACGGTAGACAACGATGTGAAGATCGTCCTTGCGGTCAAGCTCGCACCGGGATTGGCGCTCGACGATGCCCTGACCGCGCGCATCAAATCAACCATCCGCGCAGCGCTCAGCCCGCGCCATGTTCCTGGGGTCATCGTGGCCGTGCCGGACCTGCCGCGTACGTTCAGCGGCAAGTTGGTTGAGCTTGCCGTGGCCGATGCGGTGAACGGTCGAGTGGTGCGTAACCGCGGTTCGATCGTGAACCCTGAAGCTCTCGACGAGATTGCGGCACATCCAGCGCTGCGCCGAGACTCCAACGGCTGATTAGTCGAGTTCGGGATGAGCAGTCGAGAGCTTGAGGCGCTCGAGTGCTTTCACGGTTTCGAGCATCGCGTCGGCCGGAACGGGGTGGCTGATCAGATAGCCCTGCGCCTTCGCGCAGCCAAGCTCGCCAAGCACACGCAATTGCTGCATGGTCTCTACGCCTTCGGCGACCATGTCGAGTCCGAGCGATGAGCCCATCGCAATGATGGTGCGCACCAGCGAACGGTCGTTGGCGTTGTCGGCCACACCGTTCACGAAGGCTCGATCGATCTTCACGCGCTGCAATGGGAACTTCTGCAGCAACGACAACGACGAGTAGCCAGTACCAAAGTCGTCGAGTGCAACACGCACCCCAAGCGAGCGCAACCGTTGCAGCGAGGCCAACGCCAACTCGGGCTCAGAGATCATGATGCCTTCGGTGATCTCAAGCCAGAGCAGATCGGCGGGCACCTTTGAGCGGCGCAGCGCTTCGTCGACAATTGCAGGGAAGTTGGGGTCGGCGAGTTGCCGTGGCGACACGTTGACCGACATTGACGCCGTCGGCGCACAGATTCCTTCGTCGATCCAGCCCCGCAATTGGTTGAGCGATTCGAGCAGTGCCCATGCCCCAAGCTCGATAATGGTTCCGGTCTCTTCGGCAATGGGGATGAACTCGGCGGGTGACACGTTGGTGCCGTCGCCTTGCTGCCAGCGCATAAGTGCCTCGAATCCAACGACCTCGCCAGTGGCGAGTTCGAGAATTGGCTGATGAAACATTTGTAGTTCGTGGCGTTCGAGCGCACGGAACAAGGCGGTCTCTACGGCGAGACGGTGGGTGACCTTTTCGTGCATTGATTCGTCGAACAGGGCCACACAGTTGCGGCCGAGATCTTTGGCTTGATACATCGCTGTGTCAGCGTGGCGAAGCAAGAGTTCGGCGCTGCGGTGCGACTGCGGATCAAGCCTGGCGACTCCGATACTGGCGGTGATGAACACATCGCCGGCATTGAGCGACAACGGCTCGTGGAGTTCGTTGAGCAAGAGTTCGGCGAGGCTCATCGCGTCGTCGACCGATGGCGATGCGGGGTCGAACACCACGTATTCGTCGCCCGCGATGCGAGCCACAATCGCACGCTGCGGAACGATCTGGCCAAGGCGCAAAGCAATGGTGCACAACACTTCGTCGCCTGCATGGTGGCCAAGGCTGTCGTTGATGTTCTTGAACCGATCGAGGTCGATAAAGAACAACGTTGGATGCGCTTCGCTCTTCCACGAGTCGCGCAACGCGGTGTTGACATGCTCGAGTAGGCGACCGCGATTCGGTAGCCCGGTGAGCGAGTCGGTGTGCGCCGATTGCAACAGCTCTACCTGAGCCGAACGATTTTCGCGTACGGCCGAAACAACTCGTGCGGTGACCAAGAGGGCCAAGGCCGCGACCGACACCATGCGCACGACGAGATCAATGCGACCGTGCGGCACCGTTGCGGTGGCCACCATGATCGGAGCGATCAGCGCAGCGGCGGCGATGATGATTCGACCGGCGACGGGACGATGCGGACCAACGGGTTGGCGCTCGGTGAGTGACCGCATGCTGGGGTGAATCATCGCGGCGTAGGCGAAGCCGTAACCCATCATGTTGAGTGCCATCGCGGTGGGGCCAAGGTTGCGAGAACTGCCGGTGGTGGTGAGCGCATTAGCAATGCTGCCCGCTGCGGCACAGGCAATGGACCCGCTGAGCCACCAAACGGCTTGCGTGCGAACGGTGTCAGAGAACAGCACGACCATGAGTAAGAACAAAACCACTGAGCCGAGAGGTTCGTAACCGTTGTGGACGAGGGCTTGCCATGTGCTGCCGTCGAACTCGGCCACGCGCGGGCGCACGAGCAGAATCCAACCGAGCAACCAACTGCCGAGTCCCACGATGCCAGCGTCGGCGACGACTCCCCAAAAGTCGCGGCCGCGACGATTGCGGGCCACGATCGCAACCGCGCCCATCACGAGTAGCGCGCAGATCAGCATGACGATTTCGGCGGCGATGCGAGCGGCGGCATTGCTGCCAGATTTGGCCCGCACAAAGATGGTGGCGGCATCGGCGATTCCGACAAACACCATTGTCCGAAACAGCGCCGTGTTGATGTAGCCCTTACCCCGTGAGGTGTACGCAATCGGAACGATCTGAATCGCAACCGCCACGTAGGCCACCAATTGCAGATCGAACGAGTGGCTGGCCAATGCCAAGAGCGCAGCGCACGCGGTAAGTGCCGGAAACCACCACGCTCTCGCCTTGAATCGTTGTGTCGCGCCCACGTTGCCCTCACTGCTCTTCTTGTCGCTCTACTTGTACACCGCGGAGATCGCTCAAACTGTGATCGTTGCCGAGCCTACGTAAGGTTTCGCTCGAAAGCGAGAGATTTGTGGTCGGCCAAGCACAAAGAGTGAGAACAAATGTCGTATCGGCTGACGCGGTGCGCGCTCTGGCCAGTCTGCGGCGATACGGTAGAGGCGATGACCGAATTGATGGCCCAGGTTTTATGACCTCTCTCGGCACTACGGTCACCGTTGTTGTCCCCGGTTCACATCTCATGTCTGCGCTCGTGGGCATCCGTGACGAATTTGTGCGGCAGATCGAGCAGGCATTCCCCGATTCCAGCGTGGTCATTCGGGGTAACGAAATAAATGTTGCCGGCGGCGAAGCCGATCAGGTGGCCAAACTCTTCGAAGAACTCGTGCTCGTGCTCCAGCGCGGCCAACACCTCGATAGCACCATGGTCACGCGCTCGATCGACATGATGAAGCAGCACGAGCTGCCCAGCAAAGTGCTCACCGACGACATCATGCGCGGGGCCAAAGGGCGCTCGGTGCATCCCAAGACGGCGGGCCAGAAGCGCTACATCGATGCGATCCGAGAGAACGTCATCACGTTTGGCCTGGGTCCAGCGGGTACCGGCAAAAGCTGGTTGGCCATTGCGATGGCGGTGCAAGCACTGCAGACCAAACAGGTGCAACGCATCGTCCTCACTCGCCCCGCTGTAGAAGCAGGCGAGCGCCTTGGCTTTCTCCCAGGCGATCTGATGGCCAAGATCGATCCGTATCTTCGTCCGCTGTACGACGCGCTCTACGACATGGTCGAGGCCGAAGGCACACAGAGGCTCATCGAGCGTCAGGCGATCGAGGTTGCGCCGCTCGCGTTTATGCGCGGCCGCACGCTCAACAACAGCTTCATCATTCTCGACGAGGCGCAGAACACCACGCCCGAGCAAATGAAGATGTTCCTCACTCGCATTGGCTTCGGCTCAAAGGTTGTGGTCACGGGCGACACAACTCAGGTCGATGTGCCCGATGGTCGCAGCGGCTTGTCGGGTCTCGAGCGCACGCTCACCGGCATCGAGGGTCTCGCCTTTGTGCACCTTGGTGCGGGCGATGTAGTGCGGCATCGAATTGTTGGCGACATCGTGGCCGCGTACGAACGCGCAACAGTGCCCAGTCGTCCTGCCGACACATCGTCTCGAGGCCGTCGTGGCTGATTCTTCGCGGCCGCGCATGGGTGGCCGCCGCAAGATTGGTGGCAACATGGATCCCGAAGTGTTTGTGTCTGACGAGCAGACCGATCTACCGATCGATTTGCTGCGCTGGCAAAACCTTGCTGCGGCGGTGTTGTCTGCCGAAGGCATTCGTGGGGGCACAGAGATGTCGATCATCTTCATCACCGAGCAAGACATTGCCGAACTCAACGAGTCGTTCCTCGGTAAGACCGGTGCAACCGATGTGTTGTCGTTTCCCATCGACGCTGCCGACCTCGACATGCATCCAGCGCCCTCTGGCGCAACGCGCGGCCCCGATCGTGCGCCGCTCGATCCGTCCGATATGCCAATGCTGTTGGGCGATGTCGTGATCTGTCCTAAAGTCGCTGCGCAGCAGGCACCAACTCACGCTGGTACCTTCGACGACGAAATTGCGCTATTGGTTGTGCACGGCATCTTGCATGTGCTGGGCTACGACCACGCCGAACCCGAAGAGACAACCGTGATGCGCCGTCGCGAACTCGATCTACTCGAACAACTTCACTGGCACGGTGAGGCTCCAACTGGATTCCGACAGGACTTTCCCACACCATGATCGCTAACGAGTTCTCCACAGCCGATGTCTGGCGACTCGTCGCCATCGGTGTCTTGCTCGTGGTGCTGGCCTTCTGCTCGGCTGCCGAGATGGGCCTGTCGCGCATGACCAAGCCCAAGGCCGCGTCGCTGGTCGATAAGGGCAACCGGTCCGCCAAGGTGCTCGTGAAGTTGGTGAGCGAACCTGAGCGTTGGATTAACCCACTGTTGCTCACTGTGTTCACCTGCACCATCGTGCAGTCAACGCTCACCGCAATCGTGTTTGACAACCTCTGGCCCGGCACGTTGGGTCTCATTGTTGGCGTGTTCATCAACGTAATTGTGTTCTTCGTGTTCGCCGAAGCGGTGCCGAAGACCTATGCAGTGTTGTATCCAGAGCGCGCTGCGTTGGCTACGGCCCGCCCTGCGGCCGCGCTGGTTGCCTTCCCGCCGTTGCGCTGGATCTCGAAAGGCCTCATCTGGCTCACCAATGTGATCGTGCGCGGCAAAGGCCTCGAGAAGGGTCCGTTCGTTTCCGAGCAAGAATTGCTCGGCATTGTGCAGACCGCTGCTCACGAAGGAGTCGTGGAACCCGAAGAGCACATGCTCATCGAGTCGGTAATCGAGTTCGGCGACACAGTTGCTCGCGAGATCATGGTGCCGCGTCCCGACATGGTGGTTGTCGACTTCGATGCCACAGTCACCGAGGCACTCGATGTTGCTATTGCGAAGGGTGTCAGTCGGTTGCCGGTGCTCAGCGAGGGCGACGAAGACGATGTCATTGGCCTGGCCTACACCAAAGACCTGATGCGTCTTGAGCGTGAAGGCAAGGGAGCCTCGCCGGTGCGCGAGATTGTGCGCTTGGCAATCGTGGTGCCCGAGAACAAGCCGGTGAGTCGCCTGATGCGCGAGATGCAGGCGCAGAAATTTCACCTCGCCTTTGTGGCCGACGAATACGGCGCCATCGCAGGTTTGATCACACTCGAAGACTGCCTCGAAGAACTCGTCGGCGAGATCGTCGATGAGCACGACACCGAAGACGTAGAAGTCGAACGCCTCAGCAATGGCGACTATCTGGTCGACGGCGCGATGTCGGTCGACGATCTCAACGACCTGCTCGAACTCAATTTGCCCGACGACGACTGGGACACCATCGGCGGTTTTTTGTTCGGCACGCTCGAGCATGTGCCCGCTGTGGGCGAGAGCGTCGACTTTGCTGGCTGGCGGTTCTCGGCGTTCGAAGTAGAGGGCCGACGCGTGCGCCGAGTTGCCGTCAGCGTGTTGACCGAGGACTCTTCAGAGCGGTTCGGCGGACTTGCCTCCGACTAACTTGAAGGGATGGAAATTTCGCTTGCAGGCAAGGTCGCGCTGATTACCGGAGCATCACGAGGCATTGGTCTTGCGATAGCCCAGTCATACGCCGCTGCGGGAGCGCAGGTGATGCTCAGCTCGCGCAAGCTCGATCAGCTTGAGATCGCGGCAAGCACGATTGCGGGTGAGACCGCAGTGTTCGCTGCCAACGCCGGCGATCTTGATGCTGCGCAGCGCTGCGTCGACGCAACCATCGAGCGCTTCGGCAAGATCGACATCTTGGTGAACAACGCCGCCACTAATCCGTATTACGGGCCCACACTTGGCGTAGATCCGTCGCGTTACGACAAGACCTTCGACGTCAACTTGCGCGGCCCGCTGTTTTGGACCAAGGCCGTTTGGGAAGCCTCGATGAAGGACAACCCCGGTGTCGTCGTGAACATTGCGTCGGTCGGCGGCCTTCGTGCCGAAGGAGCGCTCGGCGTGTACAACCTCACCAAGGCTGCGCTGATTCACCTCACCCGTCAGCTCGCAGGCGAGCTCGGCCCCACCCGCGTTGTGGGCATCGCTCCCGGACTGGTCCAAACTGCTTTCGCTGCGCATCTCGTCGACAACTTCGGCGACACGCTGGCCGCAAACCTGCCACTGCGCCGCCTCGGCCTTCCCCAGGACATCGCGAACTTGGCCACATTCTTGGCGAGTAATCTCGGCAACTGGATTACCGGCGAGACCTATGTGATCGACGGTGGCGCTGGTGTTCGAGGTTCGGTCAACTAGGGATTACGGGCTAGAGACTGGCGTTGGCGATGGTCTCGGCCGTGTACATGCGACCCTCTGCTGATCGCTCGCCGCGTTGGGGTGAGGCGTCGGAGGCGTGCGTAGGTTACGGTCTGCTCTATGATCCGCGTAAGTTTTTTCTATCCCGGTGGCGACGACATCACCTTCGACCACGACTACTACAAGAACACCCACGTTCCGTTGGCGTGCTCGTCGTGGAATGTTGCTGGTGAAATCGACAAGGGCATCACTGGCCCACATGTCGCAGCAGTGCACTTCTTCTTCGAGTCGATGGAGCAGTTCCAGGCAGCGATGGCATCGCCAGGCACCGGCGCCATCATGGCCGACGTGGCGAACTACACCAACATAAGCGCCGTAATGCAGATCTCCGAGATCGTCTAGTAGTTCGTCGCTGCTGTGATGGCATTCGACGGTTTCTCCACCGAAGCCATCTCGTTTTACGAGGGTCTCGTTGCAGATAACTCAAAGGTGTATTGGCAGGCCCACAAGGCAACCTTCGACGCGCACGTAAAAGGCGCGATGGTGGCACTGCTTGAAGAACTCGACGAGTTCGGTCCGTTCAACATCTTTCGCCCCTATAACGACGTTCGTTTCGCGAAGGGTCGACCTCCCTATAAAGAGGCCATCGGCGCTGTTGGCGAGCGCGAGGGTGGCGCCATCTTCTATGTGCAGTTCTCTGCTGCTGGCCTCACGATTGGCTCTGGCTATTACGCCATGGCCACTGATCAACTCGAACGTTTTAGAGCAGCAGTCGACGACGATTCTCGCGGCGCAGAGATTGCTGCGATTTCGGCTGCTCTGGCCAAGAAATACACCCTCGGCGCGATCAGCGAACTGAAGACGGCGCCTCGCGGTTACCCCAAAGATCACCCGCGCATCGAACTATTGCGCCGCAAGGGTCTCACGGCCTTCATGTCGTGGACCCCTCAATCGTGGATGCATACCAAGGCCGTGGTGAAGAAGGTTCGCGACGGTTGGAACGGCGCCAACGCCCTCAACGATTGGCTTGATGCCCACGTGGGCCCAAGCACGCTTCCGCCGCCCGACTGGAATCGATAGACGGGTTGGAATCGCTAGACGGGTGAGGTGTTGTCGCTGATGCGATATGCGCAACGAGCATCGCCGCTGAGTAGATGCTCTTCGCGTGTGACCGTCACCGACGCACCGAGCGCAGCCTGGAAGATCTCAAGTTCGCTGCGACACAGACCCTGACACGCGGTGGCCGCGCTACTGATGGGGCAGTGATGCTCGATGAGTAGCAGGTCGTTGTCACGGGTGATGACCTCGGCAAGGTATCCCTCGGCGGTTCGACGCTCGCCAAGCGCCCGCACTCGTAACTCAGTTGAACCGCTGGGAAGCGCTGCTTGATACGCAGCGAGTTGTTGTGCCGAGCGGTGGTTGATGACTCGATCGAGCGCATCGTTGCCGAGTGTGGCGCGAATCGATTCGACGAGATCGACCGTGAGTTCGCTGTGGCGGTCGGGAAAAAACTCGCGGGCCAAAGCCGTAGTGCGCCAACGCAACGCTGGTCGCCCTCGTCCAACATTGGTGCCCTCAAAACGCTCGACAAGGCCGGCTTGCTGCAGCGCTTCAAGGTGCTGGCGAACTGCAGTAGTGGTAGTACTGAACTGATCGGCGAGGTCTTGCGCGGTGCAATCGTCGGCGCGCTTGAGCGCTTCAATGATTCGGCGCTTGGCGTCGGTGAGTTCTGACATCTCGACGAGCCTAACGGTTTTCGTAAGTGATCTCTTTGCTAATGGTGGGCTCGCTCTCCTGCGTTGGTGTTGAGTCACACAGGCCAAAGCGCGCAAAGGTCGACGTGCTTTGACAGAATGTAAACGTGACTCACGACTCCACTTCCGATACCGGCAGCGACGCTCACACGCGGGACGCGCTCATCAACCAATTCGGCTTGGCCGATTCGGTCGTCGATTCGGATTCGTTGGCAAACAGCATTGCTCGGTTCCGCGAACAGGGAATTGTGCTGCCAACGTTCGCCGAGTTGGCAGATCCAAGCCGCATCGACCCCGCCCGCACCGCGGGGGTGGGCAAGAACGACGCTGATGCCCGCAACTTGTTCCGTGTGCACTGGTACAACGACCTCAACGGCGACCGAGTTCAGGTGCCCGATTACGTGGTGCTCACCAAAGAACTAACAGGCATCGATAGCCCCATCATTGTTGCGTTCGGCGACCGCTTCCCGATGATTACCGCGCACAAGGTGCTCGCCGCGTATAGCTGCCTGGCCCCTCGCGTGGTCACCGGTCAGTTCGACCCCACTCACCATCGTGCAATTTGGCCGAGCACCGGCAATTATGCGCGCGGCGGCATCGCCATTAGTCGCATTATGGCCAGCCGCGGAGTCGCCATTCTTCCCGCCGGCATGAGCCAAGAGCGCTTCGATTGGCTTGATGAGTGGTGCGCCAATCCGGCCGAAGACGTCATCAAGACTGTGGGCACCGAGAGCAACGTCAAAGAGATCTACGACGCATGCAACGAATTGGCCAAGGACCCGACCAACTTCGTTCTCAATCAGTTCTGTGAGTTCAGTAACCACCTCGGCCATTACGAGGTCACCGGCCGTGCGCTGGGCCATGTGTTCGAACACGCGGCCGCTGCGATGGGTCGACCCAATATGCGCCTCGCAGCGTTCGCCAGTGCCACCGGATCTGCTGGCACGATTGCTGCTGGCGATCGTTTGAAAGACGACTACGGCGCCAAGATCGTTGCTGTCGAGGCGCTCGAATGTCCCACGATGCTCGAGAACGGATTCGGCGAGCACAACATTCAAGGCATCGGCGACAAGCACATTCCGCTGATTCACAATGTGACCAACATCGATCTCGTCGTCGCCGTCAGCGATCGCGCCACCGACGAACTCGATGTGTTGTTCAACACACCCGAAGGCCGCGCCTACCTTGCTGACAACAAGGGCATTTCGCCCAAGCTCATCGCTGCGCTCGAGCACTTCGGGTTCTCGTCGATCTGCAACACTTTGGCTGCAATCAAGACCGCCAAGTTGCTCGGGCTTGGACCCGACGACGCAATTGTCACCATCGCCACCGATGGCGCCGCGTTGTATCCCAGCTCGCGCGCCAAGACCATGGCAAGTCGGTTCGGTAATGACTTCACCAGAGTCGACGCGGCTGAAGTGTTCGGCGAGCATCTCGCTCACGTCACCACCGACTCGATGATCGAATGCACCGAACGTGATCGCAACCGCATCTTCAACCTCGGCTACTACACATGGGTCGAGCAGCAGGGCACGCCCTTCGAGTTGTTCGAGGCGCGTCGTTCGCAGAGTTTCTGGAAGGGTCTTCGCCGCTACCTTCCGGTGTGGGACGAGCTGATCACCGAGTTCAACGCACGGGTCTCGTCGGCCGGCTGAGTTCATGCAATTAACTGCTGTTGTTGGGTGGCGATGTGTGGTGTGCGGCACCACTGTCGACATCTCCGAGCCGATGGTTTTCAAGTGTCCGAAATCAACCGCAGCAGACCCGCATCACACGTTGCAGATCGTGCAACACGACGAACCGGTGCGCCCAATTTCGGGTGAACGAAATCCGTTCCTCGCATTTCAGCCGTTCTACGCGTGGGACTCGTTTGCTGCGTCGCTCGGCATGTCCGAAGGCGACCGCCGAGATCTGGTGATCGAGGCCGACGCGTGTGTTGCCGCTGTCGACGGCACAGGATTTGTGATCAGTCCGTTCGAGCGTGCCGACGCGTTGTCCGATGCGCTCGGGTTTAGCGCTGCCGGTGGAGTGTGGATCAAAGACGAGACGCATCAGGTGGCAGGCAGCCACAAGGCGCGTCACTTGTTCAGCACATTGCTTTCGTTGCTCGTTGCCGAACGCAACGAGGCGGCGCCTTGGGGTAACCGTGTCGGCAAGCGGCCGGTCCTCGCGATCTCGTCGTGTGGTAACGCAGCGATTGCGGCGTCTACGTTGGCGGCAGCAGTCGAGTGGCCGATTCAAGTATTTGTGCCTCCAACAGCGAACGCTGCAGTGATGAAACGCCTTCACGAACTCGGAGCCACTATCACCGTGTGTCCGCGACGGCCGCACGATCCGCCCGGCGATCCGTGTGTGCTGCGCTATCGCGAAGCGGTTGGCGCCGGTGCGATTCCATTCAGCGTGCAGGGTCCCGAAAACGCATGGTGCCTCGATGGAGCACGCAGCCTCGGGTGGGAGATGGCTGCAGCGCCACTCGATCGCATCTTCGTGCAAGCGGGCGGTGGTGCGCTCACGCGCAGCGTCATCGGTGGCCTCGCTCAATCGGCTGTCAACTTACCGGTATTGCATGCGGTGCAAGCCGAGGGCTGCGCTCCGCTGGCCCGGGCGTGGCGCCGAGCGCTCGATGGCCCTGGCGGACTCGCTACTGCCGGTGCGCGCTGGAGCGAGTGCATGACCGTGTGGGAAGGCGAACCATCGTCGGCGGCCGACGGAATTCTCGACGACGAAACCTACGACTGGCTCGGCATTGTCAACGGCATGGCGGCCAGTGGCGGATCACCTGTGGTTGCCAGCGAAGCGCATGTGCTGCAGGCCAACGCACTGTCGCTCACGCACACCGCAATCAACGCCAGCTTCACCGGCACCGCAGGCCTGGCCGGGCTGCTTGAGATACAAAGCCAGATCCGCGCCGACGAACGAGTGGCGGTCATCTTCAGCGGACTTCGCCGTTAGCGGGTATTTCGCAGACCTCGCTCCCGAGTGCGCGGCCTGATTCACGGTAGTCTGGCGATATGTCGGATCTCCTTTCACCCAATGCCCTCGACTCTGGTTTCGATCCACGCAGCGACGTGTTCAACCGCCTGCTCAAGAATCGCGTGATCCTTCTCGGCACCGACGTCAACGACGAAATCGCCAACCAACTCTGCGCACAGTTGTTGTACCTCGAAGGCGAAGACCCCAACGCCGACATCTGGCTGTACATCAACAGCCCCGGCGGCTCGGTCTACGCAGGCATGGCTATCTACGACACGATGCAATTCGTGAGCTGCGAAGTGGCCACCGTGTGCATGGGTATGGCCGCCAGCATGGGCCAGTTCTTGCTCACTGCAGGCGCTGCAGGCAAGCGGTTCACATTGCCAAACGCTCGCGTGATGATGCACCAGCCCCTCGCAGGCCTTCGCGGCCAAGCCGCCGACATTGCCATTCAGGCCGAGCAGCTTGGCTACACCAAGCGCCGCATGGCCGAACTCACGGCTCATCACACCGGTCAGCCGCTCGAGAAGATTCAGGCCGACAGCGAGCGCGACCGTTGGTTCACCGCCGAAGAAGCCAAGACCTACGGCCTTGTCGACAAGGTCATCGTGAAGCGCGGCGAGATCCGCTGATCACGTTGTTAGGCGCCGCCAATGGCGCCTACATCTAATCCGCACACGGTGAGCGCCCACGCCGCCAGGCTTTGTGCTGACTTCTGTGTTGCGTACGCCGAGTCGGCTGCTGCCTGAACCGACTCGGGGTCTTTCACATCCACGGTACTTGCCGTTTTGAGGTTGGTTGAGAGCTGATCCCAGTGTGTCTGAATGTCGAGTGGGGCCACCTCACCCATTTGTGAATACAGCGTGATGAGCTGGGCGATCGACGTGGCCGACGTGGGCAGTTCGCGAATGTCTGCCTTGTGCGCGGTGAGCTCGCCGCAGAACCGCTCTGCGCTGCGCGTTGGTGCGTTGCCGCACGAGATCATCGGGAGTAATGCCACCCCGAGGGCTGCGGCAGCTACAGATTTTGTGAGGGCGTGAGGCGTTCTCATTGCTCTAGTCAAGCATCCCGGCACGAGCCGATGTTGCAACTCGCGCGTTGAGAGAACGAATGCGTGATCGGTGAGTGTGGATCACGCTTCGCCGGTAGTGTGGCCACGTTGTGGGGCCAAGCCCCTCCTGCGCATCACGCGGTATTCACCGCTTGTCTGTCGGAGGTGAGCCATGCTCGCAGCCATTTTGTCTGCCACCTTGCTTGGCGTAGAAGGTCATTGCGTCACTGTCGAGGTGCACGTCGCGAACGGTCTGCCAAGTTTCACCATCGTTGGCCTACCCGACGAAGTCTGCCGCGAGGCGCGCGATCGTGTGCGGGCTGCCGTGCTCTCCAGCGGGTACCCGTGGCCCTCAAAGAAAGTTACCGTCAACCTTGCGCCATCGAGCCAACGCAAGGTTGGCTCAGGCCTCGACTTGGCGATTGCCGTGGGCGTGCTCGTGGCCGATGAGTTCATCGCAGCCGATGCCGTGGCCGATTTTGGATTCATCGCCGAACTTGGTCTCGATGGGTCGCTGCGCGCGGTTGCCGGCACGGCCCCCATGGTCGCAGCACTCGGCCGGGTGCAGCCGGTGGTGGCCACGGCAAGTCGACACGAGGCCGAGATCATCAGCGAGCGTCGCGTCTTCGTCGGCCGCACGTTGCGCGACGTTGTCGAAGCATTGAAGGGCGAAGCGGCGTGGCCCACACCTGCGGCCGACACGGTGCCCGACGATGTCATTACCCTTCCCGACCTCTGCGATGTGCGTGGCCAACCGCTGGCGCGTCAAGCACTCGAGGTCGCTGCGGCCGGTGGTCATCATGTGTTGTTCGTGGGTCCGCCCGGATCGGGCAAGACCATGTTGGCCCAGCGCATGCCCGGCCTGTTGCCGCCGCTCACTCCTCAGGTTTCACTGGTGACCACCATGGTTCATTCGGCGGCAGGTTTGCGCCTGCCCCCCGGTGGACTCGTGAGTCGAGCGCCGTTTCGTTCGCCACATCACACGAGTTCGATCGTGGCGCTTGTGGGTGGCGGCACCGCAGCGTTGCGACCCGGCGAAATCTCGTTAGCTCACGGCGGAATACTTTTTTTGGATGAGCTCGGCGAATTTTCGCCAGCCGTGCTCGATGGGCTTCGCCAGCCGCTCGAAGAGGGCGTGGTGCGCATTGCGCGGGCCCGTGCCAGCGCCACGTTGCCGGCGCAGTTTTTGTTGGTGGCGGCAACCAATCCCTGTCCCTGCGGTGGTGGAGCGCCAGGTTCATGCGAATGCGACGATGGCGCCAAGTCGCGCTATCTGCGCCGCTTGTCCGGGCCGCTGCTCGACAGGTTCGATCTGCGCGTGCCGGTGCACCGTCCCGGTGTCGACGAACTCGTGGCCGGCGGGCTCAGCGAGTCATCTGCCGAGGTGGCCGTCAGGGTTGCCCGCGCCCGGCAGTTTGCGTTCGAGCGCAACGGCACGCTCAACGCGTCGATCCCTGGCGCACTGCTCGACGCATTGGCGCCGCTCGAAGCCCGGGCACAAAAACTGTTGCGCACTGAACTCGAAAACGATCGGCTCACCGGTCGCGGCTATCACCGGGTTCGCCGCGTGGCGCGCACGCTCGCCGATCTCGAACCCGAGCACCACGACACGGTCCTTGAGCAACACGTGGTGATGGCCTTGCAGTTTCGGGTGCGGCTGTCTCCCTTGCTTCGTGGTCGTGCAGCATGATCGCCAACGACTCCGATTACCAGCACGCCCTGCCCGATGAGGCGTTCGCGGCGTCGCTCGCCGGCTTCGACCGGATGACCGTGAACCGTCTCAATGTGCTGCTCGCTCACCTGTCGCCACCCCACGCATTTGCTGTTGCCGCAGGTCACGAGCAACCCCGCGGCTTGGTGCGACAACTCTTCGATATCGAAGGCCTCGGCGCGGCATGGCGTCAGAGCGCGCTGCGGCGCCCACCCGAGATCGTGTACGAGCAGTGCCTGAGCGCCGGGGTCACGGTGCTTATTCGCGGCCATGATGGCTTTCCGTTGCCGGTGCTCAACGACCCAGCGCCCGCGGCTGTGTTGTTCGTGCGCGGCGACCTCGCCCGAATTAGTGGCCGCCGGGTGGGGATCATTGGTACCCGCAATGCCACCAGTTCGGGCCGTGATACGGCCATGATGCTTGGCCGAGATTTGGCGGCACTGGGCGTGCACGTTGTGTCGGGGCTAGCCCGCGGTGTCGATGGTTGTGCGCATCGTGGGGCTTTGTCGGTGGCCAACGGTGCGGCTCCGTTGGCGGTTGTGGCCTCAGGTCTCGATGTTGTGTATCCGCGAGAGCACGCAGCGCTGTGGCAACAGGTGGCCGAGCAAGGTGCACTCATCTCCGAAGGACCGCCGGGCACGGTTCCCGAGGCCTATCGGTTTCCGCTTCGCAACCGA
This sequence comes from Ferrithrix thermotolerans DSM 19514, assembly GCA_945861025.1. Taxonomy (GTDB): domain Bacteria; phylum Actinomycetota; class Acidimicrobiia; order Acidimicrobiales; family Ilumatobacteraceae; genus WLMZ01. Next base: position 25,072 of record CAMASN010000027.1, read on the forward strand.
ATCTTGGCGGGGTTCAGCGAGGTGCTGGTCGTGGTCGAGTCGCGCTCCAGCGGAGGTTCGCTCATCACCGTCAATGAAGCGCGCGACCGAGGAATTCTCGTGATGGCAGTGCCCGGTGCGCTTCGCAATCGGGCATCCGAGGGAACGAACGCCCTGCTGGGCGACGGCTGTCCGATAGTTCTCAATGTCGACGATGTACTCATCGGACTCGGTCTCGATTCGCGGCGCGCAGGGGGAGTTGCCTACGACCCACGCCCGAGGCCGTCGGCCGCCGATACCGAGCTGCTCGATGCGCTGAATGAACCGCGTACCCTCGATCATCTGGTGCTTGTTACGGGGCAGTCATTGGTCGACTGTGCGATGGGTCTCGCCCGGCTTGAGGCCGACGGCTGGGTGCAACAAGTGAATGGCTGGTTCGAGGCGACCGCCGACTCAGCGCTGCACGGGTTCAGGTCACCCACATGATCATCGGAAACGAATACCCTCGTATCAATGCGTGGACCCACCGTTGCAGCCGAGGCGGCCGTTGTCGAGTTGCACGTCCATCTGTGGCGCGCTCAAGACTTCGCCGACTCGCTCACGTCATCGTCGCCCAACACGGTGGCGGCATACAGCAGCGACATTGCTGGCTTTATCGAGTGGGCGCAGCGCTCGGGCATCACGTCGCCCGACAGGGTCGATCGATTGGTCTTGCGGCGCTATGTCGCATACCTCACCACTCGACAATTCGCTCGCCGCAGCGTGTCTCGCAAGGTCGCTGGGTTGCGTCGATACTTCCAGTGGCTGCGGCGTAGCGGTGCCATCACACTCGACCCCGCAGTCAGCCTGCGCGCGCCGGGCGGCACCGGGCGGTTGCCCAAGGTGCTGTCGAGCGCAAACATCGATGTGCTGCTCGACGCAGCGAGCGCCGACAACGAACCTCAGTGGCGCCGCTTACGCGACGATGCCGTACTCGAGTTGCTCTACGGCAGCGGCATACGCGTCAGCGAACTCTGCGGTCTCGATGTCGACAATCTCGACCTTGCCGGTTCGGCAGTATCTGTATGGGGCAAAGGCAGCAAGCAGCGGCGAGTGCCGGTGTCGCCTCCAGCGTCGGCGGCGCTGTCGTCGTGGCTACGTATTCGTGGCGAGGTCGTCGATGAATCCGCGGGTGCAGCGTTGTTCGCGAACGAGCGCGGCAAGCGACTCACACCTCGCGACGTTCGACGAATTGTTGACCGCCGATCACCAGTTCCCACACATCCGCATGCGCTACGGCATAGTTTTGCTACGCATCTGCTCGATGGTGGAGCCGATTTGCGTGCAGTTCAGGAACTGTTGGGGCATAGTGATGTCTCAACGACGCAGCGATATACCCACGTCAGCAAGGAACGACTCCGTACCGTGTATTCACAAACGCATCCGAGGGCTTGAGACCATGAGGGAAAGCTTTGGGCGAGCCTCTGGCGACGAAGAACTGATGGGTTGGTGGGACCGCTGGTTAGACCATCGCGATCCCAAAGCGCGTGAGCGCCTCATTGTGCACTACTCACCTCTCGTCAAGTTCGTAGCCGGCCGTGTTGGCGCGGGCCTGCCCAACAGCGTCGATTCGGGCGACCTTGTGAGCGCTGGCGTGTTCGGTCTCATCGATGCAGTCGAGCGCTTCGACTCTGAGCGCGGCGTCAAGTTCGAAACCTTTGCGGTTCCGCGTATTCGCGGCGCGATCTTCGACGGTCTACGCCAACTCGACTGGGTGCCTCGGTCGGTGCGTAGCCGCGCTCGCGAGGTTGAGACGGCGTTCCACGATCTCGAGGCAAAGCTTGGCCGCAGCCCCAACGACGAAGAGTTGTCGCTGCACCTCGGTATCACCGGCACCGAGTTCAGGCGCTGGCTTGCCGCTATCGCCTCCACTACAGTGGGACCGCTCGACCGGGCCCTCGTTGCTGGTGTCGAGCCAACTTCGCTTCGTGGCGAAACCCCCGACAGCCCGGCTGGCGCCTACGAAGAAGGCGAAGTCCGCCAAGCGGTTCGCTCCGAAGTTCGCAAACTGCCCGAGCGCGAGCGTTTGGTGCTGTCGCTGTATTACGACGAAGGCCTCACGCTCGCCGAAATCGGCGTGGTGCTCGGCGTCACCGAAAGTCGTGTGTCGCAGATTCACACCAAGTCGGTGCTGCACCTCAGGTCGCGCATGGCCTCAAGCGGTATGAGCTAGGGCTCAAATCGCCCGTCGCACTCACCTCTGAGTGCCAGTTTCCGCTGGCCACACCAATGGCCGCCGACCTCGTTGGAGGTTGTCATGAACGCTTTGTTCGCTGTTGTAGTCCTTTGGGCGAGGGTTGTGTCGCCCCTGCCTGTGCCCGTGGCCCTGCCACCATGCTTGCGACCCCCGGTACTCGCCCCCGTTGTTGTGCAGTTCAGAGCCCCGCTGTGCCCATACTGCAGCGGTAAGCGCGGCATCGAATATGCGATGAGCAGGCATGATGCGGTTCGAGCCGTGGCTCGTGGTGTCGTTACATTCAGCGGCGTGGTGGTGCGCACCCGATACGTGGTTGTCGCCCACGTCGACCAAACGTTGGCCACCTACGGGATGCTTGCCGACTCCGCTGTGCGCAGCGGCGACCAGGTCGTAGCAGGCCAATTGATCGGGCATTCAACGTCGCGGCTGTACTTCGGCCTGCGCCGCGACGGTGAGTACATCGACCCGTTGTCGCTGCTGGTGCAGCGTCGCTGGCGTAGCCGCCTCATCCCGACCAACGGCGCACCATCTCGACCCACCCAAAAACGCCGACCAAGCTGCGAGATCGTTGCGGCAACCGACGAAGTGACCCGATAGCATTGCCAGCGACTTGTCGTCCCGACCGGTCAAAAATCATTCGCATCTCGCACACACTGCGGTCGCCTCGGCGCCGTGCGAGCTGCCCGCCAACCGCAGTAGAGGAGAATTTCATGGCAGTCGTCACTACGCGCCAAATGCTCGAAGCCGGAGTCCACTTCGGCCACCAGACCCGCCGTTGGAACCCAAAGATGAAGCGTTTCATTTTTGGCGAGCGCAACGGCATCTACATCATCGATCTCGAGCAGACGCTCCAGCGTGCCGAGGTTGCCTACAACTTCGTTCGTGAGTTGTCGGCCAAGGGCGGCACGGTGTTGTTCATCGGCACCAAGAAGCAAGCGCAAGATCCAGTGCGCAGCTACGCCGAAAAGAGCGGCATGCCGTACATCAACGAGCGTTGGCTCGGTGGCATGCTCACCAACTTCGAAACCATCTCCAAGCGCGTTGCCAAGATGCAGGAATACGAGCGCATGAAGATCTCAGGCGAGTTCGACGCCATGCCAAAGAAGGAAGCCCTGTTGCTGAGCCGTGAGCTTGAGAAGCTGCAGAAGAACCTCGGCGGTATCCGCGATCTCGGCCAGCGTCCCGACGCTGTGTTCATCCTCGACACCAAAAAAGAGCACATCGCTGTCACCGAAGCGAACAAGCTGAAGATTCCCGTGATCGCTGTTGTCGACACCAACGTCGACCCCGATGTCATTCAGTTCCCAATCCCAGGCAACGACGACGCAATCCGCGCCAACGCCCTGATGTGCCGCGTGATCGCCGAAGCCGTGGCCGAAGGTCGCTACATGGCTTCGCGTCGCAACCCAAGTGCAGCGCCAAAGCGCTCAGCCGAGCAGGACGCCGAGTTCGTGGCAGCGCAAGCCGATGCTCGTGCCGAGGCTGCCGCTGCCCAGGCCGAGCGCGAAGTTCGCCTCGCCGCTGCACAAGCACCAACCGAAGTCGTCGCAGAAGTTGCGGCGCCCGACGCCGCCGACACCGCCGACATTGCCGACATTGCCGAAATCACGGAAGGCTGAACCATGGCTGTCAACGCAAAAGACGTCCAAGCACTGCGCCAATCAACTGGCGCCGGAATGATGGACTGCAAAAAGGCACTCGAGGAATCCGACGGCGACGTCGAGAACGCCAAGCAGTGGCTCCGCGAAAAGGGCTTGGCTGCTTCAGCCAAGCGCGATGATCGCGAAAATACCCAGGGCCTCGTGGCCTTGCTCATCGAGGGCAACGTCGGAGCCATTGTCAAGCTCAAGTGCGAGACCGACTTCGTGGCCTCCAGCGATCAGTTCAAGGCCGAGGCCGCTGCGCTGGTGTCGTTGGTCGCTGCCAAGGGCGCCGAAGCCGTTGCCGAGCACGCCACGATCATCGACGATCTGCGTATCACGCTGAAAGAGAAGATCGAGATCGGCGATGTCGTTCGTATCGACGCCGCTGCGGGCAACACCATCGATTCCTACATTCACATGCAGGGTGGCCGCGGTGTCAACGCAGTGCTCGTCGAGATGTCGGGTGCTGGCTCTGAGCTCGCTCACGATGTCGCTGTGCACATTGCCTTCGCCCGACCCAAGTACCTCAAGCGCGACGATGTTCCCGCCGAGGTCGTCGCTCACGAGCGTGCCACCCTCGAGACCATCACCCGCAACGAGGGCAAGCCCGAAGCGGCAATCTCAAAGGTTGTCGAAGGTCGCATCGTTGGCTTCTTCAAAGATGTCTGCTTGCTCGACCAGCCCTACGCCAAGGACGACAAGGTCTCGATCACGCAACTCATCGGAGCTGCAAGCATCGTGAACTTCGCTCAAGTCGAGATCGGCTAGTTCGCCATGGCCTCGCCACGCTGGAAGCGCATTGTCTTCAAGCCGTCGGGCGAGGCCTTGGCCGGACCATCCGGGTCAGGCCTTGATGGGGCCACGTTGGCCCACACCGCACTCGAGATTCTCGATGTTCGCGAAAACCTCGGTGTCGATGTTGCCGTCGTGGTCGGCGGCGGCAACTTCTGGCGTGGCCGCACCGGCGCAATGACCGGCATGGATGCCACGCAGTCCGATCACATCGGCATGCTCGGCACCGTCATGAACGCCCTCGCACTACAAGACGCGCTCGAGCGCGCCGGCCAGCCAACCCGGGTTCAGTCGGCAATCGAGATGCCCAGAATCGCCGAGCCATACATTCGTCGTCGGGCAATGCGCCACCTCGAAAAGGGTCGCGTTGTCATCTTTGCTGCCGGTACCGGCAACCCGTTTTTCACTACCGATACCGCTGCAGCGTTGCGCGCCGCCGAGATCGACGCCGATGCTTTGCTGAAAGGCACACACTCCGGCGTCGACGGCGTGTACTCAGCCGACCCGCGTATCGACCCCACTGCAACGAAGTACGACGAGATCAGTTACATGGATGTCATGAACAAAGATCTCAAGGTCATGGACTCCACTGCGATTGCGTTCTGCCGCGACAACAAGCTACCCATCGTGGTGTTTGACATGTCTGCGCATGGTGCCCTGCGAGCAATTCTCGAAGGCCATCGCGTTGGCACCATCGTTCGCGACGCCTGATCAAACTCGGTTGTCCACGCTCTGACCTTGGCGCGTCTGTAACCTGTGCACGTGATTGAAGAGACCATTCTGGAAGCCATCGAAAAGATGGACAAAGCCGTTGAGCACGTACAGTCCCAATTCACCACTGTGCGTACAGGCCGCGCAACACCAGCCTTGGTCGAGCGCATCATGGTCGACTATTACGGATCCACAGTTCCGCTGCAGCAGTTGGCCGGGTTCCAAGTGCCCGAGGCCCGGCAACTCATTGTGAAGCCGCACGATCGTGCGTCGCTTGCAGCCATCGAAAAGGCCATTCGCGAGAGCGACCTTGGTATCTCTCCCTCGAACGATGGCGTGGTGATTCGGCTCAACATTCCAGCGCTCACCGAGCAGCGTCGCAAGGAATACGTGAAGATCGTGAAGAACCTCGCTGAGGACGGCCGCATTGCCGTTCGCAACCTACGTCGCGATGCCCGCAAGCATCTCGAGGCAGCCGAGAAGGCCAGCGCCATTTCGGCTGACGAGCTCGAGCGTGCCGAAAAAGACATGGAAAAGATTACGCACGATCACGTCGAACTGATCGATAAGGCCTTCATCCGCAAAGAGCAAGAGTTGCTCGAAGTATGAACCACGCCGTAGCTGCGGCCGATCTGAACGGAGTAACCCAATGAGTGACGACGTATGGCGCAATCGCGGACGCGAAGACGAAGATTTCGGCCCGCCGCTGTTTGGCGACGACTCCGATTCGGGTACTCACGAACGTCCAACTGAGCGCAAGCGCGATAAGCCAATTGTGTTCGATGACAGCACCGGTTCTCTGCCGCATTGGACTGAGCCGCCAACCGGCGAGATTCCTCGGCCACGTTCAAGTGGCAGCGACGAAGTGCGCGACCCCACCGACGACCTCGACGTTTGGTCATCGTTTTCGGGCCAGGCACCTGTGTGGAACGACGATCCGGTCGACGACACGGGTCGTCCGTCCGACGATTACTCCGACTCGATTCGTGTGCCGTCATCGGCCGATGTCACCGCCGCCGAGGATCAGTACTTCGATGTTACCGATGCAGACATCAGCGGTGCCGTAGCGCGTCGCGGACCTGGCCGCATCACTATCGGCACTGACCCAACCGGCGAAGGCATGGGGCGACCCACGCCATCAAAGGGCAGGGCGCGCACATCGCGCGAAGAGCAGCAGCGCGCGGCGCGTAGCGCTCGTCCGGCCGGCTCGGTTCGCTCCGCACCAACACCGTCATCGAAATCCACTGCCGGAGTCAGCGGGCGAGACATGCCAACCGCTGTGGCAGTTGGTGCGCTGATGTCAGCGGTGTTTGTTGGCGCCATCATCTGGAAGCCACAGGCCGTACTAGCCATTGTGGTGGTCATCATCGGTCTTGCCGCAGTCGAATACTTCGAGAAGGTCACCGAAAAGGGCTATCAGCCCGCCACTGTCGTTGGCATCGTTGCCTGCATCGCTGCTCCGATCGCGGCCTACTGGGTCGGCGAGCGTGCCGTTCCGCTCGTGCTGATCTTTGCGTTCATCGCTGGCTCGATCACGTTCATCGGCGCTCAAGGCCTGAGCTCAAGCCCGATGCCGAACATGGCCATCACCACACTCGGTGTCAGCTGGATTGGCCTTGCTGGCGCGTACGGCGGTCTGATCTTGGGAGCGCAATCGTCGGGTCTTATCCCGGGTCACGCCGGAACCGACACGTTGCTGCTGCTCGCTGTCGGCGTGGTCGTGAACGACATTGGGGCATTGTTCGTAGGTTCGGCCGCGGGCCGCACCCCGCTTCGCGGGTGGATCAGCCCGAACAAGTCAGTCGAGGGTTTTATCGGCGGGGCGCTGCTCACCATCATTGCGATGGTGGTCATCGGCATTGCTGGCAAGAGTGACACGTGGAGCAATCCAAACCTCGTGCTGCTCGGCGTAGTCATTGCGATTATGGCGCCACTCGGCGATCTCACCGAGAGCATGTTCAAGCGCAACCTCGACGTAAAAGACTTCGGCAGCATCGTGAAGGGCCACGGTGGCATCCTTGATCGCTTCGACGGTTTCTTGTTCACGCTGCCAGCGGTCTTCTACCTGATGATGGTGCTTGAGCCGTGGGTGAGCGCCGCTTCGAAGTAGCCAAACCGCGGCGATGATCCGCCAGCGACGTACATTCAGGCTGTTTCGATGACAGACTTGCAGAGTCATGTGTGCCCAACGCGTCGCCATTGCTGGCTCAACAGGTTCTATCGGCACTCAAACTCTCGATGTGGTTCGCACTGAACCTGGTGAGTACGAGATCGTTGCGCTCGGTGTGGGTTCGTCGATTGAGGCGCTCATCGCTCAGGCCAACGAATTTCGACCCAAGCTTGTGGTCGTTGCCGACCCCACCAAGCGCGCCGCAGTTGCTGTTGCGCTGCCGTTTGCCGAAGTTGTTGGCGACCTAGCCGCGTTGGTCGACGATGCCGATGTAGTGGTCAACGGTGTGGTGGGCTTCGCCGGCCTTGCAGTCACGGTGGCCACGCTTCGCGCTGGCAAACGATTGGCGCTGGCCAACAAAGAGAGCCTCATCGCCGCCGGCCCGGTTGTGCAACCGTTGCGCTCCATCGCGGGCGCCGAACTCGTGCCGGTCGATTCCGAGCATTGCGCTGTGCACCAGTGTCTGCGCTCGAGCGCCCGTCCGGCCGCCGAACTCTCCCGCATCGTGCTCACCGCCAGCGGCGGGCCGTTTCGGGGTCGCACCAGCGCCGAGCTTGCCAACGTTGGGGTCGAGCAAGCGCTGAACCACCCCACGTGGAAGATGGGCCCCAAGATCACCATTGATTCATCCACGTTGATGAACAAGGGCCTCGAAGTCATCGAGGCCCACGAACTCTTTGGCACGCCGTACGACCAGATCGACGTTGTCGTGCATCCCCAATCGGTGATCCACTCGATGGTCGAGTTCACCGATGGCGCCACCATTGCGCAGCTCAGCATGCCCGACATGCGTCTTGCCATCGGATATGCGCTGGCTTATCCCAATCGCATTGGCACCCCGTTCGGGCGAATCGATTGGACCACCTTGGCCCGCCTCGATTTTGAGGCTCCCGACGTCGCTACGTTTCGCTGTCTCGCCCTGGCCTATGCGGCCGGGCGGGTGGGCGGCTCGGCGCCAGCGTGGCTCAGCGCCGCCAACGAAGAGGCCGTCGACGCGTTCCTTGCTGGTCGCATCCGCTGGAGCCAAATCGCCGAGATTTGCGACGCAGTGCTTCAGCAGCACCACGAGACAACCGATATAACAAATATGACCGTAGAAGACATCGTGCAGGCCGATGCCACTGCACGTCGCATAGCGCACGAGGAGCTCGCTCGATGAGCAACACATACACCAAGGTTCGTAATGAGATCGTTGCCGGCGGTGCAGTCGATGCAGTCGACGAAACAGTTGGCGGCCTCAGGGCGGTCGTTGGGGTTGGCGCGTTACTGGCCCTACTCGTGACGCTTGCTATCTCGAACATCTGGATCTTCGTGTTTGTAGTGGGCTTATTGACTTCGGTGTTCTTGCACGAGGTCGGACACTTCGTAACGGCGCGCCGCTCGGGCATGAAGGTCACCCAGTTCTTCATGGGCATGGGGCCGCGGTTGTGGAGCTTTCAGCGCAACGGAGTCGAGTACGGCGTACGCGCCTTGCCGGTTGGCGCATTTGTTCGCATCGTGGGTATGAACAACCTCGACGAAACCGATCCTGCCGACGAACCGCTTACCTATCGCAGCAAGTCGTATCCAAAGCGACTGCTCGTCATCACTGCCGGGTCGATGATGCATATGTTCATTGCGATCGTGTTGCTGTTCGGCGTGTACACCGTGGCAGGCAAGAACAGCGCCACAGGCGAGGTGGCCTTTGTCGGCATCGAGGTTGGCGGGCCGGCCGAGAAGGCGGGCGTACAGCTCGACGACATTGTGGTGAGCAACGACGGTGTGGCAGTCACATCTGCCGAGCAATTCGTTGCTCTGGTGCATCAACACAAGCCGGGTGACATCGCCGACATCGCAGTGCTACGCGCTGGCACGGCCCTCACGGTGCCGGTGAAGCTCGGAACCAATCCGAATCCGGGCAGCGAGGGCCTTGCATACTTGGGTGTGAGCTCGGCCGATAAGGCGGCGTTTCAGAACATCCCCCTCACCGAGGCATTCACCAGCAGTTTCACCGACCTCGGCTCGGCGGCGTGGCAGAGCGCCAAGGGCGTGGTCACGGTGATGAACCCCGCCAACATCATTTCGCACCTCTCGGGCGCCAACACCGACCAATCGACCCAACCGGTCACTGTGTACGGCATTAGCCGTTTGAGCTCGACTATCGGCCAAGAGACCGGTCTGGCGGGCATTCTGCTCACGCTGGCGGGCATCAATGTGTTTGTCGGCTTGCTCAATTTGTTCCCGCTACTTCCGTTCGATGGTGGTCACGCTGCAATTGCCACCTACGAACGGCTCCGCTCGCGGCCGGGACGGCGCTACACCGCCGACGTCGCCAAGATGATTCCCGTGGCGATGACGGTCATCGTGTTCTTCGTGTTCGTGCTGTTCGCTGGGTTGTACCTCGATATCACTCGCCCAATTGGGTGACGATCAAGCGCGAAGGTGTTGCAAGGTGGCACACTGATGCCAATGTTTGAGCGCCGTCAGACCCGTCAAATCTTCGTCGGCAAGGTGCCAGTGGGTGGCAATGCGCCCATCACGGTGCAGTCGATGACGATCACCAAGACCGCCGATGTTGAGGGCACGTTGCAGCAGATCTATGCACTTGCTGCTGCGGGCTGCGACATCGTCCGCTGCACCTGCAACGAAGCCGAGGCCGCCGAAGGCCTTGCGCAGATCGTTCCGCGATCACCCATTCCGATCATCGCCGACATCCATCACCAGTACCGGATGGCATTGGCAGCGCTCGAAGCTGGAGTGCAGGGCTTGCGCCTCAACCCCGGCAACATTCGTCGCCCCGAGCACATCAAGGCTGTTGCCGCCGAGGCCCGCGATCGCAACGTGCCCATCCGCATTGGCGTCAACGGCGGGTCGCTCGATCCGGCGTTGTACACCAAGTGGGGTGGCATCAAACCCGAGGCAATGGTCGAGTCGGCAATGCAAGAACTGGCCTACTTTCAAGAGGTCGATTTCGATCTCGTGAAGATCAGCGTGAAGGCATCAAATGTGCCGTTGATGGTCGAGGCATATCGACAGCTCAGCGAGGCCACCAACGTGCCGTTGCATCTCGGTGTCACTGAAGCTGGGCCACCTCCTGCTGGTTTGGTGAAGGCCACAGCGGGCATCAGCACGCTGTTGCTCGAAGGCATTGGTGACACCATTCGTTACAGCCTTACTGCCGACCCGGTAGAAGAGGCCCGCGCTGGCCGTCAGTTGCTCGAGGCGCTCGGATTGCGCGAGCGCAAGAATGTCGACCTCATCGCGTGCCCAAGTTGCGGTCGCGCCGAGGTCGATGTCATCGATGTCGCCAATCGGGCGATGAAGGCGTTTGGCGATCGTGAGATTCCGTTACAGGTTGCTGTGATGGGCTGCGTGGTCAATGGTCCGGGCGAAGCTCGCGAAGCCGATATCGGTATTGCCGCCGGCAACAAACGCGGTCACTTGTTTGTGAAGGGGCGCAACGTTGCTGTTGTGGCCGAGAGCGAAATGGTCGAAGCCTTGGTCGAGTGGGCCGAGTACATCCACGAGCACGGCGCCGAAGCTGCGATTGCTCGAGTCGATACTGCATTGGCCGAACGAGAAGCAGCGAAAGATCGCGCCCAGTTACTCGATGACAAAGGCGACGACGCCAATCACGCACACGACAAGATCATCGAGATCCGTAAGCGGGTTGAGCACTAGCTCGTTGTGTCAACGCCGACGCCGATGCGGTAGACGGTAGCGGTGCCAACAAGTTCGATGCGTTCGCTATCGAGCGCAACTGCGCACTGACCGCGGGTGAGCCCCACGGTCTCGCCGCTGGTGCAGAGCAACAACTCGGTGCCTTGAGCGGTGAACGTGATGCTGCCGTCGATCTCGTACACAGAGAATCGAAAGTCGGGGGTTGGTACTGGATAGCGCAGACTCCCATTTGCGGTTGCCTCCGGAACTGCTACGGGGTCGTGCAGCGGCGTTGTGTCGAGCACGCGCAGCACCTCGCGAGCATCGACAAACTTTGGTGTGAGGCCGCAACGCACCACGTTGTCCGAGTTGGCCATGACCTCTACGCCGAGTCCGCCGAGATAGGCGTGCAGGTTTCCGGCACCAAGGTAGATAGCTTCGCCTGGCTCGAGCGCCACGTAATTGAGCAGCAAGATGATGGCCGCCGATGAGTCGCCGGGGTGCAGTTGGCTGAGCTTGTTGAGCCAGCGACAGCGAGGGTCTTCGTGGTGTGCGGCGGCATCGAGCAAGGCAGTGAGCGACGGGCGATTGTTGAGCACATGAGCGATGACCTCGCCGACGCCTGTGTTGCGAAGCATGGTGCGCATGTCTGTCGCCGCAGGGCCAAGCTCGCCGAGCAATGCGTCGGTGCGATCGAGTGGAGCGATGCCGCAGACGGCCTCGAAGCGGGTGAGCGCGCACATCAGTTCGGGCTTATGGAACGGGTCGCGGTATGTGCGCTGGGGCGCGTCGAGGGCGATGCCGGCAGTGTTCTCGCGTTCGTATCCCTCGAGTGCTTGTTGGCGTGAAGGGTGCACTTGCAGCGACAGCGGTTGGGCCGCAGCGAGGATCTTTACGAGATAGGGCAGCTTGCCCGCAACAGACTCAAGCGTGCGACCGTCGGCAAGGTGGCTTGGAGCGCCAGAGTTGGTGCCAAACCATAGTTCGGCTTGCGGTTGACCATTGGGTGCAACACCGAGAAGGTTGGCAATGGCGTTGCGGTCTCCCCATGCGTAGTTCTGGATGGCCCCGTTGATCAGTTGCATGCGTAGCAGAGGTTAGAGCACCAACTAGAACAGCGTGAGTTCGTCGCGCTTCAGGCCGCGCAGTTCGTCGTAGTTGACCTCGATCCAGCTGAAGCCTCGAGCTTCAGCGAGCACCTTGGCTTGGGGCTTCACCGACTGGGCAACGAAGATCCCGCGAACTTGACCGAGCGACGAGTCGAGATGCAGACGCTCGATATAACGGGCAAGTTGTTCGACGCCGTCGATGTCGCCACGACGCTTTACCTCGATGGCTACAACGCCGCCTGCGCCATCGCGGCAGACCAGATCGATAGGGCCGATTGCGGTTGGATACTCACGCCGTACTAACACCAAGCCGGGTTCGATCGACTCGGGCGACTCGGCCAGCAACACTTGCAGATGCGCTTCGACGCCGTCTTTTTGCAGACCCGGATCTTCGCCGAGTTCGTGCGCCGCCGTATGCAGCACTTCGAGCAGGTTGATGACCAGTTGCTCGCCCTTCGGGTTGGCCACGATCCAGTGGTCACCGTTGTCGGTGATGGTGTTGGGAGCGTTCATCCAGTTGAGCGGCTTATACGCGCCACCATCGGCATGAATGGCAACGCAACCATCGGCTTTCACCATGATGAGGCGAACCGCTTCGGGGAGATGAGCAGAGAGGCGCCCGTTGTAATCAACGGTGCAGCGAGCGATAACAAGACGCATGAGGTGGTCAGACTAGGTCAGCGTCCGACGTGGTCGCGCATGCGCTTTTGGATGAGGTCTCGGCGCGCTTGAAGGTCGCGGTAGGTCAGTGATTCGGTAGCGGCCGGAAGGCCGAAGCTGGCCTTCATACCATCGAGGTTGACCTCCATCGCCGACGCATCTACTCCGAGTTCGCGGCCGAGGCGCTCGCCATGACGTTCGGCGAACAGCATCGAGATGTTGGCGACCTCAGCGAGGATGTCGAGGTTTGGTGCCAGGCGAGCGATTGCTCCATCGAGGAACACCATGTTCTTCACATAGAGCATCAGTTCTTTGGGAAGGCGTGCGCCATAGCCAAGCAATGCCTTGACCACGCGTTGCACTTCTTTGACGAGCTCTTCGCCGTTGAGTGTGGTGGGGTCGATGGTGGGCTGGTCGAGATTCAGATCGCGGATGACCGCGTCGAGATCAGTGTCCTTGGGTAATGCTCCCAAATCGCGCAGCGCAGCAACTTGGCCCTTGATGTCGTTGGTGGTGGCGCCGAGCATGAGGCGTAAAAATGCCAAGCGACGCTCGTCGCTGAGTCGACCAACGATGCCGAAGTCAAGCAGCGCGGTGCGGCCGTCGGCGAGCACGAACATGTTGCCGCCGTGCAGGTCGCCGTGGAACAGTCCCTCGATCATTGCGCCTTCCATAAAGGCGATCATGCCCGAGCGCACAACGGCTTCGGTATCGATGCCGGCGTCGGTCATGCCGATGACGTCGTCGAAGTTGAAGCCCGACACTCGTTCCATCACGAGCACGCGCCGCGTGACGAGTTTGGGGTGGGGCCGCGGGATCACAAAGCCGTCTTGCTTGAGGTCTTTGAGCACGCGGGCCATGTCGAGCATGTTCGCTGCTTCCATTCGGAAGTCGAGTTCTTCGACGATGGTTTCGGCGAACAGTTCGACCAAGGCCGGGGGATTAGCGAGAGCAGCGATAGGGATGCGGCCGACGAGGTGTGGCGCGAGCCATGCCATCACCCGTAGGTCGCGTCGAACGCGGGTGCTCACGGTTGGGCGCTGCACCTTGACCACAACCTGTTCTCCGGTGCGCAGCGTTGCCGCGTGAACCTGTGCAATAGAGGCGGCGGCAAGAGGGGTGGTGTCGAAGAACGAGAAGATGTCTTCGATGCGAGCACCGAGGTCGGTCTCTACAGTGAGGCGAACGTCGGCCCATGGCTCTGGAGCGACCTTGTCTCGGCACAACTTGAACTCGTTCACCAGTTCGGCGGGGAACAGGCCGTCGCCGCTTGAGATGATCTGGCCAAGCTTGATGTAGGTGGGGCCAAGTTGTTCGGCGGCCTTGCGCAGACGCAACGAAACATCGGCACGGCTCACTTCGGTTGAGCCGTAGCGGCCAAGCCGTTTACGGATGAGCCACGGAATAAGCGCACCGCCGAGATGCCGCGTCACAGTGAACACGCGTGTCCCCGGTGGAAGCTTTGAGCCTTTGGTGAGGCTTGGCACTTCGGCCTGAGCGGCCCGCCGCAGTTTTGCGGCGAGCGGTAGCCACGCAACCGCAGCACGATCGATGACCCACGGACCTGACTCGGTGAAGGATCCCCAACTCATGTCGTCGGGGCTCGATTGGCGAGTGAGCTCGTTATTCATTCACTCATTCTGCCGTGCAATTGCTGTGCGCAGGAAGCCCGAGCAATGGTGACAGTTGCCCCAACGCCGTCTACGGTAACTCTGTTGTGACCGCAACTACTTCCCGCGCTGCGTCGATCGTCGATCCGGTGTCGATCTTTGGTCGACGTGTCGAATACAAGTACATCGTTGCTGCGGTGCTTGTGTCGGCGTTGTTCCTCGACATTCTCGACACCACCATCGTGAACGTGGCGCTGCCAACCTTGGGTCAGCAGTTCGGCGCTGGCTCCACAGAGTGGGTGGTTGTTGGCTACACGCTGAGCTTGGCGGTGTTCATTCCGGCGTCGGGTTGGCTCGGCGATCGTGTCGGTACCAAGCGTGTCTTTCTGTTTGCGTTTGCAATGTTCCTTGGCGCTTCAGCGCTGTGCGGCGCTGCGCAATCCATCAACCAACTGATTGCGTTTCGTGTACTGCAAGGTGTTGGCGGCGGCATGCTCACGCCGGTTGGCCTGGCGATGATGTTCCGTGTGTTCCCGCCCGCCGAACGTGCCCGAGTCTCGACACTGATGATGATCCCCACGCTCGCTGCGCCTGCGTTGGGACCGGTGATCGGAGGGTTCCTCGTTACGAATGCCGGATGGCGTTGGATCTTCTATGTGAACGTCCCAGTTGGCTTGGTCGCTTTCGTGGTGGGGTTCAAGTTGCTGCGCGAACACAGCGAGCCCGACTGCGGTTCGTTCGATGTCGCTGGATTCGTGTTGTCGGGCGCTGGTCTGGCGTCGTTTGTGTATGCGCTGAGCCAGGGGCCTCGCGGCGGATGGACCTCGCCGCAGGTGTTGCTGTTTGGCGTCGCCGGTATTGCAATGCTCACGGCGATGGTGCGGGTCGAGACGCGCAAAACACACCCGATGCTCACCCTCTCGTTGCTGCGCGATCGCATGTTCCGAAATTCGAACATCGTGAGTGCTTTCTCGATCTCGAGCTTTCTCGGACTGTTGTTTGTGTTGCCCGCGTATCTGCAGAGCCTGCGCGGGCTCAGCGCGCAAGCCTCAGGGTTAGTCACATTTCCACAAGCCATCGGTGTCGGCTGCTCTACATTCATTGCCGGTTCGCTTTACAAGCGCGTGGGCCCGCGCCGACTCATCTTTGTCGGGCTGTTCTTGTCGTCGCTCACGATCTTCGCGTTCTACTGGCTCACTCTCGACACCAACCTTTGGTGGATTCGCGGCCTCATGCTGTTGCGCGGGTTCTGCATGGGATTCGCGTTCGTGCCGATGCAGGCGTCGAGCTACGCAACCATCGCGCCAACCGACAACGGTCGCGCCTCGTCTATCTTCAGCACCCAGCGGCAAGTGGCCATATCGATTGCTGTTGCGATACTCGGAACGATCCTGACGCACTACGTGGTGCTTGGTGTCGACGGCCTTGCGGTCGATAGAAGTGGTGCGCTCGATGGATTCCACATCACGTTCCTGGTTGCCGCCGGACTCGCGCTCGTTGGCTCGTTCGCAGCGCTACTCATCCGCGACAAAGACGCGGCCGCAACGATGGCGATGCGCTGATGAGTGACTCGCTGCCCGAAGTTGGTGCCACCGGACCACTGGTTGGCTATCGCGTTGTGGAGCTTGGTGTGTGGGTTGCCGGGCCTGCATCGGCCGGCCTGATGGCCGATTGGGGTGCCGAGGTCATCAAGGTCGAGCCGCCTTCCGGTGATCCGCAGCGATCCATTTTCGGTGCGCTGGGCGTAGCGAATCAGCGAGGCGTGCCGCCGTTCGAGATCGATAACCGCGGCAAGCAATCGGTGGTCATCGATCTGCACACCGAGCCCGGTCTTGCCCAGGTGTTCGGACTCTTGGCAACCGCCGATGTGTTCATTACCAACGTGCGTCCCGCTGCGCTCGAACGTCTTGGACTTGATCACGCTGCGGTCATCGAACGTTTTCCTCGATTGGTCTACGGCAGCCTTACGGGCTACGGCTTGCAAGGCCCCGATCGCGACCGCGCCGGTTACGACGTTGGTGCGTTTTGGGCTCGCAGTGGTATGGCACACACCTTGGTGCCTCCTGGCGAGTTGCCTCCGGCCATTCGCAGCGGCATGGGTGATCATGTCACCGGCATCACGCTCGCTGCGGGGGTCTTGGCCAAGCTGCTCGAGCGCGAGAGAACAGGTCGGGGCGGTCTGGTCGCAACGTCGTTGTTGCGTGCAGGCATCTACACCATTGGCTGGGATGTTGGCATCCAACTGCGGTTCGGCAAACGCGA